>DATLYF010000159.1:0-12579 GCA_035575095.1 Candidatus Competibacteraceae bacterium
ACCCCCCTTGCCACGACTCGCCACTCAAGACAGCGCGCTCTGACGCGAGGCCGGACTCGAACCGGCATCCACTTACCCGGCGCTGCGGGCAGCCACCCTTACCCATCGGGCTACACCGCGTCAGGGCTGCGAGTCCAATATAGCACAGGAGGCCGCATGATCCGCATCGACATCGATGACCGCGAAGTCCGGCAGGCGCTGAAGCAGCTTGCCCGGCGCGTGGCCGACATGACCCCGGCCATGCGCGCCATCGGGCAGGAGATGGAAACCCGCATCGCCACCCGCTTCGAGACCCGGCGCGACCCGGCCGGCCGCCCCTGGGCCCCCTTGCGCCCCGCCACCGAAAAGGCCAAGAAGGGGCGCGGCGCGATCCTCTACCGCACCGGCGAGCTGCTGGACTCGCGCACCCACCGCGCCGGGCCCTTCGAGGTGGCGGTGGGCTTTGGCAAGCCCTATGCCGCCTATCACGAGTTCGGCACCCGCAAGATGCCGCGCCGTGGGCTGCTCATGGCCGACCCGCAAGCCGGCACGCTGGGCGAGGAAGACCGGCGGGCCATCCTCGAGATTCTGGCCGACTACCTGGCCGAGGGGCGCTAGCGGCAAAGGGATTCGCAGGGGATGCCGTCGTGGTCCCTGTCAAGACGTGAAAGGCCGCATTTTTTAAGGAAGTACACGGCCTCCTCGCACGACGACATCTGCTTGCAGGTGCTCTTTGTTCCGCACTGCCATGTCCCTTCGTGGCCCGTCCCCTCCTCGGCGCGAGAGGATTGGCGGGAGGATTGCCGAGCCGCGTTGCCCGACTCCGCATGCCGCCATTCCCACGGCGGCACGGGGGTTGGGTCATTTCGAATCGCTCCCCGTGGATAAACTGCGCCAGGGCTGGAACGCCCAGAAGAAACAGCCCTTCAAACCGGGCGAAGAAGGCTCCAGCCGCACCTTGTGCCGCTGCCGCCCCGATATCAGCGGGCGTGCGCTCGCGCTGCCCTTCGGCTGGCTGCTGCTGCGTCTGGAGGATAAGCGCTGAGCGCCAGTAAGCTCTATGCCGCCCCCAACAAACTACTCGTCGGGACGGCGGATTGAGGAACGCCAATCCCGATCTTAGGTTTAAGGCGAGGATTTCATTTCTTGAGAAGGACACAAGCTTGAGCCTGCACATCGAAGCCCCGGAAACCGACTGCCTGGCCCGTGAGTTCGCCGCCGCCACCGGCGAGAGCCTGACCGAGGCTATGCGTAGAGCCGTGGCCGAGCGATTGGCAAGGGAAAGTGGTAAAACGCCCGTACGCCTGCGCGACGAGATCATGGCCATCGCCACCCGCTGCGCTGCTCTGCCCGATCTCAGCACTGCCACACCAGACCAGATCATCGGGTATGACAAGTCGGGGTTGCCGCACTGATGGTCATCGACACATCGGCTCTCATCGCCATCATCTTGGCCGAGCCCGAAGCTGCCAAGCTGGCGACCTGCATCGAACAGGACCCGCGGCGCCTTATTTCCAGTGCTTCGCTGTTGGAAACCAGCATCGTCACCCTGATCAGGATGGCGGCATGAACTTCCACGATAACCATGAGCACCTGGAAGCCAGTACCCTGATCCTGATCTTTCCCAAGCGCCTCGCATTTGCCTTCGGACCGCTCGCAACCCAAAGCTGACGGCACTGCTCCTTGACAATCCGGCAGAATCTCACCCTGACGGGCCGGCCTTGCCCAGAACGGCCCGTCTTTGCTGTTTCAAACCAGAGCTGATGAAGAAGGGATCGCGGCCCCGCATGAGAGGTCGCCACAAGCTTGCCGGCCCGGTCACCGCCGCCCGGCTCTGGCAGAGTCCGCATCAGGACAGGCGGCGCCCGCCATGCTCTTTGGCAGGGACGCCCCGGCACCGCCGCCTGTCGACCATTCGATAACAAATTGGCAGGATTCCATGACCATATTCTTCGTCACCCGCCACCCCGGTGCCCTGGCCTGGGCCCGGGAGGCTGGCATCCACTTCGACCGGGTGCTCGAACACCTCGACCCGGACCTCATCGCCCCGGGCGATGTGGTGATCGGTTCGCTGCCCGTGCATCTGGCCGCCACGGTCTGCCAGCATGGCGCGCGCTACCTGCATCTGAGCCTCGATCTCCCCGCCACCCTGCGCGGCCAGGAACTGGACGCCGCTACTCTGCGCAATCTGGGGGCGCGACTGGAGGAATACTTCGTCATCGCGATCCGTGAGGAGGACCCACAATGAACGA
The DNA here is from genome assembly GCA_035575095.1 of Candidatus Competibacteraceae bacterium. Classification (GTDB taxonomy): domain Bacteria; phylum Pseudomonadota; class Gammaproteobacteria; order Competibacterales; family Competibacteraceae; genus DATLYF01. Next base: position 2,232 of record DATLYF010000159.1, read on the forward strand.
CCATGACACCCGCCCGCAGGTGCAGGTCTGCTTGATCTCCGGGCAGTTGCTGCCCAATCTCATCCCGGTGCTGATGGACCGCCCCGTCCACGTGCACCTGGTGGTGAGCGAAGACATGCAGGCCGAGAGCCGGCGCTTCCAGAAGCTGCTGCAGCGCTACACCATCCCCTATACCGTCCACAGCGGCGTGCCCAGCACCGGCCTGGGTCAGTTGCTCGACTACGCCACCCAACTCGCCAGCCAGTTGGAGGCCGATCACCCTGGCCAGTCCATCGTGCTCAACGCCACCGGTGGCACCAAGCTCATGGCCTTGGCCTTCGTCGAGGTGTTCCGCGACTTGTTACAGGCCGAAGTGATCTATACCGACACCGAGCACGGCTGCCTGGAATCGCTCACCGACCGCGATCACCCGCAGCGACCCATGCGTGCGGTGCTGGACATCGACACCTATCTGGCCGCCAACGGCATGACCCTGCGCGCAGCCACTTCGCGCGATGCGCTGTGGGTCGATCGCGCAACTCGGCGCAAGCCGCTCACCAAGTGGCTGGGTGAGCGGGCCGGCAGCCTGAGCGATTTCCTCGGCGCCCTCAATACCCTGGCCAGCGTCGCCATCGACCGTGACGGCATCCTGGTGCGCCCGCGTCAGAGCTTCGAGCGCCCGCCCCACGGCCGCTGGTACGAGGCGCTGGAGGCCATTCGCCCCCACGAACTGATCGAATGGGATCGCGGCATCGAGCTGGCCTTCCATGACGGCGAAGCCGCCCGCTACCTGGGCGGCGGCTGGCTGGAGGAGTACGCCTGGCACATCGTCCGCGACGAACGCCCCGATGACGTACTGGCCGGCGTCGAGGGCACCTGGGAGGGCAACCGCCGGCGCGCCAGCCGTAACGAGTTCGACCTGCTCGTCGTGCACCGCAACCGCATGCTGGTGATCGAGTGCAAGACGCTGCGCTTCGGCAAAAGCGAGAGCAAGGACCAGGACATCATGCACAAGCTGGAGAGCCTCGGGCGCAACGCTGGCGGACTGTTCGGCCGCACCCTGCTGCTGTCGGCGCGGGAACTCACCCCCGACGCCCGCGCCCGGGCCAAGAGCTATCACATCGACGTCATCGAGGGCGGCGGCCTCAGCGACCTGCGCGATTACGTGCGACGCTGGATGAGCGCCGCCGGCTGAGGGAGCAGCAACATGCAGACCCTGTTCGGCTGGTCGGAACAGACCTGGCTGTACCTGGACCACTCCGGCATCTTGCTGGGCAACCTGCTGGGCTTCAGCACGCTCGGTCTAGCCATATTCGGTTTTCTCAAGCGCGACAACCTGCGTCGCTGGCTGAGCCGCAACCGCTTTCCGGAGGTGGGCGGCGTCGACGTGGCGGATCCTTGCTGGCAGGGCATGGTGTTCACCGTGAGCCATGCCGACACCCCGCGCTGGGTGATGGAGCGTTGCCAGCCCCAACAGGTCGGCCTGATCGCCAGCGCCCAATCCCGCAGCGTCGCCGACGAGCTGGCCGCCCATGCCCGTAGCCTGGGCATACAGGTCCTCGGTCCACTGGAAGTCGCCGATGCCGACGATCCCGCCGCCACGCGCTGGGCCGCGACCGAGTTGCTCCGCCAGATGGTCAAGTCCGGTGCCGACCTGCTCGCCGTCGACCTGACCGGCGGCAAGACCCCAATGAGCCTGGGTGCGTTCATGGCCGCCGAGGAGCAAGGCGTTGACAGCCTGTACGTGACCACCGCTTACGACTACGCTTTACGGAAGCCGGACATGCGCAGCGCCAGGCTGATCCGGATCTCGCATCCCCGCTGATGGAGGCATCTGATGGGTAACTTTTCGAAGTCGCGATTTTTCTTCAACCCCCTTTGCAACCTATTGATGCACAAAATTTTTTGGAGACAGGCAGTTTAAAACCGAGACCTGATGAAGAAGGGATTAAGACGCCGTCACCGACTTGTAGCCCAGCTCGCGGGCCCAGTTTAAAACCGAGACCTGATGAAGAAGGGATTAAGACTCCTCAGATCAGACCAGTGCAGCAACCTGTTCGCGTTTAAAACCGCGACCTGATGAAGAAGGGATTAAGACACCCCCGGGCACTGCCCGGCGTACGCCGCCGCCAGGCGGTTTAAAACCGAGACCTGATGAAGAAGGGATTAAGACGGCGAACCCGCGCGCCGGGTCGCCGTAGGGCTCGCGTTTAAAACCGAGACCTGATGAAGAAGGGATTAAGACCCCGCGACGGCGCGCCCTTCCTCGCGCTGCTGTGGTTTAAAACCGAGACCTGATGAAGAAGGGATTAAGACCCGGCGGCAGCAGCTCCATCCCCGGACCGGCGCACTTGCGCGCCGGCCGACTGACAGGGGCTGGATCTCATACACACCGCCGAGGAGCTGGATAACATGGGACGCGCTGTCCGTTCACCCTGAAGCCGGCACTGAGACTGGACTACTGGCCCAAGTGATCCTCGGTCGCCGGGCGCAGCCTCGCCCGGCCGTCCGGCGCCTCCTTCAGCCCTGCCCCCGCACGGCTCACAAGCTTGCGGGCCGTGCCGTTTTCGGCCCTGCGTGCTGCAATGGCATCACCCCAGACTCCATGAGGAGGGATGCGCCATGAAGGGCAACCGCCGCCTGCATCTGGCCGCTTACGACATCGCCGACCCGGGCCGCTTGCGCGAAGCGCTCAAGCTGGTGCGGGCGCACGCCTGCGGCGGGCAAAAGTCGGCCTACGAGTGCTTTCTCAGCTCTGACGAGCGCCAGGCATTGCTGCGCGATATGGCGGCGCTGCTCGATCCGGTGGCCGACCGCTTCATGTTGTTGCCGCTGGGGGCGGTGGACGGCATCCGCGTGCTGGGCATCGCCGTGCGCCCCAGCGATCCGGACTACTACTACGTGGGGTGACGGCGATGGGTACGCTCTACCTCGACCGCAAGCACCTCAGCCTGGAGTTGCGCAACGGGCAGTTGCTGATCCGTGAGCCGCAGCGCCCGCCTCGCGGCATTCCCCTGAAGCTGCTGGAGCGGCTGGTGATCCGCGCTCATACCGGCCTCGACAGCAGCCTGCTGGCCGCCCTCGGCCAGGCCGGTATCGGTGTGCTCTGCCTGGGCGGACGGCATGGCCGCCAGCGCGCCCTGCTCCACGGGCCGGGGCATGCCGACGCGCGCCGCCGCCTGGCGCAGTACCGGGTGATGTCGGAACCGGCCATCCGCAGCGCCTGGACGCGCCTGCTGCTGCGTGCCAAGCTCGCCGCCCAGCGCCAGTTGCTGGCCGAGGCGCTGTCCCTACGCCCGGACCGGCGCAAGCCGTTGCACGATGCTGTGGCGCAGCACGAGGCGCTGCTGCCGCGGTTGGCACAGACTGACGACCTGGACGCTCTGCGCGGTCTGGAAGGGGCGGCAGCCGCGGTCTATTTCGCGGCACTGGCGACGCTGTTTCCGCCCAGCCTCGGCTTTCACGGCCGCCATCGTCGGCCGCCGCCCGATCCGGTCAACGCCGCGCTGTCGCTGGGCTACACCCTGCTGCACGGCGAGGCGGTGCTGGCCTGTCACGGCGCCGGGCTGGATCCGCTGCTCGGCTTTTTCCACGAACCGGCTTACGGGCGCGAGTCGCTGGCCTGCGATCTGATCGAGCCGTTGCGTCCACGTCTGGACGGCTGGGTCTGGCGGCTGTTCGCCGAGCGCGAGCTGCGCGCCGAACATTTCACGCGCGAACGCAGCGCATGCCTGCTCGGCAAGAGCGGGCGGGAGCTGTACTTCCCGCGCTACGAGCGGCTGGCGGTGATGTTGCGCCGCTATCTGCGCCGCGCCTGTTACCGCCTGGCCGCAGCGCTCAAGCCGCTGGCTCCGGCGTTGGCCGAGAGCGCCGAGGAGCTGCCATGAAACCGCTCTATCTGCAAGGTCGGCCGGGTCTGGCGGTGACGCTGGAGGAGCCGGCGCTGAGCGTGCACGCCCCTGGCCGGGCGCCGAGGCTGTATCCGCTGGCACGGGTCTCGCGGGTGATCGCCTCGGGACCGGTGCAGTGGAGCACGGAGGCGCTCATGGCCTGCGCCGAGCGCGGCATCACCGTCAGCTTCCTGCATACCGACGGCCGGGTGCGCGCCTATCTGCTCGGCGAGACCACGGGCCGCGCCGCTCTCTACCAGCGGCTGCGCGATCTGCTCGACCGTCCCGACTGGCCGGCGCTATACGCCGATTGGTATCGGGCCATGGACAGCCTCGGGCGGCGGGCGCTGCTCAAGCGGCTGGGGCTGGATCCGCTCATCGCGCTGCCTGCGCCGCGGCTGCTGCGGCAGTTGGCCGGCCTCAAAGCGTGCCATGCCAATCCGCGCGTGCTGGATTTCATCGAGCGGCGCCTGGATGGTCTGTGCCGGGCGCTGGCCGTCGAGCTGCTGGCTGCGGCCGGCATCGGCGCCGAACGCGCCGCGACCCTGGATGCGCGCCTCGATCTGCCCGGCGATCTGGCGCGCCTGCTCGGCTGGGATCTGCATCTGCCGCTGCTCGCATGGCTGGAGCGGCAGCCGGCGGCGCGTCCGGTCGCCGATGCCGCCCTGGTGGCGCTGTTCGAGAGCCGGATACGGCGACTGCGGCGCATCGGCCGCTATCTGGTGCAGCGGCTCTATGTCTGGCTGCTGGATTTGCCGGGGTGAGCGGCCATGAGCCGGGCGCAGCTCTATCTGATCTGCTACGACATCGCCGATCCGCAGCGCCTGGCACGGGTCGCCCGCTATCTGGAGCGGCGCGCCTGCCGGGTGCAGTATTCGGTGTTCGCCGCCCAGACCCGTCCCGAGCGGCTGGCGCGCTGGCTCGAAGAGCTGAAGGTGCTGATCGAGCCGCGCGTGGACGACATCCGCGCCTATCCGCTGCCGGCAGCAGCGGACGTGGCGCTGCTCGGCGGGCAGCTGTTCCCGGACGATATCCTGCTGATCCGCGACGGCCACAACCTGCTGCGGCTCAGCCCTACGGCCTGGCGGCAGCGGCATTAGACGGGCCGCCGCCGGGTAGCCGCACCGTCATGCGCCCGTGGCTGCCTTCACTTGGGGCTGAGCTGGTCGTACACAGCCTCGGCCACCCGCGCCAACTGGCCCTTGTCGATGCCGGCCGAGAGAGCGTAGCCGAACTTGCCGTCGATCCAGTAGAAGACGTTGACCGGACCCTCTTGCGCGAAGCGAAAGGCAGTGTCCTGGTGGCCGTCGTGCTCGCTCACCACGTAGAGGGTGAGGCGCTGCCCACTGGCGTCCTGATACATGAACTGCGCCACCGGCCCTGCGCTGCCCGGCAGCAAGCGCCCGCCGATGAGCTCATACCCCAGGGCGCCGAGCTGGGGTGGCCGCAGTTGCGCGCCGAGCCGCTTGGAGAGCCAGGCGACGAGTTGCTCCTCCTGATCGGCGCCGATCTCGACCGGCCGCCGCACATCCGGGCTGTAGACCGCATGGGCGATCGCCGCCTGGCGCGGGAGGCTGGCCGCCAAGCCCCGCTGGGCGGAGACGGGGGGTTCGTTGGCCGGTGCCAGCAGCGCACCGCGCAGCATCCATCCCGCCGCCCCGCCGATGCAGATCCAGGCGAGGATGGCGGCATAGCGCGGCAGCCGCCATGCCCGCCGGCGGCGCTGCGGCAGCAGCCGCGCCGGCAGCGGTTCGTCCAGCACCGGCTCGAACAGCGTCCGCAGCGCCTCGTTCTGGGCGCGATAGGTGCGCAGCCGCTCGGCCACCTCCGGACAGGCGTCGAGATAGGCCTCCACCTCGGCGCGACGCTCCTCCGGTAACAGCCCGTCGACATAGGCATGCAGTTCGGCTTCGGTAACGGGCAGCTTGCTCATTTGACCACCTTCAGCATGGCACCCGACGGACGTCCCTCCAGCAGGGCGCGCAGCTTCGCGCGGCCCCGCGACAGCCGCGACATCACGGTACCGAGCGGGATGCCGAGGGTCCTGGCGACCTCCTCATAGGTCATCTGTTCCAGCGCTACCAGCAGCAGGATCTCGCGCTGCTCATCGGGCAGCGCCCGCAGCGCGTTCTCCAGGTCATGCACCTCGAGCGGATCGCTCTGCGCGGCGCGGGTCGGCACGGCCAGCGCCTCGTCGTCCAAGGGCTGAGTCGGCAGCGCCGCTTTGCGCCGCTGGTCCACGTAAAGGTTGTGCATGATGCCGAACAGCCAAGCGCGCAGGTCGCCACCGCGCCGCCACAGCGAGAATTTGTTCCAGGCGCGCTCCAGGGTGTCCTGTACCAGATCGTCTGCCGCAGCGCGCTCGCCGACCAGCGCCCGCGCGTAACGGCGCAGGCGCGGAATGCAGGCGAGCAGTTGCACATCATCGTCGTGCATCATTCGATGTCCCGAGTGAGCCGGGTTCAGTAAGCACCCACGGTCAGTTGTGGGTCAATCTGCCATACCTCGGCCGCGATCTTACCGGCGCGATAGACGAGCACGTAACGCACCTTGATCGGCTGCTTACCCTCGAAGCGGACATTCGCCGTGACCGTCGCCCCCTTGGGGTTGGCTGCTTCCTCGAGCTTGTCCACGCTCACCTTGAGCGTGCCTTGCGCCTTGGCGAACTTCTCCCAGAGGGCACGGATGTCATCGGCGCCGCTGTAGGTGCCGTCGAGCGGGCCGCCGACCCAGCTGAGCTGGGCGTTATCGGCGTAACTGCGAGAGAGCAGAGCGAGGTCGCCCGCCGCGATGGCCTGGAAGTGCAGCCTGGCATCATCTGCAGCCTGACCGGCAAAGGCGCTGGCGGTGGCAGCGGAGGCGAGTACAGCGGCGAGGGCGAAGCGTTTCATGGTGACTGGCTCCTTGAGTGTTGTAGGCAAGCGGGTACTACAACCTCGTATACGAGAGCCAGGCGCGAACTATTCCGCACCGAGCCGGTTTTTTCTGCTACGGCAGGTCATCCCAACATGCGGCGCGCCGTTTCGACCATGCGAGCGAACAGCGCATCCACCCCCGGACTGCGCCCAAGTGCGCGCAAACAGCCATGCACCAGCCCCTGCCCTAACCACAGCTCGGCCTCGACGCCGGCGGCCTGGAGCCGTTCGCGCAAGGCATGGCAGTCGTCGCGCAGCGGATCGTGCTCGACCGGCAGCAGCAGCGCCGGCGGCAGGCCGCAGAAGTCGCGGGCCGCCAGCGGGAAGGCGTAGGCGTCGTCGGGCGGGGTGCGGCCGCCGTGGTAGAACTCGCGGTAGGCGAGCACGTCGGCGGCGCTGAGCAGCGGCGCCTCGGCCTCGCTCTCGAAGGCCGGCAGGCTGGGCTGGTAGCCCAGGCCGGGATAGATGAGGATCAGGCCGCGCAGCGGCGCCCCGCCGCGGTCGCGGTTGGCCAGCGCCACGGCGGCGGCCAGGTTGCCGCCGGCGCTGTCGCCGCACAGCACGATGCGCCCGGCGTCCACGCCGTAACGGGCCGGATCGGCGCGCAGCGCCTCCAGCACCACCCGGCAGTCGTCGAAGGCGGCCGGATAGCGGTGCTCGGGGGCCAGGCGGTAATCCACGGCGATCACCGTGGCGCCGGTGTCGGCGGCCAGGCGGGCGGTGACGATGTCGTGGCTGTCCAGCCCACCGAGCACGAAGCCGCCGCCGTGGAAGTAGAGGATGCAGCCCGCGCGGCCACCGGCGCGGTCGCGATAGAGGCGGATGGGGATGCGCCGCCCGGCGGCCGCCACCGCGCCGTCCTCGGCGCTCACCCCGGCCGGGCGCGGCGGGGTGAAGGCGGCAGCATAGGCATCGTACAGCCGGCGCTGTTCGGCCACCGTACGCGTGGCCGCGTCGGCCGGGTAGAAAGCCTCGGTAGCGCGGATGAAGTCGAGCATTTCAGGTTCGAGCATGACGATCCCTTTTAGTAACTTTCCTCTCCCGCATGCGGGAGAGGAAATACAGCCTCACTGCAACCAGGCCTGCACCTTGTCGGGGTTGGCCGCCACCCAGTCCGCCGCCACCTTGTCCGGGTTCTGCTTGTCCTTGACGATCTTGAAGATCCAGTCGTTCAGATCATTGATGTCCAGATGGAAGTTCTTGAGGAACCTGGCCACTTGGGGGGCGCGCTGTTCCAGCGCGGCGCTGTAGGCGACATACACCGTCTGCAGCGGGTTGCCGCAGGTGATGGAGCTGTTTTGCAGCCACTGCGGGTCCTTCTTCGGGTCGGCCATCTTGTAGCAACCGCTGGGGTTGTAGTCCGGGTCGTCCTTCAGGTCCTCGGAGGCGTAGCCGGTGAACTTCGGCTCCTCGAGCTTGGTGAGCTTATAGGCGGTGTGCAGCCACTCCGGCTCCCAGTAGTAGAACAGCATGCCCTTGTCCTTCTTCAGCGCCGCCTCGAGCTGGGACTTGAACACAGCGTCGCTGACCACCATGGGCTTGAAGGTCTTGTCCAGGCCGTAGCTCTTGAGCTTGACCTGGTTGATGTTGACGGCGCTCCAGCCGGGCGCGCCAGGCCAGAAATCGCCCATGCCGTCGCCGTCGTTGTCGAAGGCTGCAGCCACCTCGGGCTTTTTCATGTCATCGATGGACTTGATGCCGTACTTCTCGGCCACGGCGGTCGGAATGTACCAGCCGTCCGGCGCCATATAGGGTCGGTCGTTGGTGCGTACGGTCTGCTTTTCCTTGACGTATTTCTGCAGATTGGCGCGCTGAGCGTTGACCCACACGTCGGGATGGATGTCGACGCTGCCGTCGCCCTTGTCCATACCCTTGAAGATCACCGTCTGGTCGGCGGCCAGGTACTCGACGTCGACGCCGAGCCGCTGGGTCATGATGTTCTTCATGATGGCCTGGATGGCCAGGGAACCGTCCCAGGACAGCTCGCCGATGACGATCTTCTCTTTGGCCAGGGCTGTGGTGCTCAGGCCGACACCCAGGGCCAGGGCCAGCAGGCCGCGCTTGATGCCGTGCTTCATGGGGCTTACCTCGTGTTGGTGGTGACGATCAGAGGTTCTTGGACGCTTTTCCCTGGACGATGCGATCCAGCATCATGGCGCAGAGGACGATGGCGATGCCCGCCAGCATCCCTTTGCCGGTCTCCACGTGCTGCAGGGAGAACAGCACGTCGTAACCCAAGCCGCCGGCGCCGATCAGCGCCGCCACCACCACCATGGACAGGGACATCATGATGCTCTGGTTGACTCCGGTCATGATGGAGGGGATGGCCAGCGGCAGCTCGGCCTTGAACAGCAGTTGTCGGGGACTGGCGCCGAAGGCCAGCATGGCCTCGCGCACCTCTTCGGGCACCTGCATGATGCCGAGCGCGGTGAGGCGGATCATCGGCGGCAGGGCGAAGATCACCGTAGCCAGCACCGCCGGCGGCTTGCCCACCGAGAAGAAGGCGATGGCCGGGATCAGGTAGACAAAGCTGGGCATGGTCTGCATCACATCCATCACCGGCTTGAGCACGGTATAAACGGTCGGGCGCTTGGCGCAGAGGATGCCGAGCGGCAGGCCGACGACGATGCAGATGAAGGCCGACGCCCCCACCAGGGCGATGGTACTCATGGCCTTCTCCCAGAACCCGAACAGCCCCAGGTAGGCGAGCGCCAGAGCGGTGAAGATCAGCACCCGCCGCCCGGCCAGGCGCCAGGCCAGCAAGCCGATGAGCAGCGCCATCACCGGCCAGGGCGTGCTCACCATGATCGCTTCGAGAAACTGGAGAATGCCGCGCACGCTCCAGGTGATGACATCGAACAGCCCGGCGAAGGCCTCGGTGGCCCAGTCGACCGCTTCGTCGATGCGCTCGGCGATGCTCTGCCCCCAGGTTTCATGGGCCGGGAACGCAGCCAGCAGCGCCGGCACCTCGGCGGCAGCAAAACGATACACGGTCAGCCCGCCGGCGAAGGCATACAGCCCCAACCCCAGCAGGCCGCGGCCGGCCGAGCAGCCGATGGGGCCGCGCCCCGTGATGCGCCAGCGCTTGTAGTGGCCCTGGTAGACCGGGTTGGCGGCACAGCCGAGCAGGCCGCGCCCGGCCAGCAGCAGCGCCGCGCCGAGCGCAAGCAGCCCCGCCCCGCCCTCGGCGACGAGCAGACCGCGCAGCAGCGCGATGGCGGCCACGGCATCGGCGAGCAGTCCCAGCCAGAACAGCGACCACACGCCGCGCGCCGCCGCCCAGCATGGGCCGATCAGCAGCGCCGCGCCATTGAGCCGCAGCCCGCGGCTGGCGAAGGCGCGCCGATAGTAGTGGGCGTTCTCACGGGCGAAGCTCTCCAGGCGCTGGCCGCCCTCGGCGCTGAGGTCGTGGGTCATCACTTCAGCTTGCATAGTCGCCCCTCCTCACTCGGCGTTGCGGATGCCGCGCACCAGGGCCTGGGGCGTGACCACCCCCACCAGCCGCCGGTCGTGGACGATGCGCACCGGGCGCGCCTGGCCCAGGGCCAGGGACACTAGGTGCTC
>DATLYF010000160.1:0-5349 GCA_035575095.1 Candidatus Competibacteraceae bacterium
CGGCCATGGCCATCGTCACCGCCGCACTGCTCAGCTTCACCTACACCTCGCGCCAGTTCAGCGTGTACCTGTTCCTGTGCTTCGGCGCTCTGCTGCACCTGCTGGCATGGCCCGCTGCGTCTCAACCAGCCAGTAATCCACGGGCGGCATCCGCTACCGGCCCGGCCTCCAGCCGCGCCAGATCGGCGTCGGGGGCAAGCAGATAGCGGCTGCGCAAGCCCCAGGGATGGTAGCGCAGCGGCTGCCCGGGGCCGAACACGGTCACGGTGGGGATGCCCACCGCCGCCGCCAGATGGCCCAGGCCGGAATCGTTGCCGACGAACAGCGCGCAGCGCTCCAGCACCGCGGCAGCGGCGAGCAGTCCGGTCTGGCCGCTCAGGTTCACCGCCGGCAGCGGCAGCCCGGCGGCGATGGCCCGGCAGTCGGCTTGGTCGGCTTGGCTGCCGAGCAACACCACCCCGTCCACGGTATCGGCCAGCGCGCGCGCCAGCTCGGCGAAGCGCGCCGCTGGCCAGCGCTTGGGCGGCCAGTTGGCCCCTGGCGCCAGAGCCAACCAGCGCCCGCCGGCAGGTAGCGCGGCGGCGGCGAAGGCGCGCTCCGCCGCGCTCAGCCAGATGCGCGGCAGCGGCGGCTCGCCATCCAGCAGGGCGGCGACCACGCCCAAGTGCTGCTGCACCGCGTGCGCTCCCAGTGGCTGGCCGCTCCACTTGTGTAGTCGCCGCCGTGCCCGCAGCAGATAGCTGAGGCCGTCGCTACGCAGGTCCACGCTGAGCTCATAGCGGGTGCGGCGCAGCCGCCGCAGCAGTGCCAGCACGCCACGCCAGCCGGCCTTCTTGTCCTTGTGCAGCAGTTCGCCGAGATAGGGACAGTGGCGCAGCAACTCGCTGGAGCGGGCATCGGCCACCACGTCCAGCCGCGCCTGCGGGTAGCGGTAGTGCAGGACTTCCATGACCGGCGTGGTCATGATCAGGTCGCCGATGTTGCTGAGGGTGATGAGCAGCAGGCGCGGCGCTTCGGGCATGTGGCTCACTGCGGCGCGGTGCCGCGCTCGAGCAGGCTGGCGTAGAGGGCCAGATAGGCCTCGACGATGGCCTCCTGATTATGCTGGCGCAGCACCTGCCGATGGCCGTGCTCGGCCAGTCGTGCGCGCAGTGCTTCATCGCCGAGCAGATGCACGATGGCTTGGGCCAGGGCCGGCGGATCGGCCAGCGGCACCAGCCAGGCGTTGTCGCCATGGCGCGCCAGCTCCAGCGGTCCGGCGGCGCGGGTGGAGAGCACCGGCCGGCGCTGGGCCCAGGCTTCCAGCACCACGTTGCCCAGCGGCTCGTAGCGAGACGGGCAGATGAACAGGTCGGCCAGGTCGTAATAGGGAGTGGTGTCGGTCTGCCAACCGGCCCAGTGCACGCGCCCTTCCAGCCCGAGGCGGTACGCCTGCTGCTGCAGCCCGGCAGCCAGAGGCCCGTCGCCCACCACCACCAGGTGCACGGGGCGGCCATCGACCCGTGCCGGGCTGTGCCCCAAGGCATCGAGCAGATCCTCGAAGCCCTTCACCGGGTGCAGCCGCCCGACGGCCAGCAGCACCCAGGCCTCTTCCGGCACGCCCAGGCGCTGGCGTAGGGCGGCAAGAGTGTCCGGCGCCGTGGGAACTCCGGGGGTGACGAAGTTGCCGATGTAGCAGACCCGGGCAGAGGGCAGGCCGTTGCGTACCAGGTAGTCGCAGATGCCCTTGGTGTTGCCCACCCAAGCATGGGCATGGCGATAGCCCTTGAGGTTGTAATAACCGCCCAGGCGCGCCACGTGGATCGGCCCGTGACCGAGGCGCACATGGGTCAAACGGGTGGCCCGGCCCATGTAGGTCTGCACGATGTCGGGCCGCTCTCGCGCCAGCAGGTGCTGGATGCGCCAGCGTGAGGGCAGGTCCCAGATGCCGCGCATGGCGACGTGGTACTGACCCAGGCCGCTGTCCAGCTCGCGCGCGATCAGGCTGCATTGGGCGGTGACGGCCAGGGTCGGCTGGCCGCGCAAGTGCAGGGCGTTGACCAGGCGCACGTAGAACATTTCGGCGCCGCCCAGATGCCGACTGCCGATGATCTGAACCGAGGAAATCCGTTGCATGATGGACAAAAATGCCAGCCTTCGGCGCAAGCCGAGAGCAATTTATCACGCTGTCTGCGTGCTGAACCATTAGAATAACCGGCGGCTAGCCTGTGCCGCCATGCTGCCCCGCCGGGGCGGCTGCGATCCATGCCCCGCGATGACGATGACCAGACTGTCGGTATTCATCACCACTTACAACAATGGCCGCACGCTGCGCGCCTGTCTGGAGAGCGTGAAATGGGCCGACGAGATCGTCGTCCTCGACTCTTTCAGCAGCGATGACACCCTGGCCATCGCTGCCCGTTACGGCGCGCGCATCACACAGCAGCCGTTCCAGGGGTATGGGCGGCAGAAGCAGCAGGCGTTGGAGCTGACACGCCACCCTTGGGTGTTGCTGCTGGATGCCGATGAGGCGTTGTCGCCGCAATTGCAGTGCGAGATCCGCCAACTCCTGGCGCAGGGACCGGCCGCCGACGGCTATGAGATGCCGCGCCAGGAACAGTTGTTCTGGCGCATGTACCATCCCCGGGTACGCATGAATCACTACCTGCGCCTGTTCCGACGCGACCGGGGGAGCATCGACGACATGCCCATCCACGCCGCGCCGCGGGTAGCGGGGCGGATCGAGCGGCTGCAGGCGCCGCTCTACCACTACGGCGAAACCGATATCCATACCAAGGTGGAAAAGATCAACGGCTATTCCACCGGTTTGGTGGCCGACAAGCTGGCCAGGGGACGTTCGGCCAACCCGCTGATCATGGTGCTCTACCCGCCCCTGTTCTTCCTGCGCAGCTATCTATTCAAGCGCCAGTTCCTCAACGGCTGGGCGGGCTTCATCAATGCCGCCACCGGCGCCTTCTACGTCTTTCTCAAATACGCCAAGCTCTACGAATATCACCAGTTCCAGAAGCACGGTCGACGGCTGATGCCGGAGGACGCGCCGCCCTTTCCCGAGGAGGGGCCGGCCGGGAGCAGGCGTCGGCAGGTCTGACGTTGCGCTTTGCGTAGACTGCTACCCGATCCCGGGGACGAGTTCCTTGATCAGCGCCCCCGCTCTTGCAGTAAACCGCGCCGGTAGAGATGTTGCATCACCCGTTCCGGGCTCAGCAGTGCCATGCAGGAATGATGGAGACACTGCTTGCGGTAGCAGTTCACGCAGGGCAGCTCCGCCTGTAAGGTGTCCACGTTGTCTCCCAGCGGCTTGACCCGGCGCGGGTCAGTGGGGCCGCACAGCACCGTCATCGGGGTGCTGGTGACCGCCGCCAGATGGGCAGTGCCGGTATCGTTGGCCACCAGCAGCCGAGCCCGCTCACAGAGCGGCGGAATGTCCAGGATCTCGGTCTGTCCGCACAGGTTCACCAACCAGTCCCCGCATTGCGCGGCGATGCGTGCGCATTCTTCGCGTTCGTCGGCGCCGCCGATCAGACCGATACGGGCGATGCCGGCTGCACGCAATCGCCACGCCAGTTCGGCGTAACGTGCCGCGCCCCAGCGCTTGAGCTGTCCGGCCGGGTTGCAGCCGGGGAAGAGCAGGGCGTAGCAGCCGGTCTGCAGGCCATGTTGGCGCAGCAGCGCCGCGGCCCGCTCCCGGTTGCGCACCGGGATGGTCAGCGCTGGACGCGCGGTGGCGGTGGCGATGCCGGCGGCGTTGAGAGCGGCGCGCATACGCATGAGGATATGGGTATCGTGCGGAAAGGGTGGCGGCTGTATGTTGTAGGGGAAATGACGGTTGTTGCCGATGCGCCAGCGCACCCGTCCCAGCCAGGTCGCCAGCGTCACCAGCGCCCGGCTGCGGTCGTTGGACTGCAGATCGATGATCAAATCGTAATGCCCGCGCCAGACCGTCCACAGCCAGCGCCCGGCTGCTCGCAGCGGATGGCGGCGGTTGCGGATGTCTACCGCCCAGACCCGATCGAAGCGGGCATCGTCGCAAAACAGTGGCTGCCAGACCGGCAGGGTGTTGAGGTGGATCTCCCGATCCGGGAAGGCGCGGCGGATATCCTCGAAGAGGGCGCTGGCGATGATCACATCGCCCATAGCGCTCCACTTGAGCACCAGGATGCGGCGGATGGCTGGATCGGCAGGCAGGTCGACGGCCATGCTCAATAGATCCGCGGCTCGCCCGGCGGGCGGGTCTTGAAGCGGCGATGTACCCACAGGTACTGCTCCGGCGCCTGGCGTATCGCATCCTCCAGCAGCGCGTTGATGCGTCGGGCATCGGCCTGCGCCTCGCCGCTGGGGAAGTCGCTCAGCGGCGGCTGGATGATGACGCGGTAGCGGCCGTCTGCCAAGCGCTGCGGCCAGTAGGGCAGCACCAAGGCCTCGCCCAACTGTGCCAGGCGAGCGGTGGCGGTGATGGTCAGTGTCGGTATCCCGAAGAAGGGCACGAATACGCTTTGGGTGCCGCCGTAGTTCTGGTCCGGGGCGTACCAGATGGCCCGCCCCTGGCGCAGGGCGCGCAGGGTGGCGCGCAGCTCGTCCCGCGGCAGCGGCGGCAGCCGCGACTGCTGCTCCCGACAGCGGCGCATCAACGCCTCGTACAGGGGGTTCTTGTGGGGGCGGTACATGGCGTGGAAGTCCAGATGCCAGGTGATGAAGCGCGCCCCCAGCTCCAGGCAGGTGAAGTGGCCAGTGAGCAGGATGATACCCTTGCCGGACGCGCTGGCCTGTTCCAGATGCTCCAGCCCCACGATCTCGACGCGCCCGCGCAGCGCCGCGTCCGGCGCCCACCAGGCGGCAGCGGTCTCGAACATGCCGATACCGAGGGCAGCGAAGTGCTCGCGCAGCAGGTGACGGCGCTGGCCGCTGTTTAGGTGGGGGAAGCACAATCGCAGATTGGTGTCGGCGATGCGCCGCCGGCGCGGGGCAACCCGCAATGACAGCAGGCCCATCCAGCGGCCCAGGCGCAACTGCCAGGCAAGCGGCAGGGCCGCCATCAGCCGCATCGTCACCATGCCCAGCCAAGTGGGCCAATAGCGGGGCGCAGCATAGTGGCGCAGGGTAATAGCGTCTTCCATATGAGATAATGTGGCATCGAAAATTTATTATTTTAGCCGATGCCGATCGCCCAACCCGCGAAAATTTGACCACGGCTGTTGACAGGTCGATCGTGACCCTTATAATTCGCGCCTCTTTCTGGCGATGAGCTGGGGGGCGGCGAGGCGGGAGGCCTGGCGGTGGTAGCGGGGGTTGACAGGGAAGGCGGGCGCGGTAGAATGCGCGGCCTCTGCGAGAGGCGCGAAGCGTGGGAAG
>DATLYF010000161.1:0-9572 GCA_035575095.1 Candidatus Competibacteraceae bacterium
CTGGTCGCTGGAACGCAGGCTGATGGTGTGCTCGCCCCAGTCGGGCGGGAAGCCGAGGCCGGTGGAATAGCCGCAGCGCGACTCCTTGAAGATGCCGTTGCGCTCGATCACCGTGTTCCAGGCGGCGTGCACGTCGCGGGCCAGCGCCCCGGGCTTGGCCGCTTCCAGGGCGGCGGCGATGCCCTCGATCACCACCTGCTCGGCGTGCAGCATCTTCTG
The DNA here is from genome assembly GCA_035575095.1 of Candidatus Competibacteraceae bacterium. Lineage (GTDB taxonomy): Bacteria > Pseudomonadota > Gammaproteobacteria > Competibacterales > Competibacteraceae > DATLYF01. Next base: position 220 of record DATLYF010000161.1, read on the forward strand.
CGGCGGCTTGCCGAGATAGACGGTGCGCGACAGCGGACAGTGGTAGCGGTGGCACACGCCGGCGATCTCGATGATGGTGCCGGTGTCGTTCACGAACGGCTCGTCGCGCCAGGTGACGTGCGGGCAGGAGGTGCCGACGCCGCTCGGCAGCAGCGGCACGATGGCCGGATAGTCGCCGGCGTACTCCGGGGTGCCGCTGATCTGGGCGTGCTGGATGGCGGCCACCACGTCGCATTGGCGCATGCCGTGACCCATGCTGTCCACCGCGGCCTGCATGGCGTGCTCGACGATGCGGGCGGCCTGGCGCATGTAGTGGATCTCGCGCTCGCTCTTCACCACCCGCACCCAGTTCACCAGCACCCCGGCGTCCTCGATGCTGGCCTCGGACAGCTCAGCGCGCAGCACGTCCAGGGCCTTGCCGGTGAAGTAGTAGGCGTCGGCCTCGACGCCGATGGTGCCGCGGGCCAGGCCGCGGGCCTTGAGTTGGTCGGCGACGAACTGCATCGGATGCTTGACTGTGGACTGTACGTAGTCGTCGCTGTAGCCGATGATGCGCTCGTCGGGCAGCACGGTGGTCAGCCGCGCCCCGTTCACGTCCTGGCGGCGGCCGATCCACAGCGGCTGCTCCTCATTCAGGGCCACGATCACCACCTGGTGCACGTAGAACGACCAGCCGTCGTAGCCGGTGAGGTAGTTCATATTGGCCGGATCGGTGACCAGCAGCACGTCCAGCCCTTGCGCCGCCATGCGTGCCTTGGTGTTGGCAACGCGGGCGCGGAACTCCGCTTCCTCGAAGGGGGTGTTGTTGATGCCGAATTGCATGGAGGTTCTCCTCGATCTGAATCCCCTCTCCCGCGTGCGGAAGAAGAGGGTGGTCTATCACAGCTCCCGATACACCGCTTCTACCGCCTCCCGGGCGATGCGCACGATCTCGTCGGCTTCGGCCTCGCTCAGCACCAGCGGCGGGGCGAAACCGAGGATGTCGCCCTGTGGCATGGCGCGGGCGATCATGCCGCGTTTGAGAGCCTCGGCCGAGACCCGCGGGCCGATCTTGAGGGCCGGGTCGAAGCGCTGCTTGTTCTGCTTGTCGGCGACGAATTCCAGCGCCGCCAGCAGGCCGACGCCGCGCACCTCGCCGACCATGGGATGCTCGGCCAGAGTCTCGTGCAGGCGGCGCAGCAGATAGGCGCCGACCCGGCGGGCGTTGCCGGTGAGGTCCTCGCGCTCGACGATGTCCAGGTTGGCATTGGCTGCCGCCGCGCACACCGGGTGAGCGGAATAAGTCCAGCCGTGGCCCAGCGGACCGAAGGTGTCGTTGCCTTGCTCCAGCACCTTCCACACCCGCTCGCCGACGATCACCCCGGAGATGGGCAGATAGCCGCTGGACATGCCTTTGGCCACGGTGATCAGGTCGGGCTGGATGCCGTAGGTATGGCAGCCGAAGTACTGGCCGGTGCGGCCGAAGCCGGTCACCACCTCGTCGGCGATGAGCAGCACGTCGTACTTGCGCAGCACCGCTTGGATCGCCTCCCAGTAGCCCTGCGGCGGCGGGATGATGCCGCCGGTGCCCAGCACCGGCTCGCCGATGAAGGCGGCCACGGTGTCCGGACCCTCGACCAGGATCAGCTGCTCCAGCTCGTCGGCGCAGCGCTGGGCGAACTCGCGCTCGCTCTCGCCGGGGCGGCCATTCCAGTAGTAGTGCGGACAGGTGGTGTGCAGGATCGGCGCGCGCGGCAGGTCGAACAGCTTGTGGAACAGCTCCAGGCCGGTGAGGCTGCCGGTCATGATCCCGGAGCCGTGGTAGCCGCGCCAGCGAGAGATGATCTTCTTCTTCTCGGGCCGGCCGAGCACGTTGTTGTAGTACCAGACCAGCTTGATGTTGGTCTCGTTGGCATCCGAGCCGGACAGGCCGTAGTAGACCCGAGTCATGCCCATGCCGGCCTTGCGCACGATGCGCTCTGAGAGGCGGATGACCTGCTCGTTGGAGTGGCCGACGTAAGTGTGGTAGTAGGCCAGCTTGTGGGCCTGCTCGGAAATGGCGTCGGCCACCTCGTTGCGGCCGTAGCCGATGTTGACGCAGTACAGGCCGGCGAAGGCGTCCAGGCTGCGCTGGCCCTCGTCGTCGACGATGTACACTCCCTGGCCGCCGGTGATGATGCGGTTGGGGGCCTCGCCGCGGGCGTGCTGGGCGGCATGGGTCGAGGGGTGCAGCACATAGGCCCGGTCCAGGGCGTGCAGTTCGGCGTTGCTCATGGGCAAATCCTCCGTTAGTCGAACGGGTTCAGGCAGCGCTATAGGGCGTGTAGGCGCTGCACACGTACTTCAGCTCGGTGTATTCCTCGATGCCGTGGCGGCCGCCCTCGCGGCCCAGGCCGGATTGCTTGACGCCGCCGAAGGGGATGGGATGGCCGGTGATCTTCACGCAGTTCACCGCCACCATGCCGTACTGCAGGCCGCGGCTCAGCCGGGCGATGCGGTCGTGGTCGTGGCTGAAGACATAGGCCACCAGGCCGTACTCGGTGGCGTTGGCCAGGGCGAGCACCTCGGCCTCGTCCTGAAACGGCATCACCGCCGCCACCGGGGCGAAGGTTTCCTCGCGGGCGATGAGCATGTCCGCGGTGACATCGGCCAGCACGGTGGGCTGAAAGAACAGCGGCCCGCGGTCATGGCGGCGGCCGCCGCAGAGCAGGCGCGCGCCCTTGGCCACGGCATCGCGCACCTGCTCCTCGCACTTGGCCACGGCGCGCTCGTGCATCAGCGGGCCGATCTGACTGGCCTCGTCCAGGCCGGGGCCGACCCGCAGCGCCTGCGTGGCGGCAGCGAAGCGGGTGAGGAACGCCTCGTAGAGGCTCTCATGGACGTAGATGCGGTTGGCTGCTAGGCAGTCCTGGCCGCTGGTCTGGAACTTGGCATCGAGCGCCGCCCTGACCGCGCCGTCCAGATCGACGTCGGGGAACAGCAGGAAGGGGGCGTGGCCGCCAAGCTCCATGGACATCTTCTTCACCGTGTCGGCGCCCAGCGCAAGCAGCTTGCGGCCGATCTCGGTGGAGCCGGTGAAGCTCACCGCGCGCACCGTCGGGTTGGCGCACAGCTCGCCCACCACGGTGGCGGCCTCACCGGTCACCACCGAGAACACCCCGGCCGGAATGCCGGCGCGCTCGGCCAACTCGGCCAGGGCCAGGGCGGAGAACGGGGTGTATTCGCTGGGCCGGACCACCATGGTACAGCCGGCGGCCAGCGCGGCGGCGGCCTTGCGGGTGATCATGGCAGAGGGGAAGTTCCACGGCGTTACCGCCGCCACTACGCCCACCGGCTCGCGATAGACGTGCATCAGCCGGTTGGGCAGGTGGCTGGCGAGGGTCTCGCCGTTGAGACGCTTGGCCTCCTCGGCGAACCACTCGACGAAGCTGGCGGCGTAGTCGATCTCGCCGCGCGCCTCGGCGAGCGGCTTGCCCTGCTCCAGGGTCATGATCAGCGCCAGGTCCTCGCGGTGCTCCAGCATGAGCTCGTGCCAGCGGCGCAGGCGGACGGCGCGCTGCTGCGGCAGCAGCGCACGCCAGGCAGGGAAGACGCGGGCGGCGGCCTCTATGGCGGTGCGGGTCTGGTCGCGGCCGAGAGCGGGCACGAAACCGACGCACTCGCCGCTGGCCGGATCGCGCACCTCGATGGCACGGCCATCGGCGGCAGCGCACCAGCGGCCGTCGACATAGGCGTACTCGCGCAACAGGCGCGGATCGCGCAGCCGGGACAGGGCTTCACAGCGTGCGCTGGGCTGGCGGCGGGGCAGGGCGGACATGGCGGACCTCCTCGGATGGGGTTGAACGGGTACTTGCCGATGGGCTCATGCTAGCCCCTGCGCCTTGGAGAAATTCTCCGATCAAGTAGGTAAAGTCAGAGAAAATATCCAAATTACAGCGATCATGAAGAAAAATTCTCGTCGCTCCGAGCGCCCTCGCCCTGTGCCTCCAGCAGCCGCCGCAGGGGCAGTTCGCCGGCGCTCTTCACCGGCTTGGTGACCACGTAGCTGAAGTAGCGGCCGATGCCGAGGTCGCTGGTCAGCAGCCGATCCATCAGGCGCTGGAAAGCGTCCACGCTGGGCACCACCACCTTCATCAGATAGTCGACCCCGCCGCCTACGGCATGGCATTCGACGATCTCCGCGATGTCGCGCACCGCCGACTCGAAGCGCTGGAAGTCATGGTGACGGTGGCGGTCCAGGGTCACTTCCACCAGCACTTCGGTGACGGTCGCCAGCCGGCGCAGGTCGATGCGGGCGTGGTAGCCGGCGATCACGCCGCTGTCCTCCAGGCGCTTGAGCCGCTCCCAGCAGGGCGTGGGCGAGAGGTGCACCTGCTCGGCCAGCTTGACCTTGGTCATACGCCCATCGCGCTGCAAGGCTTCGAGGATGCGCAGGTCGTAACCGTCCAGCTTCACGGCGCACCTCCTAGCTCTCGATCACCGTGCCCAGGCCGGCCTCCAGGACCACGCGCAGGGCGTAGGTGGCAATGGCGGTATCCTGCACTCCGGTGCCGGTGAGGTCGCACACTGTGAGCTCGTCGGCGTGCACCCGGCCCGGCCTGAGCCCGGCGCAGATCTCGCCGAGTTCATCGGGGCGGGCGTCGGCGGGCAGCAGCCCGGCGGCGATGGCGGCGCGCAGTTCGCCCAGGGCGGCGGACTGGCTGACCCGGTCGCAGACGAAGCGGTCGGCGCGGATCAGCGCCTGCGGGTCGAGCTCGTTCTTGGCCGGCGCATCCGAGCCCATGGCGGTAACGTGCTGGCCCGGGCGCAGCCACTCGGCCCGCAGCAGCGGCGCGCGCGACGGCGTGGTGGTCACCACCACGTCGGCCTGGCGCACGCACGCCTCGGCGCTGGCCGCTATCCGCACCGGCAGGTCCAGGGCCGCGCCCATGCGTTCGGCGTAGGCGGCGGCCCTGGCCGGGTCGCGCGCCCATACCACCAGTTCCTCGAAATCCCGCACCAGCTTCAGCGCCCGCATCTGCAGCTCGGCCTGCAGTCCGGCGCCGAGCACCCCAGCTACCCGCACCCGCGCCGGGGCGAGCCAGCGGGCGGCCACGGCGCCGGCGGCGGCGGTACGCACATCGGTGAGGTAGCCGTTGTCCAGCAGCAGCGCCTTGACGATGCCGGTGTCGCTGTCGAGCAACACCATCAGGCCGTTGAGGCTGGGCAGGCCACGCTTGGGATTGTCGAAGAAGCCGGGGCTGACCTTGATGGCGAAGCCGTCCAGGCCGGGCACGTAGGCGGTCTTGACGTCGACCTCGCCGTGCTTGTCGGCGATGGCCATGCTCAGGATGGGCGGCATGACCACCCCGCCGCGGGCCAGGGCGGCGAAAGCTTGCTCGACGATGTCCACGGCCTGCCGGTCCAGGGTCACGCACTGGCGCAGTTCGCGTTCGGTGAGGACGGTGATGCGGGGCATAGGGGTTCTCTCCTCCAATTCATTCAGTTCAATCGTGCTTTTCCAAAACCCGGACTCCCTCTCCGGCGAGCCGAAGAGGGAGATCACGCTCCCCGGCCACCACGCGCTGAAACATCGGCATATCGACGTTGCGCCCCGATACCACCACGGCGATGTGCCGGCCGAGGCCTGCAGAGAGATCCTCGAGCAGCACGGCGGCGCCTACCGCGCCGGCGCCCTCGGCGACCACGCCCTCGTGCAGGAACAGATGGCGCATGGCGGCGGCGATCTGCTGCTCTTCAAGCAGCACCACCTCGTCCACGTAGTCCCGCGCCAGGGCGAAGGTGTAGCGATTGTCCAGGCCGATGCCGCCACCCAGGGAGTCGGCCAGGGTGGGCAGTTCCTCCACCGCCACCGGCCGTCCGGCGCGCAGACTGGCGTGCATGGCGGCACCGCGGGCCATGGATACGCCGAGCACGCGGATGGCGGGATTGCTGCGTTTGACTGCCAGGGCGATGCCGCCGATCAGCCCGCCGCCGGACAGCGGTACGACCACGGTATCCAGCTCCGGCCAGTCCTCCAGCAGTTCCAGGCCGATGGTGCCCTGACCGGCGATCACCTCGGGATGGTCGAAGGGCGGAATCTCGCTCATGCCGTATTCAGCCACCAGCCGCGCCACCTCGGCCTGGGCATCGTCCTGGCTGCGGCCGACGATGCGCACCTCCGCCCCCAAGGCGCGGATGGCCGCCACCTTGTTGTCCGGCACCAAATGCGACAGGCAGACCACCGCCGGGATGCCCAGGCGCGCGGCGGCGTAGGCCACGGCGCGGCCGTGGTTGCCAGTGGAAGCGCAGACTACCCCGGCACGGCGGCGCTCGGCGTCCAGGCTGGCCAGGGCGTTGCTGGCGCCGCGCAGCTTGAAGGCGCCGATGGGTTGCAGGGTTTCCAGCTTGAGCCGCACCTCGCGGCCGGCGCGGCCCAGGCTCGCCGCCCGAATCAGCGGGGTGCGCAGAGCGATGCCGGTGATGTGCTGGCGGGCGCGGTAGATGGATTGCAGGGTAAGGGCTTCCATCGGGTGCCGTTCTTCCTCATGTCGGCGACGTTGTATACATGTTACCTAGTATTATTTCGTATTCAAAGTATTATTTAGTTAATTTTTAATATATGTGCTTGAAATCTGCTATCGTTCATTTATAGTTGTGTACAACAAAGTGAACTAGGTGATTGGCTGGGCTGCCCGGACCAATTGCCAGAACCAAAAGCCTCCCCTTCGTGGAGGCCATGAACACGACTCGAGCCCTGAACTCGATGGCAAAACCACCTCACCGGAGGAACAGCGATGAAGCGCAACACCCTGGCTAACCTGATCCGCAAGTTCGCCCGTCCGGCCGCCGTGGCCCTGGTGGCCCTGACCAGCGCCGGTGTGGCCACCGGCGCCCTGGCGGAAACCACCCTGGAGCGAGCCAAGAAGGCCGGCTACGTCCGTATCGGCTTCGCCAACGAGGCGCCCTTCGGTTACGCCACCCCCGACGGCAAGCTCACCGGTGAGGCGCCGGAGGTGGCCAAGGCGGTGCTCAAGCGTATGGGCATCAACGAGGTGGACGGGGTGCTGACTGAGTTCGGCTCGCTCATCCCCGGGCTGAAGGCAGGACGCTTCGATATCATCGCCGCCGGCATGTTCATCAATCCCCGGCGCTGCAAGGAGATCCTGTTCTCCGAGCCGAGCTACGGCATTGGCCAGGCCTTCCTGGTCAAGCAGGGCAATCCCAAGGGGCTGAAGGACTACTCCAGCATCGCCGCCGATCCCAGCGTCAAGCTGGCGGTGATGGCCGGTGCCGCCGAGAACGGCTACGCCAAGGAGGCCGGCGTCAAGCTGGATCAGTTGCTGGTGCTGCCTGATCAGAGCAGCCTGGTCAAGGCGGTGGAGTCCGGCCGTGCCGATGCCGCCGCGCTGAGCGCCCTGTCCATCGCCGACATGGCCAAGAAGGGGCAGGGGGTGGAAGCCACCAAGCCGTTCAGTACCGTCGCCGGCAGGTCGGTGATGGGCCACGGCGGCTTCGGCTTCCGCAAGGAGGACCAAGACTTCCGCGACGCCTTCAACAAGGAGCTTAAGGCCTTCATCGGCAGCCCGGAGCACATCGCCCTGGTCACGCCCTTCGGCTTCGGCAAAGACTACCTGCCGCAGCAGACCACCGCCGAGCTCTGCGCCGGAGAGTGAGGCGCCGCCCGACGGACCCTTCCCGCCAAGCGGTGCGCACTCTCTGACTTCCGGGCGGTGCGCGCCGCCCGCAATGCCGCTGAGGGAGGCCGTCCATGCAACTCCGTCTCATCGTCGCCCTCGTCATACTGTCGTTTACCGGAGGACTGGTCGTGGCCAGTTTCGCCAACTTCCGTGAGTTCCTGCCAGCCCTGCTGGAGGGGGCCTGGACCACGGTGGAGATCACCGTAGGCTGTAGCCTGCTGGCGGTGGTCGTCGCTGTGATCGCCGCCCTGGCCCGGCTCTATGCGCCGCTGCCGCTGCGCTGGCTGGCCACGGTGTACGTGGAGATCTTCCGCGGCACCTCGGCCCTGGTGCAGTTATTCTGGATGTTCTTCGTGCTGCCGCACTTCGGCATCACCCTCGATCCGATGACCGTGGCCGTGCTCACCCTCGGGCTGCATGGCGGCGCCTACGGCTCGGAGCTGGTGCGCGGCGCCATCACGGCGGTGCCGCGCGGCCAGTGGGAGGCGGCCACCGCCCTCAACATGAGCCGCTGGACGGCGTTGCGCCGCATCATCTTGCCCCAGGCCTTCGTCGCCATGATTCCGCCCTGGGGCAATCTGTTCATTGAGCTCCTGAAGGCCACCGCGCTAGTGTCGCTGATCACCATCCACGATCTCGCCTTCAAGGCGCAGCAGATCAACCAGATCACCCTGCGCACCACCGAGATCTACAGCATCCTGCTGGTGATGTATCTGGCCATCTCGCTGCTCATCACCGTCGGCATGGGGGCGCTGGAGCAGCGCGCCGCTCGTGCGCTGCATCGCGGCCGGAGGCACTGACATGATCGACTGGGATTACGTCGCGGAGATACTGCCCATCCTGGCTCGGGCCTCGCTGACCACGGTGCAGGCTACACTGCTCGGCTTCGCCATCGCCCTGATCCTCGGGCTGCTGCTGGCCATCCTGCGCCTGTCGCGCAGCCGCTGGGTGTCTTGGCCGGCGGTGGGCTGCGTCGAGTTCGTGCGCAGCACCCCGCTGCTGGTGCAGATCTTCTTCCTCTACTTCGTCATGCCGGAGTTCGGGCTGACCTTGGATGCCTTCAGCGCCGGCGTCATCGCCCTCGGCTTGCACTACGGTGCCTACTGCTCCGAGGTCTACCGCGCCGGGCTGGAGAACGTGCCGCGCGGCCAGTGGGAGGCGGCCACCGCCCTCAATCTGAGCCCCTACGTGACCTGGCGCGACATCATCATCCCCCAGGCCATCCCGCCCATCGTGCCGGCGTTGGGCAACTATCTGGTGGCGCTGTTCAAGGAGACTCCGTTGCTGTCGGCGGTGGCCGTGCTGGAGCTGATGCAGACGGCCAAGATCCTGGGCTCGGAGAGCTTCCGCTACATCGAGCCGATCACCCTGGTGGGCCTGTTCTTCCTGGCCTTCAGCCTGATTTCCGCCGCGCTGATCCGGCGCGTCGAGTTTTACCTGAATACTCGTAGAGGTTGATCCCATGGAATACCGCCTGGACAAGCCCATGGTCCGTTTTCAGGGCGTGAGCAAGCGGTTCGACACCCTGACCGTGCTCGATGCCCTGGACCTGGACATCGCCCCCAACGAGAAGGTGGCCATCATCGGCCCTTCCGGCTCGGGCAAGACCACGGTGCTGCGCATCCTCATGACCCTGGAGCCAATCAACGAGGGCGTGGTGTGGGTGGACGGCGAGCCGCTCACCCACATGGAGAA
>DATLYF010000162.1:0-20078 GCA_035575095.1 Candidatus Competibacteraceae bacterium
CATCGACCCCGAAGAAGGGCGCATCAACGCCTTGCTGGAGCAAGAGCTGCGCCTGCCCGAGCCGGACGAGGAGAGCTGCCGCCGCTACTTCGAACAGAACCGGCGGCGCTTCCACACCCCGGATCTGTACCAGGCGTCGCACATATTGGTCGCCTTGGACAAGGATCTGCCGCTGATGCAAGCCAAGGCTCGCGCCCGTCGCCAGGCCGAAGCGCTGATCGCCGAACTGAGCGAGCACCCGTACCGCTTCCCCGATCTGGCGCGGCGCTACTCCGCCTGCCCGTCACGGGAACTGGGCGGCAATCTGGGGCAGATCGGTCCGGGCCAGACCGTGGCCGAGTTCGAGTCGGCGCTCGCGCGCATGGCCGACGGCGAGATTTCGACCTCCCCGGTGGAGAGCCGCTACGGCTTCCACATCATCCACCTGGAGCGGCGCATCCCCGGCCAGCCTCTGGACTACGCCGCGGTGCGCGAGCGCATCGCCGACTACCTACGTGACAGTGTCTACCGCCGCGCCGTGCACCAGTACGTGCAGCGGCTCATCGGCCGCGCTGAGATCCACGGCATCGAGCTGAGCGGTGCCGACGACCCGCTGGTGCAATGAGAGAGGCCGCTATGTCCGGATGCGACTGCCATTCCGCCCACGGCCCCGCCCTGCTTCCCGTCGACACTGCCATCGCGCGCATGCTACAGGCGCTGCAACCCGTGCAAGACCGCGAGAGCGTGGCGCTGAACGCCGCCCTCGGCCGCATCCTGGCCGAACCGCTGGTGGCGCCCCTCGCCCTGCCTGGGGCCGACAACAGCGCCATGGACGGCTTCGCCGTGCGCGCCGCCGACCTGCCGGCCGAGGGCACGGCGCGGCTGCCCATCGCCCAGCGCATCGTCGCCGGCCAGGCCGGCACTCCCTTGGCCCCGGGCACCGCCGCCCGCATCTTCACCGGCGCCCCGCTCCCACCCGGGGCCGATACGGTGGTAATGCAGGAGCGCTGCCGCTGGGACGATAGTCATGTGCTCATCAGCGGGCCGGGGCGGCCGGGCCAGCACATCCGCCGCCGCGGCGAAGACGTGCAGGAAGGCGAGCCCCTGCTCGATGCCGGGCGCCGCCTGCAGCCTCAGGACCTGGCCCTGGCCGCGGCCCTGGGCGTGGACCGGCTGAGCGTATGGCGCCGACCGCGGGTGACCATCCTCTCCACCGGCGACGAGCTGGTAGAGCCAGGCCAGCCGCTGGCGCCCGGGCAGATCTACGGCAGCAACCGCTATCTATTGGGCGCCCTGCTCGCCACCCTGGGCTGCGAGGTACGCGATCTCGGCATCGTCGCCGACACCCTGGACGCTACCCGCGCGGCCCTGGCGGCGGCCGCCGACAACGCCGACCTGGTGATCAGCAGCGGCGGCGTCTCGGTGGGTGAGGAAGATCACGTCAAAGCAGCGGTGGAGAGTCTTGGCCGGCTCAGCCTGTGGAAGGTGGCGATCAAGCCCGGCAAGCCGCTGGCCTTCGGCACGGTGGCCGGCACGCCTTTCCTCGGCCTGCCCGGCAACCCCAGCTCGCTGTTCGTCACCTTCCTCGTTCTGGCGCGCCCGCTGCTGCACCGTTTGCAGGGGCGCACGCCAGCATCCGTGCACGGCGAATGGCTGGCTGCCGACTTCGACTGGCCGCGCCCCGATCCGCGCTGCGAGTACCTGCGCGCGCGCCGTGTGGAAGACGGACCGGCGGTTACGCGGGTTGCGATCCATCGGCAGCAGAGTTCCGGCGCCCTGGCCCCGGCGAGCTGGGCCGACGGCCTGGTAGAGCTGGCCCCAGGCCAAGCGGTGCGCCAAGGCGAGCCAGTGCGCTTCCTGTCCTTCGCTCAGCTACTGGCTTGAAAAGGAATAACCGTATGGAGACTAACGCCGCATCCCGCCATCCCCCCACCCTGCCTCACTGGCTGGGCTGGCCGCTACGCCATCTGCCCGGCCCGCCGCCCGGCGTGCTCGCGCTGCTCAACCGCGTCTTCGCCCCGGTCATCACGCGCGGTGAGTTGGAGTTTTTGCGCGGCCGGGTGCTGCTGCTGGAGATAAGCGATCTCGGGCTCGAGCTGCCGCTGACCGTGCTCGGCCAACACCTGCATGCCCCGCGCGGCGTGCAGACCGACGCCCACATCGCCGGACGAGCCTATGACTTCCTACAGCTCGCCGCCGGCCGCGCCGACCCCGATACCCTGTTCTTCCAGCGCCGACTGCGCATGCAGGGCGATACCGAGCTGGGGCTGGCGGTGAAGAACCTGCTGGCCGGCCTGGACCCGGCCGAGCTGCTGCCGGGGCCGCTGTACAAGGCGCTGCAAGGGGCGGCGGGGCTGGCGGCGAGCTGGGCGGAGTGATCAGCTCCGCACTCTGGATCGGCACCGGCTCGGCGACGGTCCGCCGACCGTGCCGGCGACAGCGGAACGGTCCGAGTCGAGTTGGGGCTGCGCTAAAAATCGGAATCAGCCTTGAGCCACCGCCGCCAGCCCGACGCTGCCGTGCCAGTAGCCATCGCACGGCCCCGTGGGCATCAACGGTGCCAGATCGGTGACGGAGTCGGGTTCGCGCCGCGCCCGGTCAAAAGCCGCCACCACCTGCTCCATGTGCTGCGACTGCGGGCTCAAGCGCAGCACCTCGACACCCATGTGCATCAGTGCCGGCAACTCGGCCAGCAGGTTGTAAGTCTGCGCCGACTGGGTCTGGATGCCGTTGAAAGCGAGAAAGGTGCGGCCGTCGTCGGTGGCCAGTTCCAGGCCGTCGGGATAGTCCTGGCAGCGGAAGCGGCAGTCGTCCTTGGGCAGATTATGGGCGCGAGCGGTGAAGCAGCGTGCCGAATAAGCCAGCGGCAGCCGCCCGTAGGCGAATACTTCGGTGGCCACGCCCGCCGGCTTGTCAGCCAGGATGGCCGCCAGGCTCGCCCCGGACAGCTCCACCGGCGGCACCCAGCGGGTCAGTCCCTGCTGCGCCAGCAGGTGCAGGCTGCGGGCGTTGTAGACATTGAGCCCCGGACCGCCGACGAAGGGCCGTCCCTTGAGAAACTGCACCGCGGCCATGTCGTTGGCCTCCACCGGGAAGCGACCGTTGCTAGAGATACGGCGCAGCACCATCAGCTCCGATTCGGCCTCAATCAGAGCCAAAGTGGATAGCACCACCTGCTTGCCCGCCGCCTCCAGCCGTCCGGCCAGCTCCAGCCAGTCGTCGGGCCGCAGGGCGCGGCGCTTGGCGCAAACGGTCTCGCCCAGATAGACGATCTCCACCGGCCAGGCAGCGGCCCGCTCGTAGAACGCGAAGACTTGCTCGCGCGGCCAGAAGTAGGTGATCGGGCCCAGGGCTAGTTGCAGGGTGTTGGTCATTGCAGCCTCTTGGTCTCTGCTCGGAGAGGGGGAACTCTCACATCCACGGCCGGTGATACGCACCCAGGGTGGTCTGCCGTCCCTCGGACAGGGTCGCCAGCGCCTGTTGCCACTCGGCCTGGGTGCCGAAGCCCTGGGGATTGCGCCGGCAGGCGTCGATGGCCTGCCGCCACACCCGGGTGACCTGGGCCACGTAGGCCGGGCTGCGCTGGCGGCCCTCGATCTTCACCGCGGCGATGCCGATGGCCATCAGTTGCGGCAGCAGCTCCAGGGTGTTGAGGCTGGTGGGTTCCTCGATGGCGTAATAGAGGTGCTCGCCTACCCGGAAGCGGCCCTTGCACAGCGTCGGATAGCCGGCCGGTTCGCCCGCGCCATAGCGATCGATGAGCAACCCGCCGAGCCGTGCCTCCAGTCCGCCGTCGGCAGTCTCCTGCCAACGCACCGCCTTGGCCGGGGAGCATACCCCGCAGGTATTGGGCGATTCGCCGGTGACGTAGGACGACAACAAGCAGCGCCCTTCTACCATCACGCATAGGCTGCCGAAGCCGAACACCTCCAACGCCACCGGACTGTGTTCGGCCACGCGGCGCACCTGGGCCAGGGACAGCACCCGCGGCAGCACGGCACGACGGATGCCGAAGGCTTCGTGGTAGAAACGCAGCGCCTGGTAGTTGGTGGCCGAGCCCTGCACCGAGAGGTGCAACGCCAACTCGGGATGCCGGCGGGCGGCATAGTCCAGCACCCCCAGATCGGCGGCGATGAGCGCATCTACGCCCAACTCGGCGGCCAGATCCACCGCCCGCTGCCACTGTCCCCAGCCTTGGGGCTGGGGATAGGTGTTCACCGCCAGGAAAACTCGCGTGCGATGCCGGCGGGCATATTCCAGGCCCTGCGCGATCTGCTCGGAACTGAAGTTGAGACCCGCGAACTGGCGGGCATTGGTCGCATCCTTCAGTCCCACATAGACCGCATCGGCACCCTGCTCTACAGCGGCCTTGAGGGCGGGCAGGTTGCCGGCCGGGCAAACCAGTTCCATGCACATCCTCCCACATTGATGGCGATGGCCGTCCAGCGCCGGGCGGCCTCAATGAAAAGCTCAGATTAGAAGTATGCGCTGCCCCTGGCCTTGACGACCATCAAGGCCAAGCAGTAAATGTGCGAAGTTTTCACGCAAGGAGACTTGTATGTCCGACATCGAGGCGCTCAGACTGGGTTTCAAGCGGTTCTACCTCGGCTATTTCCAGGAACACAAAGAGCTGTTCGAGCGTCTGGCACGCGAAGGACAAGCGCCGCGCACGCTCATCATTTCCTGTAGCGACTCACGCGCCGACCCGGTACTGATCACCGGTGCCAAGCCAGGCGATCTGTTCGTCATCCGCAACGTCGCCAACCTAGTGCCACCGTGCGAGAAAGACGGTCACTTCCACGGTACCAGCGCCGGTATCGAGTTCGCCGTGTGCAATCTCGGCGTGCGCAACATCATCGTCATGGGCCATGCCCGCTGCGGCGGTATTCGCGCCCTGCTCGAGCGCTATGGCGAGAACAATGAGGGCGAGGGCTTCATCGCGCCGTGGGTGAGCCTGGCCCACCAGGCCCGGGAGCGGGTACTCAAGCGCTGGCCAGACGCCAATCCCGAGTTCCAGCAGCGCGCCTGCGAACGCGCCGCCATCCTCATCTCCCTGGAAAACCTCATGACCTTTCCCTTCGTACAGCGCCGGGTCGAGGCTGGGGAACTCAAGCTGTTCGGCTGGTACTTCGACATCGAGAGCGGTGAGCTGATGGAGTACGACCCTGCCAGCCGCCGTTTCTATGATCTGGTGTTCGACTGAAAGCCGCCCAGCTCAGGCAAACGGCCAGACCAGCTTGCTGCGCGCCACCAACACGATGTAGCCGAACACTGCCAGCGCCGCCAGCCAGCAGACGGTACGCACCGCTTTGCTGCGGCCGCGCTTGAGGGCGAAGGTGCCGAGTCCGATATAGGCGAACAGCGCCACGATCTTGGCGATGAGCCAGGGAACGGTAAGGGGGTTGAGGCCGATCGTCACCAGCATGCCGATGGCCGCGGCCAGCAGCACGCTATCGACGATGTGCGGCACGATCTTGACCCAGCGCTGGGTAAGCAGCGGAGAATCGGCCAGCATCCACAGCCCGCGCAGGCTGAACAGGGCGAAGCTGAGGACGGCGGCGGTGACATGGAGGTGCTTGAGGGCAAGGTACATGGAGTCCTTCCGGTGATCCGTGGCGGTTGTTCAGGGTGCCGTCATCCTCGGTCCTCACCTTGACCGAGGTCAAGGCTTGGCGCAAGCCGCTTTGATGTGTATCAAGGGTTTTTCCGAGTGGACCTGTAAGGTATCGCTCCAGGAGGATCCTTCATCATGTCGTTACCGCGTCGCTCATCTTCCGTCCTGCTCGATTACGGCTTCCGTCCGTTTTTCTTACTCGCCGGCGGCTATGCCGTGCTGGTCCTGGTGCTCTGGCTAGGCCGGTTGGCCGGCGCCGACTGGCCGGGCGCACCGCGCAATCCCCTCGCCTGGCACGTGCACGAGATGCTGCTCGGCTTCATCGGCGCGGCCATCGGCGGCTTTTTGCTCACTGCCGTACCCAACTGGACCGGACGCGCCCCCCTTACCGGCACGCCCTTGGCAGCACTGGTGCTGACCTGGCTGGCCGGGCGGCTGGCCATGGCCTTCTCCGGCGCCCTGCCGGCCTGGCTGGTGGCGGCCCTGGACCTGCCCTATCTGATCGCCCTGGCGATGCGCACCGTAGGCGAGCTGCGCAAGGCCGGCAACAAGGGCCAGTATCCGCTGGTCGCCATCCTCGGCCTGCTCATCCTCAGCAACACCCTGTTCCATCTGGCCAGCGCCGGCGCCCTGGCGCTCAGCCCGCTCACTCCCCTGTACCTGATCTTGCACTTGGTAGTCGCGCTGGTCGTACTGATCGGCGGCCGTATCATCCCCGCTTTCACCCGCAACTGGATGAGCGCCAAGGGGCTGAAGCCGCTGCCAGTATCGCGCCCGCCGGTGGAGATCGCCGCTGCTGCGCTGACCGTGGCCACGGGGCTAGCCGATGGCGTGTTCCCGGGCAGTGCGGCCAGCGGCGTATTGGCGCTAGCCGCAGCCGCCGCCCACGGTCTACGCCTGTCCGGCTGGCGCGGCCTGGCCACGCGCCGCGAGGGGCTGCTGGCGGTGCTGCATCTCGGCTATGCCTGGCTGGTGCTCGGCTACGTGCTGCTCGGCCTAGCCGCCCTGGGTCTGGGAGCGAGCCGCAGCGGTGCGCTGCACGTACTCACCATCGGCTGCCTCGGCACCATGGTGATCGCCGTCATGTCCCGCGCCGCGCTCGGTCATACCGGCCGCAAGCTGCATGCCGACCGGCCGCTGCTGCTCGCCTATCTGCTGGTCAGCCTGGGGGCGGCGGCGCGTCTGGCGGCGGCCCTGGCCCCGGCCCACTACTGGATCTGGTTGGGGCTGGCGGGGTTGGCCTGGAGCGCCGGCTTCGGCCTGTTTTTCCTGCGCTTCTGGCCCATCCTGACCCGGCCGCGGGTGGATGTGGTCGACTGCCACGCGCCCCGCTGAACACCAAGGAGATCGACCATGGCCCGTCGTCGAGCCGATCCTTCGCTGCCGCTGGTCTACAGTTGCTCCGGCTGCTCCAGTGCCGCCCAACTCGCCAATCACCTCGCCCTGCGCCTGGACCGCGAGGGCCTGGCGGAGATGTCCTGTATCGCCGGGGTGGGCGGCGATGTGCCCAACCTCGTCAAGCTCGCCAAATCCGGTCGGCCGATCCTGGCCCTGGACGGCTGCCCGCTGGTGTGTGTCAAGAGTACGCTGGCGCGTCACGGCATCGAGCCCACCCGCCACGTCATCCTCAGCGAGTACGGAGTGAAGAAGCGCTACCATGCCGACTTCGACCCCGAGCAGGCCGAGGCGCTGCTAGACGAGCTGCGCGAGCAGGTGCCGGCGCGGCCGACGACGTCCGATATGGCCTGACACCGCTCTCCCCACCCCTATCCCTCCCCCGCACGCGGGAGAGGGCATGACCGAGCGGGGGCGGCTCAGAGTTCCGGCCGCATGTGCGGAAACAGCAGCACGTCGCGAATGGAGGGCGAATCGGTGAACAACATCACCAGGCGGTCAATGCCGATGCCTTCACCGGCCGTCGGCGGCAGGCCGTACTCCAGTGCGCGGATATAGTCGGCGTCGTAGTACATGGCCTCCTCGTCGCCGGCCTCCTTGGCCCGTACCTGCTCTAGGAAGCGCTCGTGCTGGTCCTCGGGATCGTTGAGCTCAGAAAAGCCGTTGGCCAGCTCGCGCCCGCCGACGAAGAACTCGAAGCGGTCGGTGACCAGGGGGTTGCGATCGTTGCGCCGGGCCAGGGGCGAGACCTCGATGGGATAGGCGGTGATGAAGGTGGGCTGGCGCAGCTTGTGCTCGACGCAATCGTCGAAGATGGCCATCTGCACTCGCCCCAGGGTATCGCTCTTGGCATATTCCACGCCCAGCCGATCGGCCAGCGCGAACGCCCCTTGCAGCGTGCAGACCTGCTCCAGCGTCGCCCCTTCCACATAGTGGGCGATGGCCTCGGCCACGGTAAAGCGGGCAAAGGGTTTGGCCAAGTCGATCACCTCGCCCTGGTATTCCACCTGCAAAGCGCCGTTCACCTGCTGCGCCAGCTCCCGCATCAGGGCTTCGGTGAGATCCATGAGATCGTGGTAGTCGGCGTAGGCCCAGTAGAACTCCAGCATGGTGAATTCGGGGTTGTGCCGGGTCGACACGCCCTCGTTGCGGAAGTTGCGGTTGATCTCGTAGACCTGCTCGAAACCGCCCACCACCAGCCGCTTGAGGTAGAGTTCTGGGGCGATGCGCAGATAGAGCGCCATGTCCAGGGCATTGTGGTGGGTGACGAAGGGGCGTGCCGCCGCACCGCCGGGAATGGGGTGCATCATCGGCGTTTCCACTTCGAGGAAGCCGCGGCTGTCGAGGAATTCGCGGATGCTGCGGATCACCTGGCTGCGCACCTGGAAGCGGCGCCGCACCTCGTCGTTCATGATCAGATCGAGGTAGCGCTGGCGATAGCGCACTTCCATGTCGGTCAGCCCGTGGAACTTTTCTGGCAGCGGGCGCAGTGACTTGGTGAGCAGCCGCAGTCGCTCCACTTTCACCGACAGCTCGCCGGTCCTGGTCTTGAACAGGGTGCCCTCGGCACCGACGATGTCGCCGATATCCCAGCCCTTGAAGGCGTCGTAGCTCTCGCCCAGCACGTCCTTCTGCAGAAACAGCTGGATCGTCCCCGACATGTCCTTGATATGGGTGAAGCTGGCCTTGCCCATGATGCGTTTGGCCATCATGCGCCCGGCCACGCACACGCGTACCGCGTCGGCCGCCTCCAGCACCGCGCCGTCGAGGGCACCGTAGCGGGCGTGCAACGTGCCGGCCAGGCTGTCGCGGCGGAAATCGTTAGGAAAGGCCGGGCCCTGCTCGCGCAGCGCGGCGAGCTTACGCCGGCGTTCGGCGATGAGCTTGTTCTCGTCGTGGAATTCGGTGGGAATCTGTTCGGTCATTTTGGTTCTCGGCGCATCCTTTCCTGTCAGGGAAAGGCTTCGGGTAAAGGGGTAAACCTTACGCCTTCACCCCCACCCTCTCCCGCATGCGGGAGAGGGAGTTCAGGGTCATAGCCTCACAACCCGCTCTTCAGGCTGGCCTCGATGAACGGGTCCAGGTCGCCGTCCAGCACCGCCTGGGTGTTGCCCACCTCGACACCAGTACGCAGGTCCTTGATACGCGACTGGTCCAGCACATAGGAGCGGATCTGGCTGCCCCAGCCGATGTCGGACTTGCTCTCCTCCAGTGCCTGGGCGGCGGCGTTGCGTTTCTGCAGCTCCAGCTCGTAGAGCTTGGCTTTGAGCTGCTTCATCGCCGTGTCGCGGTTCTTGTGCTGGGAGCGGTCGTTCTGGCACTGCACCACGATGCCGGTGGGCAAGTGGGTGATGCGTACCGCCGACTCGGTACGGTTGACGTGTTGGCCGCCGGCGCCGGAGGCGCGGTAGACGTCGACACGCAGGTCTGCCGGGTTGATCTCGATGTCGATGTCGTCGTCCACCTCGGGGGAAACGAACACCGCGGCGAAGGAGGTATGGCGACGGTTGTCGGAATCGAACGGCGACTTGCGCACCAGACGATGCACGCCGGTCTCGGTGCGCAGCCAGCCGTAGGCATACTCGCCTTCGACGCGGATGGTGGCGGACTTGATACCAGCCACTTCGCCCTCGGACACCTCCAGCAATTCGGTCTTGAAGCCGTGCTTGTCGCACCAGCGCAGGTACATGCGCAGCAGCATATTGGCCCAGTCCTGGGCCTCGGTGCCGCCGGCGCCGGCCTGGATGTCGAGGAAGGCGTTGTGGGCGTCCATCTCGCCGGAGAACATGCGGCGGAACTCCAGATCCGCCACCTTGCGCTCAAAGCCGGCAAGATCGTTGGCGATCCCGCTCACCGTGGCCTCGTCGTTCTCGGCCTCGGCCAGCTCCAGCAAATCGCGCGCATCCTGCAAGCCGCGCTCCAATTCCACGATAGTGTTCACCACCCCTTCCAACTGGGCGCGCTCCTTGCCGAGCGCCAATGCCCGGTCGGGCTGGTTCCAGACATTGGGTTGCTCCAGCTCGCGCTGAACCTCGGTCAGACGCTCCTGCTTGACCTCGAAGTCAAAGATACCCCCTCAGGGACTGGAGGCGTCCCTTGAGATCGTCGATCTGGTAGTAATAGGGATTGAGCTCTTGCATGGGGATTCCCGTTCATACGAAGAACGGAGAATTCTAATATGAGCCCAGTGATAAGCCCAGCCGCGGCGCCGATCTCCATGCCGGCATGCCGCCGGGCGGCGCGCTTGTCCGTCGCCCGGCACATGCTGGCCCCCCGCTGCGCTGCGCCTCCCGGCCCCTAGCCACGCGTAGCGGCGGCGCGGATCTCGGACAGGGTCTGGCGCGGCGTCAGCGCCTCCAGCGGCAGCTTCAGATGCAGCAGCGCCGGGCGGCCGGCAGTCAGTGCCCGCTCGAAGGCGGCCGCGAAGTCGGCGGTACGCTCCACGGTTTGCGCGTAACAGCCATAGGCCCGTGCCAGGGCGGCAAAGTCCGGGTTGAGCAGGTCGGTACCGCTTACCCGCGTTGGATAGTGACGCTCCTGGTGCATGCGGATGGTGCCGTAGGCGCTGTTGTCGACCACGCAGACCACGATATTGGCGCCGTACTGCACAGCAGTGGCGAGTTCCTGCAGAGTCATCTGGAAACAACCGTCGCCGGCGAAGGCTAGCACCGGCCGCTCGGGATGCACCAGCTTGGCCGCCACCGCCGCCGGCAAGCCATAACCCATGGAGCCGCAGCGCGGCGCCAATTGGCTGGCGGAGCCACGGTACTGGTAGAAGCGGTGCAGCCATACCGCATAGTTGCCGGCGCCGTTGCAGAGTATGGCCTCGGGCGGCAGGTGCTCGCGCAACCAGGCCATGATCTCGGCCAGTTGCAGCTCGCCTGGCGAGGTGGTCGGCGTGATCCAGGCCAGATAGTCGCGCCGTGCCGCCGCGCGCCACTCCTCCCAGGCCGGTACGGCCGGGGCCGGCAGGGCGTCCAGGGCAGCGACAAAGCGCTGCACGCCGGCATGGATGTAGAGATCGGCCTGGTAGACCCGGCCCAGCTCCTCGGCGCCGGGATGAACATGGATCAGGCTCTGGGCCGGGCGCGGCGGCACGGGCAGGGTATAGGACTGGGTGACGATCTCGCCGAGCCGCGTGCCCAGTGCCAGGATCAGGTCGGCCGTGCGCAGGCGCGCCGCCAGGGCCGGGTTCACGCCCAGACCGACATCGCCCACGTAGCATTCGTGACGGTTGTCGAAGGCGCTCTGGCAGCGGAACGCACAGGCTACCGGCAGGCGCCAGGCGGCGGCCCAATCGTGTAGGCGGTGCCATGCCTGCTCACTCCAAAGCCCCTCCCCCAGCAACAGCAATGGGCGTTGCGCCCGGGCCAGCCGCTCACCCAGCTCGGCCATGGCCCGCGGATCGGGATAGGGTTCCACCGGCCGGCAGGGGGCGGGATCGGCCACCTTGGCGGTATCGGTGAGCATGTCCTCGGGCAGGGCCAGCACCACCGGGCCGGGCCGGCCGGAGGTAGCCACCTGGTAGGCGCGGTGCAGGTACTCGGGGATACGCTCGGCCTGGTCGATCTCCGCCACCCACTTGGCCAACTGGCCGTACATGCGCCGATAGTCGATCTCCTGGAAGGCCTCGCGGTCGCGATCGCCCCGTGCCACCTGACCGATGAACAGGATCATCGGCGTCGAGTCCTGATAAGCGACGTGCACCCCGGCGCTGGCATTGGTGGCACCGGGGCCGCGGGTGACGAAACAGATACCGGGCCGACCGGTGAGTTTGCCGTAAGCCTCGGCCATCATCGCCGCCCCACCCTCCTGGCGGCAGGTGATAAAGCGCAACTGCGGCACGTCCACCAGCGCATCGAGCACCGCCAGGTAACTCTCTCCCGGCACCCCGAAGGCCAACTCCGCACCCAGGGTGCGCAGCCCCTGCACCAGTATCTGTCCGCCCGTTCTCTGACCCGAATCCATGCTCTGCTCCTCTAATGTCTCCAATGCCGTACGGAAGCGGGCATTCTGTCCGCAGACCATGATCATGCGGTTGATGCCGATCAAGCATCACCGGCCGGCGTGCCGCCACAGCAGGCGGACACAAAAACCGGGGCACGCAGCCCCGGTTCGTTGGCGCTTACTCAAGCCCTATGGCACGGCCTCAGTGACCGCCGCCCAAATAGGCCTTGCGCACCTCGGGATTGGTGAGCAGCTCCTGACCGCTGCCGGTCATGCGGATCTGGCCGTTGACCAGCACGTAGCCGCGATCGGCCAGGCGCAAGGCGTGGTTGGCGTTCTGTTCCACCAGAAAGATGGTCGTGCCCTGGCTGCGGATCTCGGCCAGTACCTCAAAGATCTTCTTCACCACCAGCGGCGCCAGGCCGAGCGAGGGCTCATCCAGCAGCAGCAGCTTCGGCCGGCTCATCATGGCGCGGCCGATGGCCAGCATCTGCTGCTCGCCGCCGGACATGGTACCGGCGCGCTGGTTGCGGCGCTCCTTGAGGCGCGGGAACAGCTCGAACACCCGCGCCATGTCCTCCTCGGCGTGTTCCGGCCCTATGGGTATGGTGCCCATGAGCAGGTTCTCCTCGACGCTCATGGCCGGGAAGATGCGCCGCCCCTCGGGGGACTGGGCGATGCCGCGCTTGGCGATCTCGTGCATGGGCACGCGGGTGATATCCTCGCCGTTGAAGATCACCTTGCCGTGCCTGGCCCCCGGCTCGCCGAAGATGGTCATCAGGGTGGTGGATTTGCCGGCGCCGTTGGCGCCGATCAGGGTGACGATCTCGCCCTGATCGACGTGCAGGGAGACGCGGCGCAGCGCCTGGATCGGCCCGTAGAAGGCGTCCACCTCGGTCATTTCCAGCAGATGCTTGCTCATGCGCGAGCCGCCTCCTCGGTGCTCTCCGTACCCAGGTAAGCCGCGATGACCTTGGGATCGTTGGCCACGGTGTGGGGATCGCCGGCGCAGATCACCTCGCCATGATCCAGCACCACGATATGCTCGGAAATACGCATCACCAGCGACATGTCGTGCTCGATGAGCAACACCGTAACGCCGTGCTCGCGGCGCAGCATCTGGATCATCTCCGAGAGCTCGGCGGTCTCGGCCGGGTTGAGGCCGGCGGCAGGCTCGTCCAGACAGATCATCTTGGGGTTGATGCACATGGCCCGGGCGATTTCCAAGCGGCGCTGGTGACCGTAGGGCAGCTCGCCGGCCAGGCGGTTGCCGGCATCGGCGAGATTCAGCGCCTTCAGCCAGAAATAGGCACGCTCCACCGCCTCGGCCTCGGAGCGCCTATAGGAGGCGGAACGGATCAAGCCCAGGATGGGATTGCGCACCAGCCGGTGGTGCTGAGCCACCAGTAGGTTCTCGAAGGCTGTCATCTCCCGGAACAGGCGGATGTTCTGGAAGGTGCGGGCGATGCCGGCGCTGGCCACTCGGTGCGAGCCGCCGAACATCTTGTAGTAGAGGCGCTCGGCGAAGGCCACCGGCTTGACGAAGTCCGCAGCCTGGAACGGTTCGCCCAGCAGCTTTCCGATGTTATAGGTGTGCCCTTCCGGGCTGAAGGTGAGCCGCCCCTCGGTGGCTCGGTAGAAGCCGGTGACGCAGTTGAACACCGTGGTCTTGCCGGCGCCGTTGGGGCCGATCAGCGCGGTAATCGAGCCCGGCTGTACCTGGAAATTGACGTTGTTGAGGGCGACGATGCCGCCGAAGCGCATGGTCAGACCCTCGACCTTCAGCAGCGGGGTCATGCTCAGAATCTTCGGGCTCATGCGGCAGCCCCCCTCGGGAAGAACGCCGGACGCACCGGACGGATCAGACCACGCGGCCGCCACAGCATCATCAGCACCATGAGGATACCGAAAGCCAGCACGCGATAGTCGGCGAACTCGCGCAGCACCTCGGGCATGATGGTCAGCACCAGGGCCGCCAGGATAACGCCGAGCGTCGAACCCAGGCCGCCCAGCACCACGATGGCCAGCACCAGCGCCGACTCGAAGAAGGTGAACGAGGACGGGTTGACGAAACCCTGGTAGGTAGCGAAGAACACCCCGGCGATGCCGCCAATGCCAGCGCCCATCATGAACGCCGTCAGCTTCACGGTGACGTGGTTGATGCCCAACGAGCGGCAGGCGATTTCGTCCTCGCGTAGGGCCTCCCAGGCCCGCCCCATGGGCATGCGCTGCAGCCGGGTGACGAACATGATAGCCAGGCTCACCACCAGGAACAGCACGATATAGGTGAAGATGTAGCCCATGGCGTTGTTGTATTCGACGCCGAAGAACTCGTGATAGGGCGTCCCGCCCTGCTTGGCGACGCGGGAGAACTCTAGGCCGAAGAAGGTCGGGGCCGGCGCCGAGGCGCCATTGGGGCCGCCAGTGAACTCCAGCCAGTTGTTGAGGATCAGGCGAATGATCTCGCCGAAGCCGAGCGTCACGATGGCCAGATAGTCACCGTGCATGCGCAGCACCGGGAAGCCCAACACCATGCCGGCCACGCCGGCGGTGATGGCAGCCAGCGGCAGCGCGGTCCAGAAGCCTATCCCCAAGTACTGCGAGCCCAGCGCCAGCATGTAGGCGCCGATCGCGTAGAACGCGACGTAGCCCAGATCCAGCAAACCGGCCAGGCCGACCACGATGTTCAGCCCCATGCCGAGCAGCACGTAGATCATCGCCAGGATGAACACGGTCAGCCAGTACTTGGTGAGCAAAAACGGCAGTATCAGCCCGGCGACGAAGATGCCGAGCAGAATCCAGACCCAGGCGCGCTTTTTCTCGCCGCTCTCGACGGTGGTGCCATGGGCGCTCTTGGCGCTGAAGCGATCCAGCCAGGCCCGGCCGCCCTCGGTCTGGGCTGCCAGGGAGATGAAGAAACGGCCCGTGGCAGCGATCAGCGCCAGGATCAGAGGCCGCTCCAGCTCGTTGACGAAGCCGTAGCCATCCAGCACCAGGCCGGAGATCGGGCCCAGCACCAGCAGCGCCATCACGCCGACCAGGAGTGCATCCTTGAGGGCGTGGACGAGGGAAACACCTTGCATTTGCCGGCTCATAGCATCACACCTTTTCCACGGCAGGCTTGCCCAACAGGCCACTGGGCTTGAAGATCAGCACCAGCACCAGCAGCGAGAACGCGAACACGTCCTTGTAGTCGGTGTTGATAAAGCCGGAGAACAGGGACTCGGACATCCCCAGGACGATCCCGCCCAGCATCGCTCCGGGCAGCGAGCCGATGCCACCCAGCACCGCGGCGGTGAATGCCTTGATGCCGGTGACGAAGCCGACGAAGAAGTTGAAGGAGCCGTAGTTCAGCGTCACCAGCACGCCGGCCAGGGCGGCCATGGCAGCGCCGATGACGAACACCGTAGAGATGATACGGTCGGTGTTGATGCCGAGAATACCGGCCATCTTGCGGTCCTGCTGTACGGCGCGGCACTGCCGGCCGAGCGAGGTGCGCTGGATGATGTAGGTGAGAATACCCATGGCCACGAAGGACACGACGATGATCAGCGCCTGGGTGTAGGTCATCTGTGCCGCGTTCTCGCTGGTGCCCAGGGCGATGGTGCCGCTGATCAACGTGGGTACGCCCTGGTCGCGGGCACCCTGGCTGACCTGTACATAGTTCTGCAGGATCAGTGACATGCCGATGGCGGAGATCAGCGGCGCCAGGCGGGTCGAGCCGCGCAATGGCTTGTAGGCGATGCGCTCGATGCTCCAGCCATAGCAGGAGGTGATGAACATGGTGATGGCTAAGGTCACCAGTATGGCGAAGGCTACCGAGTTGATGCCGAAGAAATGCAGCACCGCCAGCGTGATGGCGGTGATGTAGGCCGACACCATGTAGATGTCGCCATGGGCGAAGTT
The DNA here is from genome assembly GCA_035575095.1 of Candidatus Competibacteraceae bacterium. Classification (GTDB taxonomy): domain Bacteria; phylum Pseudomonadota; class Gammaproteobacteria; order Competibacterales; family Competibacteraceae; genus DATLYF01. Next base: position 15,842 of record DATLYF010000162.1, read on the forward strand.
GATCATGCCAATGATGCCATAGACCATGGTATAGCCGATGGCGATCAGCCCGTAGATGGAGCCCAACGCCAAGCCGTTTACCAGCTGTTGGGCGACGATATGCCAATCCATCACTGTGTCCTCGTGCAAACCCTCTTGGCGGGGTTTTGATGAGCGAAACCAGAGCTTAAAAAAGAACCGCCGCACCGATGGTGAGTCCGGAGCGGCGGCTCGCCCTCTCAGGGGGTTACTGGACTTGGATTTCGGCGTACTTGCCGTTCTCGTCCCAGCGCCACATCACATAGTCGGAGACCTTCAGGTCGCCCTTGGCGTCCCAGGCCTTGGGCCCCATGACGGTCTTGACCTCGTGGCTGCGCAGGTAGTCCCCCAGCTTGGTGCCGGAGGTCTGGCCGCCGGTGCCCTTGATGGCCTCGGCGATGGCCTGCAGCGCGGCGTAGGAGTACAGGGTGTAGCCCTCGGGCTCGTAACCAGCCTTGCGGAACTTCTCCACCACCGCCTTGCTATCCGGGAGCTTGGTCGCGTCGGCGCCGAAGGTCATGTACACGCCGGCCACAAATTGCTTGCCGCCAGCAGCGGAGACGAACTCTTCGGAGACGATGCCATCGCCGGAGATGAAGGCCGTGGCGGTCAGGCCCTGCTCGCGCATCTGGCGCACCAGCGGCCCGGCCTCGGAGTGCAGACCGCCGAAGTAGACGGCATCGGCGCCGGCGGCCTTGATCTTGGTCACCAGGGCGTTGAAGTCCTTCTCGCCGCGGGTCAGCCCTTCGTACAGCACCGGCTTGACGCCCAGCCTCTCCATCTCGGCCTTCATGGCGTCCGCCAGGCCCTGGCCGTAGGTATCCTTGTCGTGGATCACCGCCACCTTCTTGGCCTTGAGCACCTTGATTACGTAATTGGCCGCGACCACGCCCTGCTGGTCGTCACGGCCGCAGGTGCGGAACACCGTCTTCAGGCCGCGATCGGTGACCTTGGGGTTGGTCGAGGCCGGGGTGATCGAGAGGATGTCATTCTCGGCGTAGATCTCGCTGGCCGGAATGGTGGAGGAGGAGCAGAAGTGCCCGACCACGGCGACCACTTTGTCGTTGTCCACCAGACGGTTGGCCACGGCCACGGCCTGCTTGGGCTCGCAGGCATCGTCGGCTTTGACCAACTCGATCTTCTTGCCGTTGATGCCGCCGGCCGCATTGATGTCCTCAGCCGCCTGCACCGAACCCTTCCACAGTTGCTCGCCGAAGGCGGCGTAGGCGCCGGTATGGGGACCGGCGATGCCGATCTTGATCACCTCGGCGGCGTTCGCCAGACCGCTGATCCCCAGCGCTCCGGCGATGGCGGCAGCCCATAAGGTCTTCTTGAACGGTATACGGGTCATGCTTTCAGGCTCCTTTCGGGGTTACAGTCGAAAATTATTAATTATCGTAGTTGGCCAGCCCCAAAGGTCTACCCCACGCCTGGGCAGCCTTCGGTCTCCTTCCGGCGAGTCGGCACCAGAAGAAACAAACTGGACACTTTATCCTTATTTTGCGGCACTGCAGCGAAGAACCGACTGCTCAAACCGAAGATTGATAGCTGATTATCCGGGCAGTACCGATTGATCGCGCGATTTTATAGATTTCCAGAGAATACGCAATCGTCATCTTCAACTTTTTTGGGGGCAACGCCTTGCTGCGCTTGGTCGGCAAGAACGATGTATCGAAGCGATATAGTTAGCTGATGCTATCGTTGACCTGCCGCCAGGCAGCCCCAAAGCGACATGGTTTTATCAATTTCCAACCGGAGCGCTGTGTTAAGGCTGGATTTGTGCAAGTGCACAGCCCTACAATGCTGCCGGCTTTCAACATGGCGGGGCCATTTCATTAGCCGAAACAACACCCCTGCCCTTCCTTCGGTGTCTGGAGAGTGCAATGACAGAACGTGAGAGCATGGAATATGACGTCGTCATCGTCGGCGCCGGACCGTCCGGGCTGTCGACGGCGATCCGGCTGAAGCAGCTAGCTGCTCAGCACGGCCAGGAGATCAGCGTCTGCGTGCTGGAGAAAGGCTCCGAGGTCGGCGCCCACATCCTCTCCGGGGCGGTGCTGGAGCCGCGTGCCCTGAACGAACTCATCCCCGACTGGAAGGCTCGCGGCGCGCCGCTCAATACTCCGGCCAAGGAGGACCACTTCCTGTTCCTCACCCAGCAGACCTCTTACCGCCTGCCCACTCCGCCACAGATGCACAACGAGGGCAACTACATCATCAGTCTCGGCAATCTGTGTCGCTGGCTGGCGACCCAGGCCGAGGAGCTGGGGGTAGAGATCTATCCCGGCTTCGCCGCCGCCGAGGTGCTCTACGATGCAGACGGTGCGGTGGCCGGTGTGGCCACCGGCGACATGGGCGTGGGCAAGGACGGCCAGCCCACCGAGCGCTATCAGCCGGGCATGGAGCTGCGCGCCCGCTACACTGTGTTCGCCGAGGGCTGCCGCGGCTCCCTGACCAAGACCTTGTTCGAGCGCTTCAGGCTGCGCGAGGGTATCGATCCCCAGACCTACGGCATTGGCCTCAAGGAGCTGTGGGAGATCGATCCCGCCAAGCACCAGCCCGGCAAGATCATCCACACCGTGGGCTGGCCGCTGGATTACGGCACCTATGGCGGCTCCTTCCTCTACCACCTGGAGAACAATCAGGTGGCGGTGGGTTTCGTGGTAGGACTGGACTACCAGAACCCGTATCTCAGCCCGTTCGATGAGTTCCAGCGCTTCAAGACCCATCCCGACATCCGCCCCACCTTCGAGGGCGGGCGGCGCATCGCCTACGGCGCGCGCGCAATCAGCGAGGGCGGCTTCCAGTCCATCCCCAAGCTGGTCTTTCCCGGCGGCCTGCTGGTCGGCGACACTGCGGGCTTCCTCAACGTGCCCAAGATCAAGGGCACTCATACCGCCATGAAATCCGGCATGGTCGCTGCCGAGACTCTGTTCGAGGCGCTCACCGCCGATGGCGGGCGCGAGCTGGTGGCCTACCCCGAGAAGCTCAAGGCGAGCTGGCTGTGGGACGAGCTGTACGCGGTGCGCAACATCCGCCCCTCGTTCCGCTGGGGCCTGTTCGGCGGCATGCTCTATTCGGCCATCGACACCTATCTGTTCCGCGGCAAGGCACCCTGGACCCTGCACCATCACGCCGACCACACGGCATTGAAGAAGGCCAGCGACTGCTACCCGATCGAGTACCCTAAGCCCGACGGCCAGGTGAGCTTCGACAAGCTGTCCTCGGTGTTCCTCTCCAATACCAACCACGAAGAGGACCAGCCCTGCCACCTGCGGCTCAAGGACCCTTCGGTGGCGATCTCGGTCAACTACAACATCTACGCCGGTCCTGAGAGCCGCTTCTGCCCGGCCGGCGTGTACGAGTTCGTCAAGGACGAGGCCGGTAATCCGCGGCTGCAGATCAACTTCCAGAACTGCGTGCACTGCAAGACCTGCGACATCAAGGACCCCACCCAGAACATCAACTGGGTGGTGCCCGAGGGCGGTGGTGGTCCCAACTATCCCAACATGTGAGCTGCCAAACTGCTAGGCTTGGAACCATGGCCGGCAGGGGCCGGTCAATGAAAATGGTGCAACCGAGAGTGAGGTCAAGCGAATGCTCGAGAAAAACCTCGAGAAAGTCCCTTACGGCGTAGCGCGTGCGCCTCGCGAGTCGCTGCTGGCGACGCACAAGGTGTTGCGCAACACCTATGCGCTGCTGTCCATGACGCTGCTGTTCAGCGCGCTGATGGCGGGCGCAGCGATGGCGGTCAACGCCGCGCCGCTCAATCCGATCCTGACCCTGGTGGCCTATCTGGGGCTGTTCTTCCTTACCGCGCGGCTCAGCGACAGCGCCTGGGGCCTGGCTGCGGTGTTCGCCCTGACCGGCTTCATGGGCTGGACTCTGGGGCCGCTGCTCAGCCTGTTCATGGGCGCCTACGCCAATGGCGCGCAACTGGCGGCCCTGGCCATGGGTGGCACCGGCGCCATCTTCCTCGGCCTGTCCGGCTATGTGCTGACCACCCGCAAGGACTTCAGTTTCATCGGCGGCTTTCTGGCGGTGGGTCTGCTGGTCGCCTTCCTGGCGGTGCTGGCCAACCTGTTCTTCCAGGTACCGACGCTGGCGCTGACGCTATCGGCGGTGATCGTGCTGCTGATGTCGGGCTTCATTCTCTACGACACCAGCCGCATCATTCACGGCGGTGAGACCAACTACATCATGGCCACCGTGGCCCTGT
>DATLYF010000163.1:0-16354 GCA_035575095.1 Candidatus Competibacteraceae bacterium
TACTGCTGGACGAGCCGCTCAGCGCCCTCGACGCCCACCTCAGCATCCGCATGCAGACCGTGCTGACCGGCCTGCAGAAGGAGCTCGGCATCACCTTCGTCTACGTCACCCATAGCCAGTCCGAGGCTTTCGCCATGGCCGACCGGGTGGTAATCATGAGCCGCGGGCGTGTCGAACAGATCGGCACGCCGCAGGAGATCTACCGCCGCCCAGTCAATCGCTTCGTCGCCGAGTTCATCGGTGGCAAGAACATCCTCAGCGGCCACGTCCGCGCCAGCGGCGACGGCGATACGCTCAAGATCAGCTCGGAGCACGGCCTGTTCGAGCTGCGCGCACCCCACGAGCGCAAGCTCGGCGCCGGCGATCGGGTGACGCTGTGCGTCAGCGCCGACCGCATGCACCTGGGCACGCAGCAGACGCGCAAGAGCAACAGCCTGCGCTGCACCGTGGTCGGTCAGGAGTTCGTCGGCTCCATGATCACCGTCTACCTGGAGAGCGGCACGGGGCTGGAGCTCAAGGTGCAGACACCCCACTCGGCCAGCGGCGACGCTCAACTGCGCGACGGCGACGTGGTCTTCGTCGAGTGGAGCGAAGACGATGTCCTGCTTCTGGCCGAAGCCTGAGCCGGCCGCTATGGCAGCTGCCCTCAGCCGCCGACCAGCATACCGGCCCGCCGCCGCTGCTCGCGCGGTGGCATGCCGAACTGCCGCGAGTAGTTCTTGGTGAAGTGTGACACCGAGGCAAAGCCGCAGGCCAGCGCCACCTGGGTGATGGCTAGGGGCGTGGTGAGCAGTAGCTGCCGCGCCTTGTTGAGCCGCAGCTCCATGTAGTAGCGCGCCGGCGTGGTGTGCAGGTAGTCGTGGAACAGCCGCTCCAACTGACGGAAGGAGATATCCAGATGGCGGGCGATCTCCTCCAGCGGCAGCGGCTCTTCCAGGTTGGCCTCCATCAGCGCCACCGCCTCGCTGAGCTTGGGCTGGGCGGTGCCCAATTGCTGGCGCAACGGAATGCGCTGGCGATCCTCGCCCTGGCGGATGCGCTCGCACACTAGCAGCTCCGAGACCGCGGCCACCAGCTTGCGGTCCTTCCAGTGCTGGGCGATGAGGTGGAACATCATATCCATGGGCGCGGTGCCGCCGGAGCAGGTGTAGCGGTCGCGATCGACCTCGAATAGCCGGCTGGAGACGACGATGTGGGGGAAGGATTCGCGCAGCCTGTCCATGTCCTCCCAGTGGATGGTGCAGCGATAGCCGTCCAGCAGGCCGGCCCTGGCCAGCAAATAGCTGCCGGTGCACACCCCGCCCAGCGGCACGCCATCGCGGGCCTGGCCGCGCAGCCAGTCGAGCATCGCCCGTTCCGGCTGGGGCGGAATGGGATTGGGACCGCACACCAGGACGAGGTCCAGGCGCGGAGCCTGGGCCATGACGCAGTCGGCCACCATCTGCACGCCGCTGCTGGCCGCCACCGGCCGGCCGTCGGCGGAGATCAGCAGAATCTCGTAGAGCCGTCGCCCCGCCACCATGTTGGCCATGCGCAGCGGCTCGCTGGCACTGGCGAAGCTGATCACGCTGAAGTTGGGAACGAGCAGAAACCCTACCCGATACGACTGATTCGACATACCGTCGCCCCTCAGAAGCCGATATGCTCTTCCGCCAGTCGGTAGCGCCGTTCCATGCCTGCGAACGGGCACTGGAACACCAGCTCCACCGCTACTAGCTTTAGACCGTCATCGTTTTTGTTGCCGCGTCCATAGCGCGGATCGCCCCACAGCGGGAAGCCGATGCCGTCCAGATGGCGGCGGATCTGGTGCAGCCGGCCGCTGCCGATGCGCACCTCCAGGGTGGTGAGGTTGTGCGCGGGATCGTAGCTCAGCACCTGGAACTCGGTGAGCGCCGGCCTGCCATCCAGAGGCGCATCGATGAGCCCGCGGCGGCCGCGGACGGCGGCCAGATCGCCGACCACCTGCAGGCGGTAGCGCTTACCGATGCTGCGCCCCTGGAACAGCGCCGAGAGCCTGCCCGCCGCCGCGCCGTCGTGGGCGAACAGCATCAGCCCCCCTGCTTCCCGATCCAGACGGTGCACCAAATAGGCCGCACCCACGCCTTTCTCCACCTGGCGCAGCATGCTGCAGTGGTCACCGTACAGCGTGCCCTGGGCAAGCAGCCCGGGTGGCTTGTACCAGACACTGTAGCGCGCCTCGCGCGCCAGCAGTGCAGCGGCGGGCGGCTCCAGGGCCAGCACCGCCGGATCGTAGTAGAGCTCCAGGATATCGTCGTCGCGCAGTTCGGTGGTGGCGCGGCGCAGCCGCTTGCGCGTGCGGCTGCGGCCGTTCCAGCGCCCCAGCCAGACCGCTCCCTTGTTCATGGCGTCCTTGATCGCCGACCTGGACAGAGCGCTGTGCTCGGCCAGGTAGTCACAGGCGGTGCGACCGGTTTCGGCGGCGGTGATGTGGCGCTTGAGGATGAAAGCGGTGGTTCGTGTCATGGCAGCGGGTCGAGAAACAGACAGCCCATGTCGCGGGCAAACATATCGGGTTCGCAGCAGCCGAGTAAATTGTCCGAAATAATGCCAAGGAGCGCCCCATGTCCGCCTTTCCGGCCCTGCCCGAACCGACGTCCCTGCCGCCCTGGGAGCTGCTGGACGCCCAGGCTCTGGCTCTGCTGGAACGCAACGCCGAGCGCATCTTGGCCTCGGTGGGCGTGCTCTATCGCGCGGACGCCGAGGCGCTGGCGCTATGGCGCGCGGCCGGGGCGCGGGTCGAGGGGGAACGAGTGTACATCCCCGAGGGCCTGGCACGGGAGCTGGTGAGCCGCCACGCCCCGCGGTGCTTCGTCCAGCACGCCCGCAATCCCGCGCGTAGCGTCGAGTTCGGCGGCGGCTCACGGATCTGTGCCCCAGTCTATGATCCGCCCTGGGTGCATTCCCGCGCCGGCGGGCGGCGCTACGCCACCCTGGCCGATCTGCAGAACTTCATCCGCCTGACCCACGACAGTCCCGTGCTAGCCCACCTCGGCGGCCCCATCTGCGAGCCCCACGATCGTCCGGCGGAAAGCCGCTATCTGGATGTCCTATTGGCCCAGCTCACCCTGTCCGACAAGCCCTTCATGGGCGCCGTGATCTACGGGCGGCCAGCCGCCGATACCATCGCCCTGGGCCGGGTGGCGTTCGGGACAGCCTTCTTCGAGCGTCACTGCTGTACCATCAACATGGTCAATCCGGTGCCGCCGCTGACCTGGACCCCAGGGCCGCTGGCCGCCCTCAAGACCTATGCCCGCCACGGCCAGGGGCTGCTGGTGGCCAGCTATCCGCTGCTCGGCCTGACTGCACCCGTGACCCTGGCCGGAGCGGCGGCGCAGATGCTGGCCGAAGGCCTGTCCGGCATGGCCCTGGCCCAGCTCGTCCGCCCCGGCACGCCGGTAATCTTCGGCGCCTTGGGTGCGCCCTTCGATCTGCGCCGCAATATGCAGCCGCGCTTCGGCACCGTGGAGACGCAGCGCCTCATGCCCGTCATGGCGGCGCTGGCGCGGCGCCTGGGAGTGCCGTTCCGGACCGATGGCGCCATCACCTCGGCCAAGACCGTAGACGCCCAGGCCGGCTGGGAGAGCGGGGTCAGTCTGAACACCGCCTGGCACAGCGGTGCTGACCTCATTCTGCATGCTGCCGGCTGGCTGGAGGATGGGCGCATGGCCGGTTACGAGAAGTTCATGCTGGACGAGCACCAGCTCGCCTGGCTGGCGGGACAGGAAGCCTGGATGCCGCTGGGACTGGAGGCGGCGGAGGGGCAATGGCGGCGCCGGCTGGCCGAGTACCAGGCGCCACCCCTCGATCCGGCCCTGGTCGAGGCCTTGGCACGCACCGCAGAGGAGCTGCGCGCCGCTTGGCACGGCTGAGCTCGGAGCCTCGGTCGCCGGGGTGAGTCTAAAGGGCTATGATAAGCCCCCTACTCCACTGCGATGGCTCCGATGTACGGCGAATACGGCGAAGCATTGCACAAGCGGCTACAGCACGATTTTCTCGGCCTCGACGTCCGCTACCCGTTAGCCGACGGGCGGGTGAGACGGCGCCATTATCTGGACTCTGCCGCCTCCACCCTGCGCCTGGGCGCGGCCCACCGCCTGGCCGAGGCTTTCCTCGGCCACTACGGCAGCACCCACAGCGAGCTGCACTACGGCGCCCGTATCGCCAGCGCCGCCTATCGCTGGGCCCACGACCAGGTGCTGCGCTTCGTCGGCGCCGATCCCGAGCACTACACCTGCTTCTTCGCCGGCAGCGGCGCCACCGCCGGGGTCAACCGCATGGCCCGCACCCTGGCGGCGCTGCGCCCGGAGCGCGATACGGTGCTGGTCTCGGAGATGGAGCACCACTCCAACGACCTGCCCCACCGCCGGCACAGCACCCGGGTGCTGCACATCCCCTTGAGCGGCACGGCGCCGGCCCTGGGCGCCATTGACCTGAAGGCGCTGGCCCGGCTGCTGGAAGCCAACCGCGGCCGGGTCAACTACCTGGCCATCACCGGCGCCAGCAACGTCACCGGCATCCTCAACCCGCTCGCCGACATCGCCGAGCTGGCCCACGCCCACGGCGCCTGGCTGCTGGTCGACGGGGCGCAGTGGGTGGCGCATGCGCCGGTGCGCATGAGCGCTCCCGAGCATCCGGCGCGGGCGCTGGACGTGCTGGTGTTCTCCGGCCACAAGATCTACGCCCCCGGCGCACCCGGGGTGGTGGTGGCGCGCCGCGAGCTGCTGGCCGGTGGCCTGCCCGATGAGTTGGGCGGCGGTATGGTAGAGGATGTGTTCCTCAGCGACTACATGGTCAGCCCCCACTTTCCGGAACGCGAGGAAGCCGGCACCCCCAACATCGTCGGCGCGGTCATGCTGGGGGCGGTGCTGGAGCTGCTCATGCGCGTTGGCATGGATAGTGTGCACGCCGCCGAGGCGCGGCTGCTGGCGCGCGCCCTGCCGGCCCTGGCCGCTCTGCCCGGGGTACGGGTCTACGGCATCACCGATCCGGCCTGCGCGCCGCGCACCGGCATCATCAGCTTCAACCTGGAGGGGCTGGACCACGGTCTGGTGGCGGCCATCCTCAACGACTATTACAACATCGCCGTGCGCAATGCCTGCTTCTGCGCTCACCCCTACGTGCGCGAGATGCTCAAGCCCGAGCTGTGGGCCCTGGACATCGACCCCGACACCCCACGCGGGCTGGAGGCGGTGGAGCTGAAGCGCGGCATGGTGCGGGCCAGCTTCGGCCTGTATACCACGGAGGATGACGTGGAGGCGCTGATCGCAGCACTGGCCGATATTCTCGAGCGGCGCGAGCACTATGCCGCCCAATACGCGGTGGATGCCGACGGCGTCTACCGCCATCGCCGCTTTCGCCTGGAGGCCACCGCGCTGTTCGATCCGGCGCGGGTGCTGGATAGCCTGCTGCCGCCCACCTGATACGAAGGCGCATTAATGAGCGGACTTACCCTGGGGGTGTTTGCTCTCGCTCGCGTTCGCCGGCCCGACAGGCGCTTCGCAATCCCGCTCCGCCGCTCGGTCCAGGGCTTGCCCTCTCTGGCAAGCCCGCTCGGCGAGCCGAGATCCACCGGCTCTCGATCTTATCCGCCTGGCCCCTGGCCGGCTCACTGCGACGATGTCTCGGCTTCGCCTTCCTGGCTGCATCGGCCATCGACGCGGCTTCCGCAAACACCCCAGGGTAGGGCGATAACGACGTCGATGAAACAGGAGGTCCCCATGCTGCTCACCACCACCCCCGGCGTCGAGGGCAAGCGCATCGTGCGCTACCTGGGCGTGGTCACCGGCGACGCCGTGCTCGGCGCCAATATCTTCCGCGACCTGTTCGCCGGGCTGCGCGATATCGTCGGCGGGCGCTCCGGCGCTTACGAGAAGGAGTTGCGCAAGGCGCGCACCATCGCTTTGGAGGAGCTGGCCGAGGCGGCCAGGGAATTGGGCGCCAATGCCGTGGTGGGGGTGGACCTGGACTACGAGATCCTAGGGGAGAAGAACGGCATGCTCATGGTCAGTGCCAGTGGCACCGCCGTGATCGTGGAAGGTTGAAGCAAGGCCCGCCGGGCGACGGGCCCCGCCGCTCGCTCAGTATCGATTACAGGTCAACTGCTGCCCGGCCAGAGCGCCGCCGGCGGCGCCGACGCCGGTCATGACGGTCTTGCCTCTGCCGCTGCCCACCTGGTGACCGAGCGCCGCTCCGGCCACGCCACCGGCCACGGTGCCGGCGATGCAGCCCCAGTCGGTGCCGCTCTGCTGGTAAGCATAGCCGCGGTTGCCATAATAGGGCTGGTTGGTGGCGCAAGCGCTGGTGACCACGGCCAGGGCGGCCACCAGGCCAAGACGCAGGATGCGGGAAGCGGTGCTGGTCATGTCGGAATTCTCCATTGCGGCTGACAGGGGCGCCAGGGTAACGCGCTCGGCCGTCATCTTACCAGGGCTGGCTGAACGCCGGCTGTACCGTCCGCCACGGCGACCTGCAGCGGCGGCGGCAGCGCTACGTGCAGGCCGGCGCAGATGGCGCGCAGCAGCTCGGCTTCGGCCAGCGTCACCCGGCCATCGTGCTCGACCGTGGCCACCATGGCCTCGACCAGCCCTTGCTTGATCAGCACCGCCAGCCGGTCGAGCCGCGCCAACGCCCGGTCCAGGGCCGTCACCCAGTCGTCGGGCCAGCGCCAGGGCGGCCGCTCCAGCGGCAGCAGTCGCGCCAAACCGGCCTCATAGGCGCGCCGCGCCGCCGCCGCCTCATCGTGCCCGCAATGGGCCAGCACGGCGAACAGGTCGCGCAGCTCCGCCTGGCAGTCGATCAGCTTGAGGCGTCCGCCGGCACGGGCCTGGCGCGGTGTCAGCAGATCCGCCAGATGGGTGCGCAGCAGCCGCCCCAGGGCGTATTCGAACACCGTCACCCGGCCGTCCATGTGGACCAGGGCCTCCACCTGTTCCAGCAGGCCGTGTAGGGCCTCGGGTGGACGCTGGCGCAGCGCCGGCAGGGCCAGTTCCAGCAGTGGCAGACGCTGGCCAGGATGCAGCCGGGCATCCGCTTCGGGCAGCAATGCCAGCAGCTGCGCCCATTGGGCGGGCGGCAATCGTTCCCGCAGCCAGTCGAGGCGCTGGCGGCGGTGGTCTGCCTCCGCCCCCAGCAGCATCAGCAGCACCAGCGGCACCGCCCCCTCTGCGTCGTGGGCGGCGGCGTACAGCGGCGCCGCAATGCCCTGGAGCAGGGCCGCGGCCTGCTCCAGGCGTTGCGTTGCGGGCTGCGCCAGGTCGGCGCGGGCAGCCGCGCTGAGCGCCGCGGCGGGGAGGAGGTCGGGCAGGCCGGGCAAGATGGGCAGCAGCGCGGGGCGGGCCGGCGCCTGCGGCGGGGTTTCCGGCTGCGGCCGGATTGCCAGTTGCGCGCGAATACGCTCCAGTTCCGCCGGGCGGAAGGCGGGATCGATGGCCTTGATGCGCGCCTCCAGCGGCGGATGGGTGGCGAACAGAGCGGCCAGCCCGCGCAGGCCGGAGGCGAACAGCATGTGGCTCACCTCCTCGGTCCGGGGCGAGCGCAGCGTGGAGCCGGCGGCCAGGGCGCCGATCTTCTTCAGCGCTCCGGCGATGCCCTGGGGCTGGCGGGTGAACTGCACCGCCGCGGCGTCGGCCAGGAACTCGCGCTGACGCGACACCGCCGCCTTGATCAGCCGGCCGGATAGCACCCCGATCCAGCCCAGCAGCAGCAGCGCCAGGCCGAGCAGCGCCACCCCGCCCTGTTTGCCGTCGCGGCGACCAGAAACGCGGACATGGCGGCTGCCATCGAGCAGCACGCGACCGAGCTGGCTCAGCACCAGCAGGCCGAACAGCACTCCCATGAGGCGGATATTGAGGCGCATGTCGCCGTTGAGGATATGGCTGAACTCGTGGGCCACCACCCCTTGCAGTTCGTCGCGGTCGAGCAGCTCCAGGGCGCCGCGGGTGACGGCGATGGCGGCGTCGGCCGCTCCGTAGCCAGCGGCGAAGGCATTGATGCCGGCCTCCTGCTCCAGCACGTAGATCTGCGGCACGGGCAGGCCGCAGGCCAGGGCCACTTCCTCGACCACGTTGCGCAAGCGCCGGTACAGCGGGTCCTGCACGTCCGGTGCCACCAGGGTACCGCCCAGGGCGCGGGCCACCGTGCCGCCGCCGGCGCCGAGGCTGGCGATGCGATACAGACTGGCCAGGACGATCAGCGCCACCGTGCCCAGCGATACCGCCGCCACCAGCCCGCGGTTCTGCTCGAGGATCGCAAGCGCCGAGGGGGTCTCCATGAGGTGGCCGTAGAGGCCGTCGGCGGCATACTCGGTGGTGATGCCGAACAGGGCCAGCACTGCTGCGTCGACCGCCGCGACGATGGCCAGCACCGCCAGCACGAACAGGACGACCAGGCGGCGGCTGTTGCGCCGCGCTCGGTCCTGATGCTCGAAGAAGTTCATGGCCGCCGGCCGGATGCTCAGGAGAAGCTGACCCTGGGCACCGCGCGCTTGGCGCGATCCTCGATCTCCAGCAGCACCGCCGGCTGGAAGCCGAACCAGCCGGCGATGAGGTTGTTGGGGAAGACCTCGCGCGCGGTGTTATAGCCCATGACCGCGTCGTTGTAGCCCTGGCGGGCGAAGGCTACGCGGTTCTCGGTGCTGGTCAACTCCTCGCAGAGCTGCATCATGTTCTGATTGGCCTTGAGATCGGGATAGGCCTCGGTGAGGGCGAACAGCCGGCCCAGCGCCCCGCTCAGACCCTGCTCGGCCTCGGCCAGGCGGTGCATGGCCTCGGCGTCGGTAGGATTCCTGGCCGCCGCCTGCAACCCGGTGACGGCGGCGTTGCGGGCGCGGATCACCGCCTCCAGGGTCTCGCGCTCGTGCTCGAGATAACCCTTGGCGGTCTCCACCAGGTTGGGGATGAGGTCGTGGCGGCGGGTGAGCTGCACATCGATCTGGGCGAAGGCGTTCTGGTAGCGGTTGCGCAGCGTCACCAACCGGTTGTAGACGGCGATGCCGCCGAGCACGACGAGCACCACGACGGCAAGCAGTATCCATTCCATGGGTCGGCCTCTGGGTTGGGATGGGGAGCGCCTTAACATTAGGCGAGGGGCGTGGTACCGGACAACCCTCGCTATCGCCCGACCCCTGCTCTGTGTGTAGCCGGATTACCGTGCCTTGCGCTCAACCCTGCGGCATATAGCCGAGATGCGGCCCCAGCCAGCGCTCGACCTCGGCCACGCTCATGCCCTTGCGCCGGGCGTAGTCGACTACCTGGTCGCGACCGATGCGTCCCAGACCGAAGTAGCGCGCTTCGGGATGGGCGAAATACCAGCCGCTCACCGCCGCCGCCGGCCACATGGCGCAGCTCTCGGTCAGCCGGATGCCGGTGCGTTCCTCCACCGCCAGCAGCCGCCACAGGCTGCGCTTCTCGGTGTGGTCCGGGCAGGCCGGGTAGCCCGGCGCCGGGCGGATGCCGCGGTAGCGCTCGTCGATCAGCGCCTCGTTGTCCAGCGCCTCGTCGGCGGCATAGCCCCAGAACTCCTTGCGCACCCGCTCGTGCAGCCGTTCGGCGAGGGCCTCGGCGAGGCGGTCGGCGAGCGCTTTGAGGAGGATGGCCTGGTAGTCGTCGTGGGCGGCCTCGGCGCGGGCCACCAACTGCTCCAGGCCAAAACCGGCGCTCACGGCGAAGGCGCCGAGATAATCGGGGATGCCGGAGTCCCGCGGCGCCACCCAGTCGGCCAGGCAGCGGTGCGGCTTGCCGGGCGCTCGCTCACCCTGCTGGCGCAGGTGGTGCAGAGTCATCAGCACCTGGCTGCGGCTGTCGTCGGTATAGAGTTCGATGTCGTCGCCAACACCGTTGGCCGGGAAGAAGCCGAATACGGCGCGGGCCGTGAGCCCGCCCTCGGCGACCAGGCACTCCAGCCAGGCGCAGGCATCGTCGTAGAGGCGGCGGGCCTCGGCGCCCACTTTGGGATCGTCGAGCAGGCGCGGGAAGCGCCCGGGCAGCTCCCAGGTCGCGAAAAACGGCGTCCAGTCGATGCGCTCCACCAGCTCCGTTAGGGGATAGTCAGTGAAGACACGCACGCCAAGGAACGAGGGCTTCGGCGGCGTGTAGCCGGCCCAATCCAGCGAGGCGCGGTTGGCGCGCGCCTCGACCAGCGGCCGCAGCACTTCGCGGCGCTGGCGGCCGAGATGCTGAGCGCGCTTCTCGGCGTAGTCGGTCTTGATCCTGGCAGTGAACTCGGCCCGCCTGTCCGAAACCAACTGCTGGGCCACGCCCACGGCGCGCGAAGCGTCCTTGACGTAGACCACCGGCTGGGCGTACTCCGGATCGATCTTGACCGCAGTGTGGGCCAGCGAGGTAGTGGCGCCGCCGATCAGCAGGGGCTTGTCGAAGCCCTGTCGGGTCATCTCCTTGGCCACGTGCACCATCTCGTCCAAAGAGGGGGTGATCAGCCCCGACAGCCCGATCAGGTCGGCCTGGTGCTCGCGGGCGGCGGCCAGTATCTGCTCGCAGGGCACCATCACCCCCAGATCGATGACCTCGAAGTTGTTGCAGGCCAAGACCACACCGACGATGTTCTTGCCGATATCGTGCACATCGCCCTTGACCGTGGCCATGACGATGCGACCCTGGCTGCGTGCCACGCCGTCTTTCTCGGCTTCGATGTAGGGGACGAGGTGGGCGACGGCCTTCTTCATGACGCGCGCCGACTTGACCACCTGCGGCAGGAACATCTTGCCTTCGCCGAACAGGTCGCCGACCACGTTCATGCCGTCCATCAGCGGTCCCTCGATGACCTGCAGCGGGCGCTCGGCTTGCCGGCGCGCTTCTTCCGTGTCTTCGACGATGTACTGATCGATACCCTTGACCAGGGCGTGCTTGAGGCGCTCGGCCACCGGCCAGGACCGCCAGGCCAGATCCTCCGTCCGCGCCTCGCCGCCGCCCTGGCCGCGGTAGCGCTCGGCGATCTCCAGCAGTCGCTCGGTGGCGTCGGGGCGGCGGTTGAGCACCACGTCTTCCACCCGCTCGCGCAGCAGCGGGTCGAGCTCGTCGTACACGCCGAGCTGGCCGGCGTTGACGATGGCCATGTTCAGCCCGGCGCGGATGGCGTGATAGAGGAATACGGTGTGGATGGCCTCGCGCACCGGCTCGTTGC
The DNA here is from genome assembly GCA_035575095.1 of Candidatus Competibacteraceae bacterium. GTDB lineage: Bacteria > Pseudomonadota > Gammaproteobacteria > Competibacterales > Competibacteraceae > DATLYF01. The sequence goes on from DATLYF010000163.1 coordinate 11,158, forward strand.
CGCGGAAGGAGAAGCTGACGTTGGACACCCCGCCCGAGACCTTGGCATGGGGCAGGTTGTGGCGTATCCAGCGCGTGGCCTCGATGAAGTCGACGGCGTAGTTGTTGTGCTCCTCGATGCCGGTGGCGATGGCGAAGATGTTGGGATCGAAGACGATGTCCTCGGGCGGGAACCCCACCTTATCCACCAGCAGCCGGTAGCTGCGCGCGCAGATCTCGATCTTGCGCGCCAGGGTGTCGGCCTGACCGCGCTCGTCGAAGGCCATCACCACCACCGCGGCGCCGTAGCGGCGCAGCAGTCGGGCGTGCTCCAGAAACGGCCCCTCGCCCTCTTTGAGCGAGATGGAGTTGACGATGCACTTGCCCTGCACGCACTGCAGCCCGGCCTCGATCACCTCCCACTTGGACGAATCCAGCATCAGCGGCACCCGGGCGATATCGGGCTCGGCCGCCAGCAGGTTGAGGAAGCGCACCATGGCCGCGCGCGAGTCGAGCATGGCTTCGTCCATGTTGATGTCGATGAGCTGCGCGCCGTTCTCTACCTGTTGCCGCGCCACCTCCAGGGCGCGGACGTAGTCGCCGTTGAGGATCAGGCGCGCGAAGGCCTTGGAGCCGGTGACGTTGGTGCGCTCGCCGATATTGACAAACAGCGAGCGGTGATCGATGACCAGCGGCTCCAATCCCGATAGCCGCAAAGGCCTGCAAGGCGGGAAGGTGTTCATGCCGGGACCTCCTCGGGCAGCCGGCGCGGCGCCAGATCAGCGACGGCCTCGCCGATGGCGCGGATGTGGGCCGGGGTGGTGCCGCAGCAACCGCCGACCAGATTGAGGAAGCCGCTTGCGGCGAACTCGCGCAGGGTCGCGGCCATCTGCTCCGGGGTTTCGTCGTACTGGCCGAAGGCGTTGGGCAGCCCGGCATTGGGGTGCGCCGAAACATAGGTCTCGGCGATGTCTGCCAGCTCCTCCACGTAGGGGCGCAATTGCTGCGCCCCCAGCGCGCAGTTGAGGCCGATGCTGAGCGGCTCGGCATGGCGCAGCGAATACCAGAAAGCGGCAGTGGTCTGGCCGGACAGAGTGCGGCCGGAGGCGTCGGTGATAGTGCCGGAGATCATGATCGGCAGCTCCACGCCGTGTCGCTCCTGGTAGTCGAGGATGGCGAACAGGGCGGCCTTGGCGTTGAGGGTATCGAAGACGGTCTCCACCAGGATCAGGTCGGCGCCGCCGCGCAGCAGCCCGTCCAGGGCGACACCGTAAACCTGCACCAGCTCGGCGAAGGTGATGTTGCGCGCGCCGGGGTCGTTGACGTCCGGCGACAGCGAGGCGGTGCGATTGGTGGGACCGAGCACGCCGGCAACAAAGCGCGGCTTTTCCGGGGTAGCGAAGCCGTCGGCCACTTCGCGAGCCAGGCGCGCCGCGGCCTCGTTCAACTCCACCACCAGCCCCTCCATGCCGTAGTCGGCCATGGACACGGCGTTGGCATTAAAGGTGTTGGTCTCGATGATATCAGCGCCGGCTTCCAGATAGGCGGCATGGATCTCGCGGATGACCTCGGGCCGGGTCAACACCAGCAGGTCATTGTTGCCCTTGAGCGGGCGCGGCCAGTCGGCGAAACGGCTGCCGCGGTAGTCGGTCTCTCCCAGGCCATAACTCTGGATCATGGTGCCCATGGCCCCGTCCAGCAGCAGGATGCGACTGTCCAGCAGGCGCTTGAGCAAAGCAACGGAGGCAGGCATGGCAGCATCTCTCCCAGTTTATCCATTCATTCATGACGGCTGGCGCATCCTGAGACAAGCTCATTCTCTTCACTGGTATCATGAATATGATTCATAATTAAATATTCGTTTTGCGCGCTCCGACTCACCATGGCCGACATCATCCCCTTCAAACGCCGCCCCAAGCCCGCTCCCAACAAGCGCATCCTGTGCCAGAGCGGCTTCCACAAGTGGGAGGTGGTGGGCACGCCCTTCGACGTCAAGCTGGGCAAGCTGGTGACCCGCTACCGCTGTAGCCGTTGCGGGGCGGTGAAGACGCAGGCGCGGTGAGATGTTCCTGGAACTCCGCCACTTGCGCACCCTGGCCATGCTGCGCGACACCGGCTCCATCGCCGCCGCCGCCGAGCGGCTGCACCTCACCCAGTCGGCGCTCTCCCACCAGACCAAGGCGTTGGAGGACTACTACGGCCTGCCGCTGTTCATCCGCAAGAGCCGGCCGATCCGCTTCACTCCGGCCGGCCAGCGCCTGCTGGCCCTGGCCGACCAGGTGCTGCCGGCGCTGGCCGCCACCGAGCGCGACCTGGGCCGGCTGGCCGGCGGGCGCGCCGGGCGGCTGCACATCGCCATGGAATGCCATAGCTGCTTCGACTGGCTGATGCCGACCCTGGATACCTTCCGCGAGCACTGGCCGGAGGTGGAGCTGGACATCCTCATGGGCTACAGCTTCGCCGGGCTACAGACCCTGACCCGCGGCGAGGCCGATCTGATGGTGACCTCCGATCCGGTGGACGACCCAGCCATCCACTACGAGCCGCTGTTCCGCTACCAGGGCATGCTGGCCCTGGCCAAGCATCACCCGCTCACCGCCCGGGACTGGATCGAGCCCGAGGACCTGCGCGACCAGACCCTGATCGTCTACCCAGTGGGCCGGGAGAAGCTGGACGTGTTCAAGTACTTCCTCGATCCGGCCGGGGTGGAGCCGGCGCGGCTGCGCCCCACCGAGCTCACAGTGATGATCATGCAGCTGGTGGCCAGCGGCCGCGGCGTGGCCGCCCTGCCCAACTGGGTGCTGGGCGAGTACCTGGCGCGCGACTACGTCGCGGCGCGACCGCTGGGGCAGGAATCGTTCTGGTGCACGCTGTACGCCGCCATCCGCGCCGAAGACGCGACCCTGCCGTTCATGCAGGACTTCATGGTCACTGCCCGCGAGACTGCCTTCCGGGTGCTGAACGGCATCCGTCCGGCGGTCTCGGAACCCGAGCGCATGAAAGTATGAATTTCCATGCGCCTCGCGCTCTTTCAGCGTGCTGCCGCCGGCAGCAGCCGCAGGATGCGCCCGTCGCGGCTGTCGGTGAGCAGGTAGAGCCGTCCATCGGGGCCTTGCCGCACGTCGCGGATGCGCTCGCCGAGTTCTGCGAGGTAGCGCTCCTCGTGCGCGACCCGATCGCCCGCGAAGGTAAGTCGTACCAGCAGCCCCGGGCGCAACGAGCCGATGAGGAGGCTGCCTTGCCACTGCGGGAACGCCGCGCCGGTGTAGAAGGTCGCCCCGGAGGGGGCGATCACCGGATCCCAGTAATAGACCGGCTGCTCCATGCCGGGCTTGGCCGTGCCTTCGCCGATCCTCAGCCCCGAGTAGTCGACGCCATAGGTGATGACGGGCCAGCCGTAGTTCTTGCCGGCCTCGGGGTGGTTGAGCTCATCGCCGCCGCGCGCCCCGTGCTCCACGGTCCAGAGCGCTGCGGTCTCGGGATGGAGGGCGGCGGCCTGGATGTTGCGATGCCCATACGACCAGATCTCGGGCCGGGCCCCGGCGCGGCCGACGAAGGGATTGTCGGGCGGCACCGAGCCGTCCGGGTTGATCCGCACGATCTTGCCCAGCGTCACTGCGAGGTCCTGGGCGCGCTCGCGGTAGGCGTAGCGATCCCCGAGCGTCACGAACAGCGTGCCGTCGGGGCGGAACAGGAGCCGCGAGCCAAAGTGATTGGCGCCGCCGACCTTGGGCTGCTGGCGCCAGATGACCTGCGTGCCCTCGAGCCCGCCGCTGCCGAGGCGTCCTCGGGCCACCGCGGTGCCGGCACCGCCCTCGCCGGGCTCGGCGAAGGAAAGGTACACCAGCCGATCCTCAGCAAAGTGAGGGCTGAGGGCCACATCCAGCAGCCCCCCCTGACCCTGGGCGAAAACCGGCGGCAGGCCGGCGAGCGGTTCGGAGAGGCGACCGTCCGGCTCGACCCGCCGCAGCCGCCCGGGGCGTTCGGTGACGAGCATCCCGCCGTCGGGGAGGAAGGCCAACCCCCACGGATGCTCGAGCCCGCGGGCGAGGGTCTCGACGCGCACCGCCCCGTCTATCGGGGCCGGCGTCGGCGAGCGCGGCGCCTGGGCCAGTGCCAGCAGCGGAGCGCCCAACGTGAGACACCCAACGATCACGGTCTTCAAGATCTTGCACAGCATCTGCGGCTCCTCCGAGATTCGTCTCGCGCAGCGGACAGCATATTAGCCGTTGAATACGAGTCGCGAATGGCGGCTTCCGCTGCAGTGAACGGCGCCATCTTGGTCGACAGACTCTAGGCTTGCGCCTGTGCCGATGCTAGATTCAGTCTGAATCTACCAACCGCTAAGCAGGAGGCTCCACCATGTCACTGCGTCTGGGCGATACCGCGCCGGATTTCACTGTCGAGACCACCGAGGGTCCGATCAGCTTCCACCAGTGGATCGGCAACAGCTGGGCCGTGCTGTTCTCCCATCCCAAGGATTTTACCCCGGTATGCACCACCGAGCTGGGCGAGGTGGCACGACTGAAGCCGGAATTCGAAAAGCGTAACGTCAAGGTCATAGGCCTCAGCGTCGATCCGCTGGAGGATCACAAGCGCTGGGCCGGCGATATCGCCGAGACCCAGGGCCATGCTCTCAATTTCCCGCTGATCGCTGACCCAAACCGGGTGGTTTCCACCCTCTACGACATGATCCACCCCAATGCCGACGATACCTTCACCGTGCGCTCGGTGTTCATCATCGACCCCAACAAGAAGGTGCGGCTGATCATCACCTACCCGGCCAGCACCGGCCGCAACTTCAAGGAGATCCTGCGGGTCATCGACTCGCTGCAGCTCACCGACAACTACAAGGTGGCCACACCGGTGAACTGGCAGGACGGCGACGACGTGATCATCGTCCCGGCGCTGTCCGACGAAGAGGCGAAAAGCCGCTTCCCGCAGGGCTGGAAGACCCTCAAGCCCTACCTGCGCGTCACCCCGCAGCCGAACAAGCATTGAGCTGCCGGCGCACTGCCCCGCCTTCGCGGCGGGGCAGTGCGTTTCGAGGCGCGCCGGGCGCTCCTCAGGGCAGGGGTAGCGACAGAATGCGGCGCGCCTCCTGCGGAGTCGCCGGACGAGCGTCGTATTCGGCACACAGCGCGGCGGCAAGCTGCACCAGTTCGGCATTGCTGGCGGCGAGCCGGTCGCCGGATATGCGGATGTTGTCTTCCAGGCCG
>DATLYF010000164.1:0-11051 GCA_035575095.1 Candidatus Competibacteraceae bacterium
TGCTCGCTCACCTGCCCCACGTAGCGGCTCATGGCGGCGCGAAAAGCGCCGCAGCCGACCAATTGCCAGCGGCCCTCGGCACCATCCCACCACAGATGCTCGGGCAGAATGGCCTGGTGCACGCAGCCCTGGGCATGGAGCTGTTCCAGCACGGCCAGCACATCTTTGAGCAAGGCGCGCAGCAGCGCCTCCTCCAGCACCGCGCCCCGCTCCAGCAGGGCGCTCAGCGGCTCGCCGCGCGGCAGGTCGCTGACGCTGTAGACGCTGCCGTTGGCCTGGAAGCAGCGCAGTTGCCGCGGCAGTGCGGGATGGCGCACCCGCGCCAGGCGGCGCGCTTCGTCGAGGAAGCGCTCACGCCCGTGCGCCGTGCCCGCCACCGCCACTTCGGTCGCCACCTCCGGGCGCGGCACCAGGCTCAGCCCGTCGTCGCCGCGACGGCACCAATCACCGGGGGCGTACTCGCGCAGTTCCACGCGGTCCTGCAGGTCCTCGTCCCAGGCCTGGTAGCGCAGGTCGAAACGGCCGTGCTCGAGCAGCGCCTCGATGCGATAGACATGGACCTGAGCGCCGGCCGGCAGAGGGGACAGATAAGGGGTCAAGGACATGGCAAGGGATCTGGCAGTCTCCTAGCCTGCGACATTAGCCCAACTGCGCCCGTGGCATCAACGCCGACCGCGCGCCGCTCAACGCCCCTTCCAGGGCGGACGGCAGTCGCGGAAGGCCTGCCAGTACGGGGCGAAGTCGCGCAGTTGCAGGTCCATGCGCCCACCGTACCAGCCCTCTACCAGGGCACGGGTGGCGTTGGCGGCGGCCAGCTCCAGCTCGTCCAGCAGGCGCCGGGTCATCAGGGCGTCGTTCATCGCCCCAAGGTGGTCCTGCAGCGTGCTCAGGGCCTGACGGAAGGCATCGCTGCGGGCGGCCAGATAGAGGTCGGCAAAGAACTCCGTCGCATAGCGCAGTTGCTTGATGCGAATGCGCAACCGATGGCGCTGCGCGCCGTCCAGGCTGTCGAAGCGCTCCCCCAGCCGCCGCACCCGGCGCCGCAAGCGACGCAGCTCGGCCTTGGCGAAGGCTGCCAGCGGCGCTTGCAGAGCCTGATACTGCTGCGCCGTGAGCCCCGTGCGCCAACGCCGGCAGCACAGCCATAGCCACAGTTGCAGCGTCAGCCGGCGGTAGCGGGTCAGTTCCAAGCCCTGGTGCAGGCGCTGGTAACACTGCCGGCGGTGCTGCTCCACCTGTCGCCACAGCATCGCCAGGCCGCGCCGCTTGGGGAAATGCTCGCGCAGGGGCTGCAGGCCCTCGCTCTGGAACACGTCCCAGTCGCGCGCCGCAGCGAGCAGGCCGTTGAGCCAGCGGATCTCCTCCACCAGCTCGGCGCTGGCCGCGCGTGGGACCAGTGCGCGGAACAGGCGCAGACAGGAGCGCAACCGGCGCAGCGCCACCCGCATCTGATGCACGCCCTCCACGTCGCCGGCGCGCACCGCCTCCTCGTTTGCTAGGAAATGCCGGCAACAGCTCTCCACGATGCGGGCGAATGCCTGCTCGATGCTGAGCCCTCTGTCCAGCTCTGCTCTCTGCGCCTTGTGGAAGGCCGGCACCGCCTGGCGCAGCCGCTCGAATCCCCGGACGACCGGCTCTTGCAGGCTTGGCACCGCCTCATAAGGCACCAGGAGCTGCTGCAATGCCGTCCAGCGCGTCTCGTCGGCAAGCGGCGGCAGACTCAGAGCGAGCTCATGGAACCTCAGATGCAGATCCGCCACCTGCACCGCTCCCTGTTCCAGCGTCACCCGGCCGCGTCCGCCCGCCGCCAGCACCCATTCCCAGATCTGACGCTGGCCGTCCAGGCGCAGCTGCAACGACAGTTCCTGCCCCTCCAGCAGCTCCAGCAGGGTTTGGCCTAGCCGCCCCTTGAACGGCAGCTTGGTGCAATCCACGGCGCAGTCCTGCACGTCCCAGAGCAGCGGTTGTTTCAGATCTCCCCCCTGCAAGCGCAGCTGCCAGCGCCCTGTCCGCCAGCGCGTGGACAGCCGCCAGCCGGCCCGCCACAACGCCAGATCGGCGGTATCGTAGTACAGCTCCAGCAGGCGCTCATGGGCCAATGGCGAAGTATTCGGCGGCGGGTCGGCGGCGAAGGCCAGCGCCTGGCCCGGGGCGAGCTGGAAGCGCAGCGCGGTCATATAAGACCCGACGTTCAGCGTAGCGGCCGGGCGATGCCCTTGGGTTTGCGCTTCTTCAGGCGCAGCGCTTCCATCTGGCGGCGCTCGGCCAGGTCGATGAGGAGCTGATGGCTGCCGCGGGGATCATCGCCTTGCCCAGGGGTGCGCTGCACGTAGCGGCCGTCTGACTGCATCTCCCAGGCGCTGCGCCGGTCGTTGAGCTGAACATCAAGGATCTGACGCAGTTCTGGCGCCTCGATCGGCACCACCACCTCGACCCGGCTCTCCAGGTTGCGCTGCATGCAGTCGGCGGAGCCGATGAAGTACTCTTCCTCGCCGCCATTGCGGAAATAGTAGATGCGGGCGTGCTCCAGGAAGCGGCCGACGATGCTGACCACCCGGATGGTGTCGGACAGCCCTGGGATGCCAGGACGCAGCCGGCAGGTGTCGCGCACGATCAGCTCGATCCTGACCCCGGCCTGGGCAGCGCGGTATAGGGCCTGGCAGATGTCGACATCCTCCAGGGCGTTCATCTTGAACTGGATATGGCCGCCGCGTCCGGCCTGCTGGTGCGCGATCTCGCGTTCGATCTTGGCCAGCAGCGCCGGCTTGAGCACCTTGGGTGCCGGCAGCAGTTTGCGGTAGTGGCGCTTGGGTACATAGCCGGTGGTCAGATAGTTGAACAGCTCGGTGAGGTCGGAGCCGATCACCGGATCGCAGGTGAGCAGGCCCAGATCGCTGTAGATGCGCGCCGTGCCGGCGTGGTAGTTACCGGTGCCGATGTGGGCATAGCGGCGCAGGCCGTCGTAGTCGCGACGCACCACGAATACCACCTTGCAGTGGGTCTTGAGGCCGACCACGCCGTAGGTGACATGGATGCCAGACTCTTCCAGGTGGTTGGCCCAGCGGATGTTGGCCGACTCGTCGAAGCGCGCCTTGAGTTCCACCACCACAGCCACTTGCTTGCCATTCTGGGCGGCGTCGATCAGATACTGGATGATCTTGGAGTCCTGAGAGGTGCGGTACAGGGTCATCTTGATGGCCAGCACCTTGGGGTCGCAACTGGCCTCGCGCACGAAGCGCTCCACCGAGGTAGCGAAGGACTCGTAGGGATGCTGTAGCAGGATCGGCCCCTCGTTGCGGATCACGTGGAAGATGTTGGGGGCACCGGCCAGCTTGGGATGGTCGACGGGCTGATGGGGCACATCGTGCAGGTCGTTGCGATCGATGGCGGCGATCTGGAACAGGTCGCGCATGCCCAGCATGCCCTCCACCTCGAACACGTCCTGCTGCTCGTCCAGGCCAAGCTCGGCGGCCAGCATTCCGCGGTGCAGCGGGTTCATGTTCCTGACCACTTCGAGGCGCACGATGGGGGCGAACTTGCGCTCGCGCAGCTCCGACTCGATCATCGCCAGCAGATCGTCGGCCTTCTCCTCGGCGTGCTCGGTGACGGCATTGCGAGTCACCCGGAACAGCTCGCAGGACTCCACCACCATGCCCGGGAAGAGCAGGTCCAGGTTGTTGGCCATGACATCTTCCAGGGGCACGTACAAGTGCCCCTCACCTACCCGCAAAAAGCGCGGGATGCCCGAGCCGACGGGCACCTTGATGCGCACCAGGGCGCTCTGCTCGTCTTCGGGGTAACGCACATTGGCCAGCAGGTTGAGCGACAGGTTGGAGATGAAGGGGAAGGGATGGGCCGGGTCCATGGCTTGGGGGGTGACCAGTGGAAAGATATTGCGGATGTAGTACTCGCGCATCTGCGCCTGCTGCTCGGGGCTCAGACGCCGGTAGCTGTGGATATGAATGCCCTGCTCCATCAATTTGACGTGCAGCACCTTGGCCAGCTCCAGCTTCTGCCGCTCGATGTCCTTGACCACCGCGTAGCACTCGCTGAGCTGCTGCTGCGGCGTGCGCCCGTCGACGGTGAGGGTGCGCATATTGGCCCAGAGCTGCTGCTTGAGGCCGCCGATGCGCTTCATGAAGAACTCGTCCAGGTTGCCGCTGACGATGGCCAGAAACTTAATGCGCTCCAGCAGCGGCGTGCGCTCGTCCTGGGCTTCGGCGAGCACGCGGCGGTTGAACTCCAGCCAGGTCAGCTCCCGGTTCAGATACCACTCCGGCGCGCTCAGATCGAAGCTTGGCGCCGCAACGACGGCTTCTGCCGTCCCCGCCGGCGGCGTTGCCGGTGCCTGCGCAGCGGTGCGCGGCCGTTCGTGGCGGCGAGCGGGTGTGCTGTGTTCGGCGCTCGCCTCTTCAGCCGCAGCGACGGGCAGCGTCTCGGAAACGGTCTCGGATTTCACGGCCATAGCCTGTCCTCAAGCTTTTGCGGTGGGAAGAAGAGGCCGCCGGCACGCACTCGGACACGCGCGGCTGCGCAGCCAGTTTTCGCCCGCCCCATTGCAGTTTGATGCAATCGCTGCCGCCATCTGTGCACACTGGCCTTGGCTTGCACTGGCGGAGCGTTTTCATACACACCATAATATGGCGAGCTCTCGAGGGAGTCATGGCCAAAGCTCGGACCGATAACCGGGCCTAATACCCAGAACATGCGGATGCAAGACACAACAATCCGGACTTTCTGTCGGCGATCCCTGCCCCTTCTGACGGCCCTCCTGCTGGCGCTGCCTGCCGCCGCGCACGCAGATATCTATACCTACGTGGACAAGAACGGCGTACGTCACATCACCAACGTGCCCAACGGCGATCCCCGCTACAAGGTGGTGATGAAGACCCCGCAGTACGCCGCCAGCAGCGCCCTTGGTGCCCCGGCGGTAGGCGCCCTGGACCCGACCCCGCGCTTTACCCAGTACGCCAACGTCGGCGGCGGCTGGCGACTGATCACCCCGCGCGGGCGGCCCACAGCGGTGGATCTCAGCAACTACAGCATCAACTGGGTCCGCGCCGGCAAGCCGTTCCCGGTGAACGAGATCAATCGCCGTACGTTTACCCCGCACATCGCCGCCGTCGCGCGCCAGTACAGTCTGGAACCCGAGCTGCTGCACGCCGTGATCAGCGCCGAGTCGGCCTTCAATCCGCAGGCGGTATCGAGCGCCGGGGCCATGGGGCTGATGCAATTGATGCCGGATACCGCCAAACGTTTCGGCGTCACCGATCCCTTCGATCCCGTCGCCAACCTGCACGGTGGCGCCCGCTATCTGCGCTTCCTGCTCGACCAGTTCAGGAGTCTCAACCTGGCGCTGGCCGCCTACAACGCCGGCGAGGGCGCGGTATCCCGCTACGGTAATGCCATCCCGCCCTATGAGGAGACCCAGACCTACGTCAAGCGGGTGATCAGCTTCTACAACCACTACCGGGGTCTCAATTGAGCGGTGCGCCCCAGCCTGCCCCCGCACCATGACCATCGCCGCCTTGAGCCGTTTCCTCAGCGGGCTATGGCTGCTGTTGACCAGCATTGCCAGCCACTCCGTCCTCGCCGATCCCCTACTGCTGCAGCGTCAGCAGTACCTGGCCGCCGAGCGCGCCCTCGAGCAGGGCAACCGCACCCTGTACGCGATCCTGCGCGACGGACTGCGGGACTATCCCCTCTATCCCTATCTACTCGCGCTCGAGCTCGGCCAGCGCCTGGAGCAACTGCCCGACACCGAGGTGCAGGACTTCCTGAGACAGTGGGGTGATACCCCGCCCGGTCGGCGCCTGCACGCCGCCTGGCTGCGTCAACTGGCCAAGGAACAGCGCTGGTCCGATTACCTGGCGACCTACCGCGACACCGCGGACGGCACAGACAGCGCACTGGACTGCTGGCGCCGCCGAGCACTGCTGGAGCTGGGGCAGGAAGAGCAGGCCCTGGCGGGCATCGAACGGGTCTGGCTGCAGGGCCGCTCCCTGCCCGACGCCTGCGATGCCGTGTTCGCTCGCTGGGAGGCGCGGGGTGGTTTGACCGCAGAGCGCCTCTGGCAGCGTTTCCGTCTGGCCCTCGACGCCGACCAAACGGGGCTGGCCCGCTTCCTGGCGCGCCGCCTGCCGGCGGCCGAGCAGGCTCGGGCCGAACGCTGGCTGGCAGTATCCACCGATCCCGGAGTAGTGCTGGACAGTGAGCGCTTTCCTGCCGCCGATGCCGAAACCCCAACCATCCTCCTGTATGCGCTCCAGCGCTGGGCCCAGCGCGACTCTCAGGCCGCGGCTGCGGCTCTGGATGCCCTCCGCCCCCGCTATACCTTCCCTGCTGCGGCGCTGCAAGCGCTGCAACGGCAGCTCGCGGTATACCTGGCCGGCCGCGACGCCCCAGGTGCCGCGCAACGCCTGGCCGCCCTGCCACCCGCTGCCCGCGACGACATGGTGCGCGAATGGGGGGTGCGGCTGGCGCTGCGCCGCGGCGACTGGGCGCAGGCGCTGACCTGGCTGGATTCGATGCCGCCGGCTCAGGCCGCGCAGCCCGGCTGGCGCTACTGGCGGGCCCGCGTGCTGGAGGCGCTGGGACGCAGCGCCGAGGCTCAGACGCTGTATCGGATGCTGGCCGGAGAGCGCGACTATTACGGTTTCCTGGCGGCGGAACGGATGGCTCTGCCGCCGCGCCTGGACAGCCAGCCGCTGCCAGCGGCAGCGCCGCAAGTGACGGCCCTGAGCGCCCAGCCCGGTTTTCGCCGCGCCCGCGAACTGCTCATCCTCAGCCGTCTCGGCGAGGCCCGCGGCGAATGGCAGGCGCAGGTCCGTGCGCTCGATCCCGCCCAGCTCCCCGCCGCCGCCCGCCTGGCCCACGACTGGGGCTGGCACGACCGCGCCATCACCACCCTGGCCGCGGCACGGCTGTGGGACGACCTGGAACTGCGTTTCCCGCTGGCCTATCGCGCCACGGTGTTGCAGGCAGCCAGCGCCAACGCCCTCGATCCGGCCTGGATCTACGCCGTCATCCGCCAGGAGAGCCTGTTCCAGCGCGATGCCCGCTCCGGCGCCGGAGCCCTGGGGCTGATGCAGTTGCTGCCGGCCACCGCTCAGCGCATGGCCCGGGAACTGGGCGAAGCGTCGACCGACTCGCTGCTCGCCGCCGCCCCCAACATCCGCTACGGCAGCCGCTATCTGCGCCATACTCTGCAACGGCTGCAGGACAACCCGGTGCTGGCCACCGCCGCCTACAACGCCGGCCCGGAGAAAGTACGCCAGTGGCTGCCGCGGCAACCGATGGCGGCCGATCTGTGGACCGAGCTGATCCCCTATGCCGAGACTCGCCGCTACGTACAGAAGGTTCTGGAATACACCCTGCTTTACCAGCAGCGGCTCGGGCGCAACCCCTCACTGGCCGACTACATGTCGCTGGTGCAGCCACAGGGCTGAAGCCACGCTCCCTACTCCCCGCTGCTGGGGATGTGCGCAGTAAGCGGCGTCGATGATCAGCGCAGCCAGGAGGGCAAAGCCGAGACATCGTCGCAGCAAGCCCGCCAGGGAAGGCTGGCGAGCGTAAGCGGACGTGCACATCTCCAGCAGCGCTCCAGGGCCCGACTCAGCGCGCTGCCGCCAGCGCCCGCTCTCGCTCTATCTTGCGGAACGCCGCCTCGGCCCGCAGCGGCTTGCCGATGTAATAACCCTGGGCGTAGTCCACGCCGAACTCCCTGAGCAGGTCCAGCGCCGGCTCGGTCTCCACTGCCTCGGCGATGGTCTGCTTGCCGAAGCCGGCGGCGGTCTGGGCGATGGCGCGCACCAGCGTCTGATCATCCATGTTGCGGGCCAGATCGCGGACGAAGGCGCCGTTGATCTTGAGAAAATCCACCGGCAGGTGCTTGAGGTAATAAAACGAGGAGAAGCCGATGCCGAAGTTGTCCAGGGCGAAGCGGCAGCCTAATTCCTTGACCCCTAGCATCAGGCTGCTGGCCACGGCAAAGTCGGACACCGCAGCGGTCTCATTGATCTCGAAGACGATGTTGCGGGTAGCGACCGGATGGCGCTCCAGCTCGCGGCGGATGTGGGGCAGGAGTTGCGGATCGTTGAAAGCATGGCCGGAGAGATTGATGGAAAAGCCCACCTCGAGACCGCGCAGGTTGACCACGGCGAGCGCCTCGAAGGCTTTGCTGACCACCAGCCGGTCGACAGCATGGATCATGCCGCCGCGCTCTGCCGCCTCGATGAAGCGAGCGGCGCTGATCACTCCGCCGCGTTCGTCGAGCATGCGCAGCAGCACCTCGAAATAGGCGATATTGCCGGTGCGTAGCTCGATGATGGGTTGGAAGTAGAGCACGAAGCGGTCGTTGGTCAGGGCCTGGGAGACCTTGTCCTTCCAATAGGCGCGCTGGCGTACCCGCTCCCAGGTCTTGTCCGCCTCCGAATAGATGTGATAGCAGCCACCACCCTGCTCGCGCGCCTTATGCAGCGCCAGGTCGGCGTTGCCCAACAGGTCGGAGGGTGTGCGGCCGTGTTCCGGAAAGCAGGCGATGCCGATGCTCACCGACAGGGCGGCGCTGTGCTCACCGGCCGTCACTGGGGTGCGGCGCAGGGCGCGGTTGAGGCTCTCCGCCAACTGTGGACCGAGATCGGCGTTGTCGCCCGTGAGCACCAGGGCAAACTCCTCGCCGCCCAGGCGGGCGCGCAGCTCAGCCGGTACCTTGTCGCTGGCCAGCAGGCGGGCGACTACCTTGAGCGCCAGATCGGCGCTGTGGTAACCGCCGCTCTCCATGAGCTGCTGATACTGGTCCAGGCGCAGCAGCAGCAAGGCCGCCGGCGCGTTGGCCGCGGCACGCAGCCGGTGCTCGAGCTCCTCGACGAAACGGCGCCGGTTGGGCAGACCGGTGAGGGCGTCGTGCTCGGTCATCCAGGCCAGGCGCGACTCGTTGCTGCGTCGTTCGGTGCTATCCACACCGATGGATAGGATCAGCGGATCCTCGCCGGGCTTGCCCGGGAGGCGCGAGTGATACCAGGAGATGCTGCGGATGGTGCCGTCCTTGCGGATGGTCAGCGACTCGTGGCTGAGATGGTCGAGACGGTGCTTGCGCAGCGCCAGCTCTTCCTTGAGACGCCAGCGCAGCCCCGCCGCGCCCTCGGCGAACAGGGTTTCGAAGAAATCCCGCCCCCGCAACTCCGTCTCCTTGTAACCGGTCAGGTTCTGGGCGGTGGGGTTAGCGGTAAGGATACGGCCCTGGCCGTCCTGGGTCAGCACCGCCACCTGGGCGGCGGTCAGGATGCCGCTGAGAAAGCCGTGCTCGCGGCCAAGCTCGGCCAAGCGTTCGTTGGCCGCGCGGCACTGTTCGGCGTTCTCGGCTTCGGCCCGGTCCAACGCCTTGCTCACCGCCATCAGGCCGCGCCCGAGCCGGTCCACCTCGTCGCCGCCACTGGCACGGCACTGCCGCGCCAGTTCCTCCCAGGCACGGCCGAACTGCCGCTGCGCCAGCAGCGGCAGAGACCGGGTGATGGCGCCGAGGCGGCCGAGCGGCCCCCACAGCACCGTCAGCAGCACGCCGCCGGCCAGCACCCAGGCCAGCACACCGCCGAGCAGCACGATACCCAGGCCGCTGCCGCCGGCCAGGTCAGTGACGCTTTGTGCCAGCACCAGCCGCGGAGCGCCGGTGGCGCTCGGCAGTGGCAGCAGGACGAGCTCGTAGCGCCGCTGGTTCCAGTCTAGGGACAGCCGGGCCGCGCCCTCGGGCAACCGCTGGCGGGAGGCAGCGCTCTGCAGCAACTGCTGCAGCCGGCTGCCCTCGCCGATGCCGAGCAGCCGCTGCCCCCAGTCGGCCAGCACCGTTCCCGGCCCCGGGCCGGCTTCGAGAGGCAGCAGCACCCCTGCCTCGCCGCCGCTGACGCGCTGCAACGCCTGTAGCACGGGCGCCAGCGGCGCCACCGCCAGGACCGCACCGACCTGGCGCCTGTCCTGGTGCATCGGCACCACGGTGTAGAGCCAGCAGGTGGCGGCGCAGTGCAGCGCCTGCACCGGCGTACCGCTGCCGCTCACCTGACGGGTCCAGTTGAGCACCTGCTGCGCCCGGCTATGCTCTGCGCCGTCGCCTTCCCAGGCGGCCAGCAGACGGTTGCCGCGGTCGTACAGGGCAAGCGCGCTCACTCGCCAGCGCTGCCCCAGGTCGCCGCCCAGCAGTTCCAGCAACTCC
The DNA here is from genome assembly GCA_035575095.1 of Candidatus Competibacteraceae bacterium. Classification (GTDB taxonomy): domain Bacteria; phylum Pseudomonadota; class Gammaproteobacteria; order Competibacterales; family Competibacteraceae; genus DATLYF01. Next base: position 10,205 of record DATLYF010000164.1, read on the forward strand.
TGCAAGCGGGCGGCATCGGCGCTGGGCAGAAACTCCCGCAGCCCGGGCTGATTGGGCAGTTGCTGGGCCAGTTGCTGCAGCCGGTCCAGCTCGTTCTGCACCCGCTCTTGCAGTTCCCGCTGGCTACGCGCCAGCGACAGCCGGTGCTGCTCGGCGAAGGTTTGCTGTTGGTGGCTGTGGCTGTACAGCACCTGGCCGGCGATGAGCGCAGCCAGCGCTGCGACCACTGCCAGGACTGCCTTCCACTTCAGGCTGAAGATGCCGCCGACGGCCTGGCCCTCGCCCACGGCCGTACCGCTTTCGCCGGCATCCGTTCGCTGGTTGTCTTTGTGCGCTTCGACCACGCTCCGTCTCCCCGTCTGTTCTGCTTATTCCTCGGCGCGCCGCCGGTCCGGCCGGACTGGGTTTGCGCCTCCTGGACGCTTCTTTGATAATAATTAATTTTGGTAATCGGCAGTTACGAGAGTTGACAGTGGCGATGGCTAAGCCGCGTGTGGTGGTGGGCATCTCCGGCGGGGTGGATTCCTCGGTGGCGGCGCTGCTGCTCAAGCAGCAGGGCTACGATGTCCACGGCGTGTTCATGAAGAACTGGGAGGAGAGCTTCGAGCCCGGCTATTGCACCGCCGCCGACGACCTGCGTGATGCCGAGGACGTGTGCGAGGTGCTGAATATCCCTCTGCACAAGGTCAACTTCAGCGCTGAATACCGGGAGCGGGTGTTCAGCCACTTCCTGGCAGAATACCGCCAGGGACGCACCCCCAACCCGGACATCCTCTGCAACAGCGAAATCAAGTTCAAGGCCTTCCTGGAGTACGCCGAGCGGCTCGGCGCCGAGCGCATCGCCACC
>DATLYF010000165.1:0-17267 GCA_035575095.1 Candidatus Competibacteraceae bacterium
CCCCCCCGCCGGCAGCTCGAAGCGCTCACGAAAGCGGGCCAGGGGATCGCGGGCGTCGAGCGCGCGGCAGTCATCTAGGGTCATGGTCATGGTCGTGGTTCAGCATTACAGCGCCGTCCGCACCTGATACAGCTCGGGGAAGAAGGAGATCCCCAGCGCCTTCTCCAGGAACGGCACCCCGCTGGAGCCGCCGGTGCCGCGCTTGTGGCCGATGATGCGCTTGACCGTCTGCAGATGGTTGAAGCGCCAGTGCTGGAAGTTGTCCTCGATATCCACCAGCTTTTCCGCCAGGTTGTAGAGATCCCAGTGACGCTCGCAGTCGCGGTAGACGGCGAGCCAGGCCTCCAGCACCGAATCGTGAGGCTGATAAGGCTTGCTCAGGTCGCGCTCCAGCACCTGCGGGGCGATGGCGAAACCGCGCCGCGCCAGCAGCTTGAGCGTCTCGTCGTAGAGGCTCGGTTCGGCCAGCGCCTGGGTGAGCCGGGCGTGGATCTCGGGATCGTAGCGGTGGACCTTGATGTGGTCGGCATCCTTGTTGCCCAGGGCGAACTCCACCAGCCGGTAGCCGTAGGACTGGAAGCCGGAGGAGGGGCCGAGGGCGTCGCGGAAGCGCAGATAATCGGCCGGGGTCATGGTGCGTAGCACGTCCCAGGCCGAGATCATCTGGCTCTGGATGGCCTTGACCCGCGCCAGCTTCTTGAAGGCCACGCCGAGCTGGTCGCGGGCGATGTCGGCGCGGGCGGCGGCGAGCTCGTGGTACATCAGCTTGAGCCACAGCTCGGCCACCTGGTGGATGATGATGAACAGCATCTCGTCGTGGCTGGGTGGCTGCTGGAACGGCCGCTGAGCGTTGAGGATGCGCTCCAGTTGCAGCACCTGGGCATAGCTGCGGTGCTGGGGATCGCCCAGCTCCAGACGGATGCCGGATTCCAGCTTGCGTTTGCGGGGCGTGGTGGTCATGGCGTCAGGGATGGTGGGTAGGATTACCGCGATTATAGGTGGGCGGGGCCGTGGCTTTCGTGCAATAATCTGCAATGTACAGCCTATTGTGCAGTTTTACGGCGAGCCAAGGTCTTCTCATGCAGAAAAAAATCGCTGTCGAGCTGGACGGTTATGACCGGCGCCTGCTCCTGGCGCTGCAGGAGGATGCCCGGCAGAGCCACGTGGCCCTGGCAGAGAAGGTCAATCTCTCCCCGACCCAGTGTGCCCGCCGTTTACAGCGCCTGGAGCAGGCCGGTTTGGTGCGCGGCTACGCGGCGCTGCTGGAGCCCGAAGCGCTGGGGCTGGCGGTGCTGGCCTTCGTCACCGTCAACCTGGACAAGCAGGGAGAGCGCGCGATGCGCGCCTTCCACGATGCGGTGCGGGCCATGCCGCAGATCCTGGAATGCTTCTCGGTGACCGGCGAGGGGGATTACCTACTGCGGGTGGTGATGCCCGATCTGCGCAGTTTGTCGCGCTTTCTCATGGAGGAACTGATGCGGGTGCCGGGGGTGCGCGAGATCCGCTCCACCGTGGTGCTGGAGGAGATCAAGTCCACCACCCGGCTGCCGCTGCCCTGAGTCCGCGCCGCCTGGGCTTTGAACTATCTTTGAGGAATGGACGCCACGGATTGTTACCGGGATGTAACAGCGACGGGTTAGGATCGCAGCCCGTTGTGGAGCGGCCTCATCCCGTGTGGTCGCCCGCCGCATGACGATTGCAACACAGAGAGGAGAAAACGATGGGCAAACTCGACGGCAAGATCGCTTTGGTCACCGGTGGTTCCCGCGGTATCGGTCGCGCCATCGCCCTGGAATTGGCCCGGTTGGGTGCCAAGGTGGCGATCAACTACCGTAGCGGAGCGGCCGAAGCCGAGGCCGTGGCCCAGGAAGTCAAGGCGCTGGGCAGCGATGCCCTGATCGTGCAGGCCGACGTCGGCGTCAAAGAGCAGGCCCGCGCCCTGGTCAACAAAGTGATCGAACACTGGGGCACGATCGACATCCTGGTCAACAACGCCGGCATCACCCGCGACGTCACCCTGAAGAAGATGACGGACGAGGACTGGGACGCGGTCATCAACACCAACCTCAACAGCGTGTACTACGTCACCAGCGCTGCCATACCGCGGATGATCGAGCAGAACTACGGCCGCATCATCAGCGTCGCCTCCTTCGTCGGCCAGGCCGGCAACTTCGGCCAGACCAATTACTCTGCCTCCAAGGGCGGCATCATCGCCTTCACCAAGTCGGCGGCCAAGGAGCTGGCGCGCAACAACATCACCGTAAACGTGCTCTGCCCCGGTTTCACCGAAACCGAAATGGTGGCGAAGATTCCCCAGCAGATTCAGGAGAAGATCATCGCCACCATTCCCCTGGGCCGTTTCGGCAAGCCCGAGGAAATCGCCAAGGCGGTGGCTTTCCTGGCGGTCGACGGCGATTACATCACCGGCCAGCAGATCAATGTGAACGGTGGGGTGTACATGTAATCCCCCGAGCCATTCGGGATAGCGACAGGGCGACGGCTTTGCCGTCGCCCTTTGTTTTTTTGAGAGGAGAGCAGAGGTTTGGCAGCGACTTCACGGTATGCCGGCGACCTGCTAGACTCGGAAACGATAAACTCCGAAGAGGATGGTCACATGACCGTTACCCCCTACGCAAAACGGTGTCGCTGCGTGTGGCGGGTGACCGATACCGGTGCCGTCCCATCCATGTAAACGGCACTCGCTGTGAAACAGAATGGCGACCTGGATTCTTGCTGCGTTTCCTCCATGGAGCATGGTTGCGTTTTTCCATGCCAATGTGTTGAGAATCAATCGGTTGCGAGGCGTTCGGAAGTTTATGGGACAAATATGTCGTATTGCAATATGGCGATTTTACAGCTGAATTTTAGTTATACGAAACCAAGGAAGAGGCGTTAGCCCATGACCAACGAAGAGAAAAAACCGCCATACAAAACTACATCGCTGCTTACAACAAGTTCGACGTCGACGGAATGGTTGCTCTTGTCCATCCAGAAGTCATTTTCAAGAACGTTGCAGGGGACGACGTTAATGCCGAGGCGGTGGGTATCGGGTAATTTCGCGAATTGGCCAATAAATCAAAAGTGCTGTTCTCATCTCGGCATCAGAAGGCGACGAACTTCAAATGTGCTGGAGACAGCGCAAAAGTAGACATTGCATATGAGGGTGTTCTGGTTGTGGATCTTCCAAACGGCGTGAAAGCCGGAGAAGTGCTTCGCCTTAATAGGCGATCGGAATTCGAGTTCAAAGATGGCAAGATATTTAGAATTGCCGACTTCAGTTGATTGTCTAGAACCGCATAACAACCGGTTCCACGCGACCGGCTACGCCGGCGCGTGAACTGGGGCGTTATGCGTCGATTGTCTCTGCCACTGGATAGGGAATGCTGTAATGAAGTGGGCAATTGAAATTCAAAAGACTAGCCTGGAGCACCGGAACCTAGCCGATCTTCTCAAGGGACTAAGGTTCGATCTGATACAGGGAATTGAATACCCAGCATTATCGTCTCCGACTATTGATGACTGTGCGACGGCAGCGGATGCGTTTAAGATAGCTAAGAATGTGAGAGCAGCATTCAAGAGCTCCGCGATTGATCCGGAATTTGCGCTTGGATCGGTGATCGACTACGCCACAACGCCACCGCACCGACATGCGTTTCTGGAGGTGGACTCATGTGTAATTAGGATTATCACCGGCACTGCCACTATAACGATCTCTCCACCACAGGGACTTTCGCCAGACGAGTTAGTCAAGTGGCACGAAGAACACAACGAGCGCCAATATCAAGCAGAACTGGAGCGCCAACGGGCTCTGTTCGAGCCTGCTTTTCTCGATCCAAATGCAGCGAGAGCAATTAAGCTGCTATGCATTGAGAACCCATCTGGTGAAACGTTGTATAAGATTTACGAACTTGCCGAAGGATACCCAAGCAACAGAAAAGAATTTCATGCTGAGTTTGGGATTGATAAAGAGCAGTTCGACCGCTTCAAGGATGCCGTTCATAATCCGGCAGTAACTGGTGACTGGGCAAGGCATGCGTATCACCAGAAGCCGAATAGCACTGATCCAATGACCAGGGCGGAGGCCGAGCAGTTTGTGCGCCGGATCGCCGGTAGGTGGCTTCAGTCAATTCGGCGAAGCAGATAGGGTGGTGCGATTGACGCATAACTCCAACGTTAGGCCGTGCGTGATGCCGTTTTCGAGACTCAGAAAAATCATCAAAGTCGTTGTAATCGTCTTTGCCGCATTTTTGTTTATTGTCGGGGTGCCGCTAGGCGTTTTCGTTTGGTGGTCATCTGTCGGCGTCTTCTCTACGGAGAAATTCGATCATGCCAAATGGCATGCACCTATTTTAGACGCTCAGGATGCAACTTGCCACCGCGGAGGAATGGCAATTGATATAAGAGACCGACTCCTCGTACAAGGGCAAACCAAGCAATTCGTTGAACGTCTTCTAGGAAAACCAGATTTTGTAGCAGAAACTGAGTATCGCTATACCCTTGGCATGTGTAGCGGCATGCGGATGGACTACGATGATTTGCATATTTACTTTGACAACCAAGGCAAAATCACTGATGCCAAAATCATCCAGCACTAGCTTTTGCCTAACATTGCGCTCCAGGGGGACGCGCCGCAAGCGGCACGCCCCTGAGCTCGAACGTTAGCATGCCCAGATTGGGCCGGAGAAACAGCTTTGGATTTGGTGAACGTCGGGAGGAATACTGATGGGCAGTGCAAACGTTCAGGGTCAGCTCTGGGGGGCTCGTGCTCAGGACTGGGCCACCTACGTGGAGCAGGTGTGCTTGCCGCTTTTCGGTGCGGCCCTTGATGCCGCGCGCGTGACTTCCGGCACGCGTCTGCTCGATGCCGGGTGCGGGGCAGGACTCCTCGCGCTGCTGGCTCACCTCCGCGGTGCGCAGGTGGCCGCACTTGACGCCTCGCCGGGGTTGCTGGCCATAGCGCGGCAACGTTTGCCCGCGGCCGATGTGCGGGAGGGTGATCTGGAAGCCATGCCCTTCGCCGACGCCAGCTTTGATGCGGTCACGGCGGTGAACAGCGTCTTCTATGCGGCAGACATGGCTGCGGCCATGCGTGAGCTTGTGCGCGTCGTGCGGCCCGGCGGGCGGGTCGTCGTGACCGCTTGGGGACCGCCGGAACGGTGCGAGTTTCTAACTGCCGTGATGCCAGCGCTCGGGCCGTTGATGCCGCCCCCGCCGCCCGGTGCTCCACCGCCGCACCCGGGTGCCCTGTCCGAGCCGGGAGCGTTGGCGGCTCTCCTGCACGGCGCGGGTCTGCGCGTCGTTGAGGAAGGCGAGGTCGCCTGTCCCTTTGTCTTCCCCAGCACCGAAGCATCGTGGCGCGGGAACGCCAGCGCCGGCGTCAATCAGGCGGCCATCGCGCACAGCGGGGAAGCTGCGGTCCGCGCCGTCTACGCGAATGCGGACCGCGCCCACATGCGTGCGGATGGAAGTGTGCGCTACGAGAACGTTTTCCTCTGGGCGACGGGTGAGCGACCGTAGCGGCGTGCCGCCACATCGCGGTCCCATCGGACACCGCGGCATGTTCTTGTCGGATGCGGTGATTTCTCGCCGCTCTGGTGTGGCCAGAATGCGAGCGGATGCCGGGCGATGGCGGCCGCCCGGCGCACGCGGGAATTGGCCGCCGATCTCTAGCGGTTGGGCATCAAACCCCGTATTCCTGCCGATACGCCCGCACCGCGTCCAGGTGCGCGGCATACTCTGGGCGCTCGCCCAGGTAGTCCACCAGATCGGCCAGCGTGACGATGCTCACCACGGGGATGCCGTGCGTGCGCTCGACTTCTTGAATGGCGGACAACTCGCCCTGGCCGCGCTCCTGGCGGTCCAGTGCGATCACCACCCCGGCCGGTGTCGCGTCGTGGGCCGCCAGGATGGCCATGGACTCGCGGATGGCGGTGCCGGCGGTGATGACGTCATCGACCAGCAGTACCCGCCCGCGCAAGGGCGCGCCCACCAGGGTGCCGCCCTCGCCGTGGTCCTTGGCCTCCTTGCGGTTGAAGCTCCAGGGCAGGTCGCGACCGTGCTGCTGGTAGAGGGCAATGGCGGTGGCACAAGCCAGCGGGATGCCCTTGTAGGCCGGGCCGAACAGCATGTCGAAGGCCAGCCCGGCATCGCTCACCGCCTGGGCGTAATAGCGTCCCAGCCGGGCCAGGGCCTGGCCGCTGTGGAACAGGCCGGCGTTGAAGAAATAGGGGCTGATGCGGCCGGATTTCAGGGTGAAGCGGCCGAAGCGCAGTACGCCCTGCTGGATGGCGAAATCGAGGAACTCGCGCTGGTAATCGTGCATGCGATCGCAGTCCGTGGTCAGTGGGGAGTGTCGATCAGCCCCGCCACCAGGGCCAGGGCCTGTTCGTAGCCGCCGCCGAAGTCGATGCGGGTGATCTCGTCCAGGCCGAAGCGGCCATGCTCGCGCTCCCATTCGGCATCGGGGTTGAGGCAGCGCAGGAACAGCGTATCGCCGTTGAGCATCACCACCCGGCCGACGTAACAGATGTCCGGCTCGCTGGCTTCGAGATAGAGGGTGATGAGCGGGAAAGCGGCGCTGGCATCGCGCAGCAGTGCCGCATCGTCGTCCAGGTCGAGGGCCGGCGGCTGCGGCCGGCTATAGCCGCGCAGGGCCAGCGCCCGGGCCTTGAAGGTGTGATTGGGGCAGGGCAGCTCCAGGTTGCTGATGTGCTCCAGGCGCAGCGCCTGAAAGCCGTTGGGGCGGATGTCGTCGCCGATCACGCCCACCAGGCACCAGGCCCGGCCGAGGCCCAGCACGTAACCATCCACCCAGGCCGCGCCCAGCTCCTCGCGATGGATGCGGACCAGGGTGCCGTCGCGGCGGGCCTGCTCCAGATCGGCAAGAAAGGGGTTGTAGACGTCTTCCATTCTCTGTGGGCCATACCCGTAAAATGTTCTATTTTGCCAGGGACTCTGCCGCATGCGCATCATCACCCTCAACGCCAACGGTATCCGCTCGGCCGCCGACAAGGGCTTTTTCGACTGGCTGGCGGCGCAGGACGCCGACGTGGTCTGCATCCAGGAGACCAAAGCCCAGGAGCACCAGTTGAACGGCGGGCGCTATTACCCGGCGGGCTATCATTGCCGTTACCACGATGCCGAGAAGAAGGGCTACAGCGGGGTGGCGCTCTACGCCCGCCGCCAGCCCGATGAGTGGATCGTCGGCTTCGGCTGGCCGGAGATCGACGCCGAAGGGCGCTACCTGGAGGCGCGCTTCGGCCGCCTGAGCGTGGTCTCGCTCTACCTGCCCTCCGGCTCCTCCGGCGCAGAGCGGCAGGCGTTCAAGATGGCGCTGCTCGAGCGGCTGATCCCGCGCCTCGAGGAGATGCGCGCGAGCGGCCGTGAATACATCCTGTGCGGCGATTTCAACATCGCCCACAAGCCCATCGATCTCAAGAACTGGCGCGGCAACCAGAAAAACTCCGGCTTCCTGCCCGAGGAGCGGGCCTGGCTGGATCGCGTCTTCGGCGAACTCGGCTGGGTCGATGCCTTCCGCGTGGTCGACCCGCAGCCCGAGCAGTACACCTGGTGGTCCAACCGCGGCCAGGCCTGGGCCAAGAACGTCGGCTGGCGCATCGACTACCAGGTGATCACCCCCGGTTTGAAGGACAAGGTGCGTTCGGCAGCTATCTACAAGGCGCAGCGCTTCTCCGACCACGCGCCGCTGACCCTGGACTACGATTGGGCGCTGTAGGGCACTTGTCACCAAGGTGTCATTTGCTATGGCTATGGTGTGCGCCCGAGACCGTGTCCATTGCGCCGTAGGAGCCCTCCATGAGCCAGCGTTACCGCGATCCCCAGGACGATATCGGCAACAACCCCAATCCGCTGCTGCCCATCGGCGAGATCATCGAGGCGCGCCTGAGCCGCCGCGGCCTGTTCAAGGGGCTGCTGGCCGGCGCCGCGGTGCTGACCCTGCCCGGCGTGTTCGCGCGCAACGCCCTCGCCGCGGCGACACAGGCGAGCTCCAGCCTGGGCTTTACCGAGATCGCCCACGGCATCGACGAAACCCATCACGTCGCCCCCGGCTACCGGGCCGAGGTGCTGATCCGCTGGGGCGACCCGCTGGTCAAGGGACTGGGCGAATTCGATCCGCGCAAGCTCAGCGCCGACGAGCAGGAGCGGCGCTTCGGCTACAACAACGACTATATCGCCTTCATGCCGCTGGAGGGCAAGCCCGACCACGGCCTGCTGTGCGTCAACCACGAATACACCGTCACCCATCTGATGTTCCCCGGCCTCAGCGAGGACAAGCTCAAGGACCAGGTGAGCGCCGAGCAGACCCAGATCGAGCTGGCCGCTCACGGCCATTCCGTAGTCGAGGTGCGCAAGGTGGACGGGCGCTGGCGCTACGTCCCGGACAGCCCCTACAACCGCCGCATCACGATGCGCTCGACCGAGATCATGATTGCCGGTCCGGCCGCCGGCCACGAGCGGCTCAAGACCAAGGCCGACCCCAGCGGGCGCAAGGTGATCGGCACCCTGAACAACTGCGCCGGCGGCAAGACGCCGTGGGGTACGGTGCTGATCGCCGAGGAGAACTTCCACCAGTATTTCGCCGGCGATCCCAAGGGCACGCCCGAAGAGAAGAACCACCGCCGCTACGGCATCAAAGGCGAGCCCGAGTATCCCTGGTGGGGAAAACATGTGGCGCGCTTCGACATCGCCCAGGAGCCGAACGAACCCAACCGCTTCGGCTGGATCGTCGAGTACGACCCGTACGATCCGCGCTCGGTACCGGTCAAGCGCACCGCCCTGGGCCGTTTCAAGCACGAGGGCGCGGCGGTGGTGCTCAACCCCGACGGCCGCGTAGTGGTGTATTCCGGCGACGACGAGCGCTTCGACTACATCTACAAGTTCGTCAGCAAAGGCAAGTACGACAAGAATGATCGCAAGGCCAACTTCGGACTGCTCGACGAGGGCACGCTGTATGTGGCCCGCTTCAGCGAGGACAAACTGACCTGGCTGCCGCTGGTGCATGGCCAGGGTCCGCTGACCCAGGACAACGGCTTTGCCAGCCAGGCCGACGTGCTCATCGAGACCCGCCGCGCCGCCGATCTGCTCGGCGCCACCCCCATGGACCGCCCCGAAGACATCGAGGCCCATCCCAAGGATGGCAAGGTCTACGTGGCGCTGACCAACAACGCCAAGCGCGAGACGGACAAGGTGGATGCCGTCAACCCGCGCGCCAAGAACGAGACCGGTCACATCCTGGCGCTGAGTCCGCCCGGCGGCGACCACGCCGCCGGCGAATTCACCTGGGACATCGCCATCCGCGCCGGCGATCCGCGCAAGCCCGAGGCGGGGGCCAAGTACCACCCGGCGGTGAGCGAGAACGGCTGGTTCTGGTGCCCGGACAACCTGGCGGTGGATGGCGCCGGAAGGCTGTGGATTGCCACCGACCAGGGCGCGGCCTGGCAGAAATCGGGTACCGCCGACGGCATGTGGGCCTGCGACACGCAAGGGGCGGGCGCCTACCTGACCCGCTTCTTCTTCCGCGTGCCCATCGGTGCCGAGATGTGCGGCCCCGAGTTCACGCCCGATGACAGGACCCTATTCCTGGCGGTGCAGCATCCGGCCGCCGACGGGGTCAAGGACTCCACCTTCGACAAGCCGGCCACGCGCTGGCCCGATTTCAAAGAAGGAATGCCGCCACGGCCGTCGGTGGTGGCCATCGTCAAGGACGACGGAGGGATCATCGGCGCCTAGGAACGGCGCGCTGCCAGGAAGGGCCTGATTTAGGCCGGGCGACAGCCCGGCTTTTTTTCAACTCAATCCACCACCACCACCGCCGCCCCGGTGAAGCGCCCGGCGCGCAGGTCATCGAGCGCCTGTGCGGCCTGCTCCAGGGGGTAGGTGTGCACTTCGGTGCGCACCGGCACCTGCGGCGCGATCGCCAGGAACTCCTCGCCGTCGCGGCGGGTGAGGTTGGCCACCGATTTCAGGCTGCGCTCCTCCCACAGCCAGCGGTAGGGGAAGGAAGGGATGTCGCTCATGTGGATGCCGCCGCTCACCACCGCGCCGCCCTTGTCCACCGCCTTGAGCGCCTGCACCATCAGCTCGCCGGCCGGGGCGAATATCAGGGCAGCGTCGAGTGGCTGCGGCGGCAGCTCCTCAGCGCTGCCGGCCCACACCGCGCCGAGGCGGCGGGCGAAGTCCTGGGCGCTGGTGTCGCCGGGGCGGGTGAAGGCATAGACCTGCTGCCCGCGGTGCGCCGCCACCTGGGTGATGATGTGGGCGGCGGCGCCGAAGCCGTAGATGCCGATGCGCTCCAGCTTTTCACCGCCGGCCAGGCGGTAGGTGCGATAGCCGATCAGGCCGGCGCAGAGCAGAGGGGCGACTTCCAGGTCGCCATAGCCGTCCGGCAGGCGGAAGCAATAGCGCTCGAAAGCCAGGGCGTATTCGGCGTAGCCGCCGTCCAGGGTGTAGCCGGTAAAGCGTGCCTGCTCGCACAGGTTTTCCTGATCGCGGCGGCAGTAGCGGCATGCGCCGTCGCTATAGCCCAGCCAAGGCACGCCGATGCGCTCGCCGGGGCGAAAGCGGGTGACGGCGGGGCCTGCGGCTACCACCGTGGCAACAATCTGGTGGCCGGGGATGAGCGGCAGCTTGGGTTCGACCAGCTCACCGTCGACGATGTGCAGGTCGGTGCGGCATACGCCGCAGGCGTGCACCCGCAGCAGCACCTGATCGGGGCTTTGCAGCTGCGGCAGCGGCACCTCGCGCAGCGCCAGCGGCCGGCCGGGCGCCTCCAGCACCATGGCGCGCATGGTAGCGGGCAGGGTGGTCATGGCACACCTCCTGAGCATCGCGGGCGATGGGAAGAGTCTGCCGCAACCACGGGGAAATCTGCTAGGGTGCGCCCATAATTCCGTCGCCTGCGTCCGTCACCATGCCCGATCACGCCGCCAATGCTTCCGCCCGCCTCGGCCTTGCCGACCTGCTGCGCACGCTGTTCGCGCCGCGCATGCTGGTGGCCTTCGCCATGGGCTTCGCCTCGGGCTTGCCGCTGCTGCTCACCGGCTCGTTGCTGCAGGCCTGGCTCAAGCAGGAGGGGGCGGACCTCGGCACCATCGGGCTGTTCGCCCTGGTGGGGCTGCCCTATACGTTGAAATTCCTGTGGGCGCCGCTGTTCGACCGCTACACCCCGCTCGCGCGGCTGGGCCGGCGGCGCGGCTGGCTGCTGCCGCTGCAGGCGCTGCTCGTGCTGAGCATCGCCGCGCTGGGTCAGACTGCACCGAGCGCACCGGCGCTGGTGGCGCTGCTGGCGCTGCTGGTGGCGTTCTTCTCCGCCTCCCAGGACATCGTCATCGACGCCTATCGGCGCGAGTCGCTGAGCGATAACGAGCAGGGCCTGGGGGCGGCGCTCTATGTCAACGGCTACCGGGTGGGTATGCTGCTGGCCTCGGGCGGCGGCCTGATCCTGGCCGACCATCTGCCGTTCCCGGCGGTCTATGCGCTGCTCGCCCTGGCCCTGCTGCCGGGGCTGCTCACCACCTGGCTGGCGGCCGAGCCGCCGCTGCCGGCCGGTACCCCGCGCACGCTGCAAGAGGCGGTGGTGCAGCCCTTCGTCGAGTACTTCGCGCGCCGCGATGCCCTGGTGATCCTGCTGTTCATCCTGCTCTACAAGGTGGGCGATACCATGGCGGCGCAGATGACCACGCCCTTCTACCTCGATCTCGGCTTCAGCAAGACCGAGATCGGTACGGTGGTCAAGCTGTTCGGCTTCTGGGCCACGGTGGCCGGCGGCCTGCTGGGTGGGCTGCTGATCCTGCGGCTCGGTATCTACCGCGCGCTGTGGGGCTTCGGCATCCTGCAGGCGCTCTCCACCGCCGGCTTTGCCGCCCTGGCGCAGATCGGCCACAGCGTGCCGGCGCTCACCGCGGTGATCGCCTTCGAGAACTTCAGCGGTGGCCTCGGCACCGCGGCCTTCGTGGCCTTCATGGCCAGCCTCACCGACCGCAAGTTCACCGCCACCCAGTACGCCCTGCTGTCCAGCCTGATGGGCGTGCCGCGGGTGCTCGTCGCCGCGCCCACCGGCTATCTGGTCGAGGCGCTGGGCTGGCCGGGGTTTTTCGGCCTGTGCGTGCTGGTGGCCGTGCCGGGGCTGCTGCTGCTCGGCCGCTTCCGGCCCTGGCTGGCGCAGGATGCGGCGGCGCTCGATGCGGTGAGCGCAGCGGACACCCGTCAAGACGCCCAGAGGGTGCGCGCCCCGGATGGCGTGCCTTCGGCTGCCCTCACCCTGACCCTCTCTCGTAGGCGGGAGAGGGGACACTAGCATGATGCGGAGTCGCTACCGATGACCACCGACAGCCCCTTCGCCGCGGCCGAGCTGATCCGCCGCCGCGCCCCCGGTTTCACCCCGCGCCTCGGCCTGATCCTCGGTTCCGGCCTGGGCGGGCTGGCCGATGAGCTGGACGAGGCCGTCGCCATCCCCTACGCCGACATCCCCGGCTTCCCGCAGAGCAGCGTGCCGGGGCATGCCGGCGAGCTGGTGCTGGGGCGGCTGGAGGGCGTGCCGCTGGCCTGCCTCAAGGGGCGGGTGCATGCCTACGAGGGCCACGGCCTGGCGGTGATGGCGGTGCCGGTGCGTGCCTTCCGGCTGCTCGGCGCCGAGCTGCTGCTGCTGACCAATGCCGCCGGCTCACTGCGCCCCGAGGTGGGGGCCGGTAAGGTGTGCCTGATCAGCGACCACATCAATCTGCTGCCCGGCAACCCGCTGGCTGGCCCCAACGACGAGCGCTACGGGCCGCGCTTCTTCAGCATGGCGGATGCCTACGACGCCGGGCTGCGGGCGCGTATGCAGGCGGTGGCGCAACGGCTCGGCATCGCCCTGGCCGAGGGCGTGTACCTGGCCACCCTCGGGCCGAGCTTCGAGACCCCGGCGGAGATCCGCGCCTTCCGCACGCTGGGTGCCGATCTGGTGGGCATGTCCACCGTGCCTGAGGTGCTGCTGGCGCGTCACTGCGGGCTCAAGGTGCTGGCGCTGTCGGCGGTCACCAACCTGGCCGAGGGCCTGAGTGCGGTGCCGCTCAGCCACGAACAGACCCTGGAATACGCCGCCGTCGCCGCCCGCGACCTGCGCGCGCTGGTGCGCGGGTTCGTGGCCGGGCTGGACTGATTCCCCGTCACCGGATCGTCATCCAAACGTCATCCGCGTGTCGTGCGCCGGCGGCATAGTCGGCGCTATGCACAGCGCCGTCCCTGCTCTCCACGACGCCACCGCTGCGGCCCCGCTACGGGTCTGCCTGGTGAGCGAGACCTACGCCCCCGAAGTGAACGGGGTGGCCATGACCTTGGAACGCCTGCTGCAGGGACTGCTGGCGCGCGGCCACGAGGTGCAACTGGTACGCCCGCGCCAGGGGCCGGAGGACCACGGCGGCGCCGAGGGGGCGCTGCGGGTGCTGACCGTGCCGGGGCTGCGCCTGCCTTTCTATCCGGCGGTGCAGTTCGGTCTGCCGGCCGCTAGCGCCCTGGCACGGCTATGGCGGGAGGCGCCGCCCAACCTGGTGCATATCGCCACCGAGGGGCCGCTCGGGGCTTCGGCCCTGCGTCTGGCGCGGCGTCTGGGGCTGCCGGTGGTGTCGGCCTTCCACACCAATTTCCACCGCTATGCCGGCCACTACGGCCTGGGGCTGCTGGCCGGCCCGGTCGCTGCCTACCTGCGCCGCTTCCACAACCGCTGCCACTGCACCCTGGTGCCGACCCGCGAGCAGGCCGACGAGCTGAGCGCCTTGGGGATCGGCAACAGCCGCGTGCTGGCGCGGGGCGTGGACACTGCTCTGTTCGACCCGGCGCGGCGCGATGCGCAACTGCGCCGCGCCTGGGGCGCCGAGGAGCGCGCACCGGTGGCGCTGTACGTCGGCCGGCTGGCGCCCGAGAAGAATCTGCCGCTGGCAGTGCATGCCTTCCTCGCCTTACGGCAACGGCAGCCGGCGGCGCGCTTCGTGCTGGTCGGCGACGGTCCGGCCGCCGCCGCTCTGCGCCGCGCGCATCCTGACTTCGTCTTTGCCGGCATCCGCCGTGGTGCGGATCTGGCCCGCCACTACGCTTCGGCCGATCTGTTCCTGTTTCCCAGCCTGAGCGAGACCTTCGGCAACGTCACCCTAGAGGCCATGGCCAGCGGGCTGGCGGTGCTGGCCTTTGACTATGCCGCCGCCCACGCGCACATCCGCCACGGCGACAGCGGCTGGCTGGTGCGGCCGGGCGACGAGGCTGCTTTTCTCATGGCGGCATGCGCCCTGATGGCCGAGCCGCATTACCTGGCGTACCTGGGGGCGCGGGCGCGGCAGGCGGTGGCAGTCTGCGATTGGCGCTGCATCGTCGCGCAGTTCGAGCAGATGTGCCGCGAGTACGCGGCCGGAGTGTGAAGGAGGCAAGCCATGCCCGATCATCCCCTGGTACCCGCAGCGCCGCTGGTTCGCCTCGCCGAGCGCGAGCTGCACTGGTGCCTGCGCTGCAACCGCGCCGGCCGGCGGCTACGGCTGGAACGACCGTTCGCCGTGATCAGCCGCCTCGGCGACGGGGTGTTCTGGTATGTGCTGATGCTGGCGCTGCTGGCGCTGGACGGTTGGGCGGCGCTGCCGGCGGTGCTGCGCATGTTGGCCGCCGGCGGCATCTGCCTGCTGCTCTACACGTGGCTCAAGGGCAAGACCACGCGGCCACGGCCCTGCGCCCGCAGCCCGGTCATTCGCGCCCGCGTGGCGCCGCTCGATGAGTACAGCTTTCCCTCCGGACACACCCTGCACGCGGTGAGCTTCACCGTGGTCGCCCTGACCCATTATCCGGCCCTGGCCTGGCTGCTGCTGCCGTTCACCGCGCTGGTGGCGCTCTCCAGGCTAGTGCTGGGCTTGCACTATCCCAGCGATGTGTTGGCCGGCGCCCTGCTGGGCGGTGGGCTGGCGGCGCTGGTGCTGCAATTGTGAGCGCGCGGCGCAGCCTGGCATTGTGATGCGGGCAGACGGGCGCTAAGGTTGACATGTGTATCGCTGCCTTTGCGCGCCTCTGCCGATGTCCATCCAACTCACCGTCAATGGCCAGACCCATACTCTCGAGGTAGAGCCCGACACCCCGCTGCTATGGGTGCTGCGCGACCATCTGGGGCTGACCGGCACCAAGTTCGGCTGTGGCATCGCCGTCTGCGGGGCCTGCACCGTGCACCTGGATGGCGTGGCGGTACGCGCCTGCGTGCTGCCGCTGGCGGCGGTGGCCGGACGCGCCGTCACCACCATCGAGGGCCTGTCCGCGGACCGTTCCCATCCCTTGCAGCGGGCCTGGATCGCCGAGCAGGTGCCGCAGTGCGGCTACTGCCAGTCGGGCATGCTGATGGCCGCCGCCGCCCTGCTGGCGCGCAATCCGCATCCCTCCGAGGCTGCCATCGACGCCGCCATCACCAACCTCTGCCGCTGCGGCACCTATCCGCGCATCCGCCGCGCCATCCAGCGCGCCGCTGGCGGCGGCTGAGGAGCGGCCGGCCCCGGGGCCGGCGGGCGCTCAGGACGGCCGGCCGTGGCGCCACAGCCGCTCCAGGGCCTGGCGCTGCTCCGCGCTCAGCGTGGCCTGGAAGCGCTCGTAGGCGGGACGGATCTTGCGCACCGCGTCGAGGCCGCCGCTGAACCAGCTTTCCAGCCGTGCCAGGCGATCGCCCTCCGCTTCCTTGCGCTCCTCGCAGAGCTTGTCCAGGTCCTGATTGGCGGCGCGCAGCGCGGTGGTCAGCTCGTTCCAGGCACTCTGCTGCTCGGGGGTGAACTTGACGAACGCCTGCACCACGCCGATGGCGCTCTCCAGCCGCTCGCCGCGGGGCGCTTGGCACAAGCCCATGGGGCCGCCCATGGGGCCGTGGAAGCCGGCATGGCGCCAGCCGGCGAAGCCGCGCCCGCAGTCGCCGGGGCCGCCGGCGGCGTAGGCGATACCGGCCACGCCGAGCAGGGAAGCGAGGGAAATGGCCAGGGTCTTCTTGCGCATGGGGATTGTCCTCGGTTGTCCACGGTGTCGCTTACCGTGGTGGCAGGATCGATCCCGGGCTTTTCCGGTCGATGTCGCGGCGCCGGGGTTTTTGTAACAAACGGTTGCTGCCGCGACGGCGGTAACGCAGCGTAATCATGTCGCGGCGCTCGGCGGCGGCGACGCTCTTATAATCTCCGCCCATGAACAGTTCCCCGCATGTGCTCATCGTCGACGACGACCGCGAGATCCGCGAGCTGCTGCAAGACTTCCTCGGCCGCCATGGCTACCGGGTGCAGGCCGTGGGCGACGGCCGCGCCATGTTCAAGGCCCTGGAGACGGGGCGCTACGATCTGATCGTGCTGGACCTGATGCTGCCCGGCGAGGACGGGCTGAGCCTGTGCCGGCGGCTGCGCACGGTGTCCAATCTGCCGGTGGTCATGCTCACCGCCCTGGGCGAGGAGACCGAGCGCATTCTCGGTCTGGAGATGGGCGCCGACGACTACCTGGCCAAGCCCTTCAGCCCGCGCGAGCTGCTGGCGCGGATCAGGGCGGTGCTGCGCCGCAGCGGTACGCGCCAGCCGGCGGCCGGCTCGCTCGGTCAGGTGCTGAGCTTCGCAGGCTGGCGGCTGGATCTGGCGCGGCGTGAGCTGCGCTCGCCCGATGATGTGCTGGTGCCGCTCACCAGCGGCGAGTTCGAGCTGCTCGCCGCCTTCGCCGAACACCCGCAGCGGGTGCTGAGCCGCGAGCAGCTCCTCGATCTGACCAAGGGCCGCGACGCGCTGCCCTTCGACCGCAGCATCGACGTCCAACTCAGCCGGCTGCGGCGCAAGATCGAGCGCGATCCCAAGGCGCCGGAGCTGATCAAGACCGTGCGCAGCGGCGGCTATATCTTCACCGCGGCGGTGGTGCGCACATGAGGCGCTGGTATCGCCGCCATGGCCCGCTCGGCGCCGGTGCGCGCCTCGCCCTGCTCCTGGCCGGTTCGCTGCTGGCGGTGCTGGTGGTGGTATCGCTGCTGCATCCGGATGACGAGGAGCTGCAAGCGCGCTGGCTAGCGCCCCTGGCCCAGCAGCTCGATGCCCTGGCCGGACTGCTGGAGCGCACGCCCGAGCGCGAACACCCGCCGGTGCTGGCGGCGCTGAGCGGGCCGTTGCTGCCGGCGAGCCTCAGCGCCGCGCCGGCGGTGAGCGATGATCCTGGCTGGGGGCCGCAACGCCCGCTGCGCGAGGGCTTGCGCCGCCAGCTCGCCGGCCGCGCGCCGGTGGTGGGCTGGCTGCCGGCGG
>DATLYF010000166.1:0-13647 GCA_035575095.1 Candidatus Competibacteraceae bacterium
CGTAGGCCTTGAACTCGCCGCCAAACCGCTCCGCCCCCACCTTGGTCAGCGCAGCCGTCAACGTGGTCTTGCCATGGTCCACGTGACCAATCGTCCCCACGTTCACATGCGGCTTCTTCCGCTCAAATTTCTCTTTGGACATCTAAGACAACTCCCCGAAATTCAAGACCAAGAGATCTAGCAGGACGCTACGACTAAGACAGAGAATGGAGCCCATGACCAGACTCGAACTGGTGACCTCGTCCTTACCAAGGACGTGCTCTACCGCCTGAGCTACATGGGCTTAAAACCTTAGTCATGGAGCGGGTGATGGGAATCGAACCCACACCATCAGCTTGGAAGGCTGAGGTTCTACCATTGAACTACACCCGCCGCAAACCGGCGATGCTCAGTGCTTCCAATCGCCCCGCAACCCGTGGTTGCGCCAAACTCTGGTGGAGGGGGTAGGATTCGAACCTACGAAGGCTGAGCCGGCAGATTTACAGTCTGCTCCCTTTGACCGCTCGGGAACCCCTCCCAAATCGAGGCCGCGATTATTTGGAAAAAAAATGCCCTTGTCAAGCCCGGAATCGCGTGCTGCGATCCGGCGCGATGCCCGGAGCTGGCGAAGGGATTCGAACCCCCGACCGGCTGATTACAAATCAGCTGCTCTACCGACTGAGCTACGCCAGCGCAATCTATCATGCGGCTGGCCAGTGTACTGCATCAGCGGAGGCAGGAGCAAACCCGGACTCACGTCGACTGCGCGATCCGATACAGCCCATGGAAGACCAGATCAGGCTCCAAGCGGTAGGCATGACGTAGGTAGGGCAGCATGGCTTCGGCGTCACCGCCGGTGAGCAGGCGCTGCATGTCGGAATCCAGGTTTGCGGCCATGTCCTCGCTGATGCGATCGATGGCGGCCGCTGCGGCATAGGCCGTGCCGCCCCAGACACAGTCCCGCGTGGAGGTGCCCAACACCGTGATCTGGCCATTGAGCTCCTTGGGGATGCGCCGGGTGTTGCAATAGAGGGCAACTCGCATCAACGCCGCTCCCGGCAGGATCACCCCGCCCAGGTGGCGGCCGTCGCTGGTCAGGGCGTCCAGGGTGATGGCCGTGCCGCAGTCGATGATGCAGCAGTCGCCCACGCCCAAGGCGTGGGCACCAACCATGGCCAGCCAGCGATCCACGCCCAAGCGCCCGGGGTCGGTATAGGCGTTACGCACACCGTAGCCCTCGGCCCGGGAGCGCGCCAGCAAGGTTTCGCAGCCCCAGCGCCGGCGGCTCCAGGCGACGACCGCCTGGGCCAGGGTCGAGTCGGCCACGCTGGCCACTGCCACCCGTTGCGGCGTCGGCAGATCATGCCACTGGGCGGCGAGCAGCGCCTGCGCTGGACAGCCGGCATGGGCCGCAGCACCGCGCCGCACGATCCCCTGCTCTACCCACAGCGCCCATTTCAGCCGGGTATTGCCGATGTCCACCAGCAGCATCACGGCACCAGCCTCAGGCTGACCTCACCGGCATGGCAGACCCGCAGACCATTGGCGGTCTGCAGCAGCAGAGCGCCGCTGTCATCCACGCCACGAGCCACCCCCTCCAGGGCCTGCGTCGGCAACAGCACCCGCACCGACCGACCGTAGCAGAGATCATAGCCGGCCCATTCCCCGGCCAGGTCGATGAAGCCGTCGCGCTCGAACGTCTGGTAGAGGGGCAACAACTCAGCCAGGATGGCGGCGGCCAGCCGATTACGCGACACCGGGGTGCCGCCCAGCACCGTGCGCAAGTCGCACCAGGGCTGGTCGATGGCGGCGGCGACTGCGGCCGGCATGAGCACGTTGAGACCGATACCGGTCACCACCTGGCAAGGCCCGCTGGCTTCGCCGGCGAACTCGAGCAGCACCCCGCCCAGCTTGCGTTCGCGCCAGAGCACATCGTTGGGCCATTTCAGCCCGGTTTCCACCGCCCCCAGGCCGTGCAGCACGCGCATCAGAGCGATGCCGGTGACCAGGCTGAGACCGCTCAGCCGCCCCGGATCGAGTTCGAAGCGCCAGAGCAGGGACAGATAGAGATTGGTGCCGTAGGGCGATACCCAGCCACGGCCGCGCCGGCCGCGTCCGGCCAGCTGCTGCTCGGCCAGACAGGCCACGGCCTCACTACGGCCCTGGCGGGCCTGCTGCAGCAGGTGAGTGTTGGTCGAGTCGATGCGCTCATGGATCTCGATGTCCGTCAGCTGCGCCGCGACCGACTCCGGCAGCAGAGCACGGATGCGCTCGCCATCGAGCAGTTCCAGCGGCAGCGCCAGGCGGTAGCCGCGTCCCTTCACGGCATGGATCTCCAGCCCCCAGGACTGCAGCCGCGCCACTACCTGCCACACCGCCGCGCGCGTCACCCCCAGCCGCTGCGCCAGGGCGGCACCGGAATGGAAGGCACCGTCGCCGAGAATGGTCAGGATCTGGCGTTCCCGGCTCATGGATGGCGTTGCGGTCAATTGCTCAGCAGCACCGAGAAGAAGCTCAACCAGGCCAGGATGACCAGGGCGATGATGATGGTCAGGGGGAAGTTCTGGAAACTGAACATGGCAGCTACCTCATATCACGCGGTGAAAAGGTCAGGAATTCTTGGGCCCGTCCTGCGGGGGCTCGCGCCCTGCAGCGGTCGGGATGCGCGGATCGTCGTCATCCATCAGGATGCGGTGGGCCGGACCCTCCAGGTCGTCGAACTGGCCGGTCTTGACCGCCCAGATGAAGGCGCCCACCGCCACGCCCATCAGCACCAGGGCCATGGGGATCAGCAGATAGAGGATGCTCATGTCGGCGCCTCCACGCCGCGCACCGGCATCTGGGGCGGCTGGCGCAGACGCAGGGCGTTGAGCACCACCAGCAGCGAACTCAGGGACATGCCCAGCGCTGCCAGCCAGGGGGTGATCCAGCCCAGGGCCGCCACCGGCAAGGCGATGATGTTGTAGACCAGGGACCAGGCCAGGTTCTGCCGGATCACGATCATGGTACGACGCGCCGTGCTCAGCGCCTCCAGCAGCTGTTCGAGGCGATCGGAATAGAGCAGCAGATCGGCGCTGGCGTGGGCTAGCTGGGTGCCGCTGGCCATGGCCAGGGAAACATGCGCCGCGGACAGCACCGGAGCATCGTTGACGCCGTCTCCCACCATCACCACCACCTCGCCCTGCTGCTGCCACTGCCGCAGCGCCGCCAGCTTGCCCTCCGGGGTGAGCGCGGCGCGTCGGTCGGCAATGCCCAGCCGCTCGGCCACTTGCGTCACCGGCCCCGGGCCGTCGCCGCTGAGCAGGCTGACCTGCAGCCCGAGGGCGCGCAGCCCGTCCACCGTGGCGCGGGCATCGGGGCGCAGAGTGTCGCTGAGCAGGAACAGGGCCAGCGGACCGTCCTCGTCGCCGAGCAGCGCATGGCTGGCATCGGGCCGGCTGGCAGCGGCCTGGTGCAGGCGCGCGGCCGACATCGCGGGTGCCAATTCGCTCACATACGCCAGGCTGCCGACGCGATAGCGGCGGCCGTCGATCACGCCCTCTACGCCCTGGCCGGGCAGCGCCGTCACCGCCGTGGCGGATACGGCTGCATCGCTGGCCGCGGCCAGCACCTTGGCCAGGGGATGCTCGGAATGACGCTCCAGGGCGGCGGCCAGGGCCAGGCAGCGCGACTCCTCCAGCGCCCCCAGGGGCACGACCGCATCCAGCCGCAGTCGGCCCCGGGTCAAGGTCCCGGTCTTATCGAATACCAGCCGGGTAGCACGGGCCAGGGTCTCCAGGGCATGACCCCGGGTGGTGAGCACGCCCACCTGAGTGAGCCAGCCGGTGGCCACGGTCAGCGCCGTGGGCGTGGCCAGGGCCAGGGCGCAGGGACAGCTTACCACCAGCATGGCCAGCATCACCTCGAAGCTCTGTTGCGGGTCCAGCGGATACCAGGCCAGCCCGGCCAGGGCGGTGAGCGCCAGCACGGCGATCACGAACCAGCCGGTACCCTGCTCGCTCCAGCGAGCGATGGCCGGCTTCTCGCTCTGGGCGCGGTCGAGCAGGCGCTGGATGCCCGACAGCACGGTGTCCGGGCCGACCTTCTCGACGCGCATCAGCAGCGGGCTTTCCACATTGACCGTGCCGGCTACCAGCCCGTCGCCCGGTCCCTTGCCGCGCGGCAGGCTCTCGCCGGTGAGCAGGGACTCATCCACCGAGCTGCGTCCCTGCAGCACCACCCCGTCCGCCGGCACGCCCTCGCCGGGCTTGATGCGCACCCGGTCACCGGGTTCGAGTTCGATGGCGGGCACCACCTCCTCGCCACCGTCGGCGCCTATCCGGGTGGCCAGGGCCGGCTGCAGCCGGGCCAGGGCCTCGGCGGCATGTGCCGCACGCTGGCGGGCGCTCATCTCCAGGAAGCGCCCGGCCAGCAGCAGGAAGATGAACATGGTGATGGATTCGAAATAGATCTCGCCCTGCCCCACCACCGTGGACCAGGCGCTGGCGGCGAAGGTGGCGAGAACGGCGATGGCCACCGGCACGTCCATGCCGGCGCGCCGCCGCCGGAGGTCACGCCAGGCGTTGCGGTAGAAACTCTGCCCAGAATAGAACACCACCGGCACCGACAGCACCAGGCAGATCCAGCGCAGGAACTGGGTCATGGCCGGATCCATGCCTTCGCTGCGCCCGATCCACAGCGCCACCGCCAGCATCATCACCTGCATCATGCCCAACGCCGCCACGGCCAGGTGGCGCAGGGCTACTGCCCGCTCCCGCTGATGCAGCGCCTCCTGGCGGCCGGCATCGAAGGGGTAGGCGCGATAGCCGATGGCGGCGATGGCGGCCAGGATCGCGCTGAGCTGGGTCCGGCGTTCGTCCCAGCGCAGATGGGCGCGGTGGGTGGTGTAATTGACGCGGAATTCCTGTACTCCAGGCAGACTGCTGACGTGGCGCTCGTTGAGCCAGATGCAGGCAGCGCAGACGATGCCCTCTAGGATCAGATCAGCCTCACGCACATGCTCATCGGCGGTGCGGACGAAGCCTTTCTGCACGTCGGCGCGGTCGTACAGCGCCATCTCGCGCAGCTCGGTCGGCACCAGCTCGGCGGCGCGCCGCGCCGGAATATCGCGATGGCGGTAGAAATCGCTCAGGCCGGCGGCGACGATGGCCTGGGCCACTGCCTGGCAGCCGTGGCAGCAGAAAGCGCGCTCGGCGCCGTCCACCGCCGCCCGGAAGGGGTTGCCCGCCGGCACCGGCAGACCGCAGTGGAAGCAGTCGCCGGCAATGGCGTCCGGCACGGTGGCGTCTACTGCATCCACCGCTTCAGCCCTCCTTCCCCAGCGCGGTGCTGGCCCGCACTTCGTGCAGGTCCTCGCCGCGGCGCACCTGCAGCACCAGATCCCACATGCCGGGCGCGGGTAGAGTCAGCTCGGCTCGGTACAATCCAGGCGCCACCTCATGCATGGTGAAGTCCTGGTCCAGACGACTGTCGGAGGGCCGCTGGAAGCGGCCGGCAACCTCGGCATGCGCAACCGGCTGCCCCTGGCGGTCGCGCACCTCCACCTGGAAGATGGCGGGCTGTCCGGCCAGGGCCTTGCCCAGCCAGCCCTTGCGCACCTGCCAGCCGCGCTGGCGCTGGCGCTCGACCTGCTCCAGATAGGCGTTGTACAGCGCCTCCTTCTTCTGAAAATCGTGAGAGATCACGCCGGGGAACACCGAACTGACCTGTCCCTGCCCCTGGGAAGGCGGCAGCAGCAACCGCGCCAGCCAGCCCGAAGGCCCTTGCTCGGCGAGCATCACGAACATAGCGTCCACCACCACCAGCACCACGAAAAAGGCAATGATGGCCAGCGGCCCGACTTGCAACCGGCGCCGGTCGGGCACCGCGCTGCGCCGCTCCTGGGCGCCCAGAATCATGGCGAAGGCGATGGGGATGACCAGGTAGATGGCAAGGTGGATGGCCAAGTTGTCGGCGCCCGGCCAGTAGACGATGGCCAGCGGCAGATAGATGCCCAGCGTGGCCGCAGCGGTGATCGCCGAGGCCTGCACTGCGCCCAACCGCAGCCCCCGATAGAGCAGGCCGTTGCCGAGCAGGATCAGCGCCGCGCCGATGCCGAGACTGGTCAGTAGGTTGCCCAGCATATGTCTGCCTTTACCTCCGGGCGCCGACGGTGATATTGCGCTGCCCTGCTCATTCCGGCGTGTAGAACAGCGCCGGACGCTGCACCGGTGTCGCGTCCAGGCCGCCGACCGGGGTGATCACGAAGGCGAAATGCTGCTGCCCGGCTTGCCCTTGCCGCGGCACCTGCTTGACCCGAGCCAGCACCCGCAGGCGTTGCTCGGGCCCGAGTCTGACGGTCTCCACCGGCCCCAGATCCAGGGTTGCTCCCGACAACCCCTGTAGCCCGATGCGCAACTCGATCGGCTCGACGATCTTGTTATTGAGTTTGATCTCGTAGCTGTTCTGGATTTCGCCGTCAGACAAGGTCACGTACAAGGGCTGGCGGATCTGCTCCACGGCGGCATTGAACGGGGCGCGGCTGACCACACTCCAGGTCAGGGCGGCGATGGCGCCCAGCAACACCACCCCATAGCCCAGGGTTTTGGGCTTGAGATAGCGGGTCTTTTCACCCTGTTGGGCGCGCTCCGAGCTGTAGCCGATCAAGCCGCGTGGCCAGTTCAGGCTATCCATGATGCTGTCGCAGGCGTCGATGCACAGCGCGCAATGGATACACTGCAACTGCAGCCCATTGCGGATATCGATGCCGGTCGGGCAGACCTGGACGCAGTAACCGCAGTCGATGCAGTCGCCCACGCCGACCGCCTGGCGCTGCTCGCGGGTCTTGAGTTCCCGGCTCAGTTTGGCCCGCCCCGCCGTGCCCTCCCCGCGGGCCCGGTCGTAGGCCACGATCAGCGTGTCGCGGTCGAACATCACGCTCTGGAAGCGGGCGTAGGGGCACATATAGGTGCACACTTGCTCGCGCGCCAGCCCGGCCATGACGAAGGTGGTAGCGGTGAGAAAGAGCGTAGTGGCGTAGGCCGGGAAAGGGGCCGTGCCGCGCACCAGCTGGCCGAGCAGCGTGGGCGCATCGGCCCAATACAGGGTGAAGGTCAGTCCGGTGAGCATCGCCACCAGCAGCCACAGCGCCCAGGTGGTGCCGAGCTTGGCCAGTTTTTCCGCGTCCCAGGGGGCGCTGGCCAGGCGTAGCCGTGCCGGTCGCTCGCCCTGCACCCAGCGCTCGATCAGGATGAAGACATCGGTCCACAGAGTCTGGAAACAGAAATAGCCGCAGAACACCCGTCCGGCGATGCCGGTGACGAAAAACAAGAGCATCGCCGCGATGACCAGGAAGCCAGCCAGCCAGAAAATGTCCTGAGCCTGCACCACTAGGCTGAAGAGGTAGAAATGCCGCCCTGGCAGATCGAACAGCACGGCCTGGTCCGGCACCGCACCCGGCCGCTCCCAACGCAGCCAGGGCAGCAGGAAGTAGACGCTGTAGGCCAGAATCAGGATGCCATATTTGATCGTGCGAAAGCGGCCCTTCACGGACCGCGGATAGATGGGGATGCGCTTCTGGTAGAGACTTGTCTCGGACATGCTCGCTATACCACTCACGGCGGCATCACGACCGTGACCGGCGCTTGGCCGACGATGTTCCGCTCAACCGCCGGCCCCTGGGACCGGCGGCAGGAAGCGTGCGGGTGACCGTATTACTGCCCACCGCCCACCTGGTGGACATAGACCGTCAACAATTTGATCTCGGTGGGCGATAGACGATCCTTCCAGGCCGGCATCTGGCGCGTATTGAGTACGCCCTTGGCGATGAACGCCTTGAGCGCCTCACGCTTGGCCTCAGGGGTCGGCTGCGCCGGCACGTTGACCAGGGTCCAGATCTTGTCGGTGAGGTTGGCCGAGCCTTGGGAGGGCAGTCCCTTGGCATCGGTACCGTGACATTGGTAGCAGCCGCCCTTGTAGCCCTGGAAGATAGCCTGGCCACGTGCGGCAGCCTCATCGGTTGGCACCTCGCCGGACAGACTCAACACGTACTGGGCCACGTCGTTTAGCTGCTGCTCGTCGAGCACGTTACGGAACGCCGGCATGAAGCCATTACGGCCGTTGCTGATGGTCTCCTGGATACGTTCCATGGAGCCGCCCCACAGCCAGTCGTCATCGGCCAGGTTGGGGAACAGTCCGACCACGCCCTGCCCACCGCGGCCGTGACAGGCGGCGCAGTTGTCACCGAACAGCTTGCCCCCCGCGGCGCGGGCGAAGGCCAGCATCTCCGGGTCCTTCTGGATTTGCTCGAAGCTGGCGGCGGTCACCTTGTTCAGGTACTCGCGCTGGCGCACGGCGGCGCTGCCGCTCTGCATATCCTCGATGAGCTGGGAGCGGGTGTTCCAGTCGAGCCTCTTCTCCTCGCCGTTCACCTTGACCGTCACCGAGGCCAGACCGGGGGTCCAGGTGCTGCCCACCGGCCAAGTGGGATACCAGATCCAGTAGATCACGGCGAACAGCACAGTGCCGTAGAAGGCCCACAGCCACCAGCGTGGCAGCGGGTTGTTGAACTCCTGGAGGTCGCCGTCCCAGGCGTGACCGGTGGTCTGTACGGCGGCACTGGCGTGGCCGTGTTCAGGATGCGGATGAATCGTCTTCTCGTTCATTGTTCTGCACCGTGGCGGAGCCCGGATCGTGCGTCTCCCCGGGCTCGTCCTGCAAGGGAATGTACTTGTACGATTCCAGCCGCCGCGCCCGCTGCCGACCGGTCAGCACGTACGCCAGGATGCCGCAGAAGGTACTGAAGAAGATCAGCAGCGCGGCAATCTTGCTGTTGTCGAGCCGGGTGAACCAGAGCAGCCAGTCGGTCATCGGTGTCTCAGCGGTCGCGGCATCCAGGTACCGTCAGCGGAATTCGGCGAAATAGCCTTCTTCGTACTTACTGAAATCCACCATAGTCCCCAGTACCTGCAGGTAGGCCACCAGCGCCTCCATCTCAGTGACACGGTCCGGCAGGCCGTCGTAGTCGCGCTGTCGGGACTGGGCGAGCAGACTCTCCTGGGCGTAGTTGATGTCCAGCATCTTGGCCATGACCTCGCCGTAGCGTTCGACGTTGGCCTGGTATTCGGCTTGGCTCTCGGAGTACGGCACGCCGGTCATCTTCAGGGCACGCATGCGATCGGCTATGTCGGAGTAGTCCAGGTTGCGCTCCAGCAGCCAGGGATAGTTGGGCATGATCGATTCCGGCACCACCGAGCGCGGCGCCAGCAGGTGCTGTACGTGCCACTCGTTGGAATACTTGCCGCCGACCCGGGCCAGGTCGGGGCCGGTACGCTTGGAACCCCACTGGAACGGATGGTCGTATTGGGACTCGGCGGCCAGGGAATAATGGCCGTAGCGCAGCAGTTCGTCGCGGAACGGGCGGATCATCTGCGAGTGGCAGACATAGCAGCCCTCACGCTGGTAGATGTCGCGTCCGCGCAGCTCCAGCGGGGTGTAGGGACGCACCCCCTCAACTTTCTCGATCGTCTCGTTGATGTAAAACAAAGGGACGAT
The DNA here is from genome assembly GCA_035575095.1 of Candidatus Competibacteraceae bacterium. GTDB lineage: Bacteria > Pseudomonadota > Gammaproteobacteria > Competibacterales > Competibacteraceae > DATLYF01. Next base: position 9,511 of record DATLYF010000166.1, read on the forward strand.
TTCGATCAGGCCACCGATGCTGATCACCACCAGCGTCAGCAGGATCATCAGGCCGGAGTTGACCTCGATATTCTCGTGTCTCATCGCTCGCAATCCTTGAGTGCCGCTAGTTCAGACCTTGGCCAGCTTGGCGGCCAACTTGGCTTCCAGCGCGGCCGCCTCGGCGCGGGCGGCCGCGACGGTCATGACCAGGTTGTAGACCATCACCAGCAGACCGGCGAGGAACAGGGCACCGCCGATGGCGCGGAACACGTAGGGCAGGTGCAGGAACTCTACCGACTCGATGAAGGTGTAGGCGAGGTTGCCGTACTCGTCGAAGCCGCGCAGCATCAGGCCCTGGCCGATGCCGGCCACCCACATGGCGGTGATGTAGAGCACGATACCGACGGTGGCCAACCAGAAGTGCACGTAGACCAGCTTCAGGTTGTATAGCTTGGTGTCATACAGACGCGGGAACAGGTGGTAGAAGGAACCGAAGCTGACCAAGGCCACCCAGCCCAGCGCCCCGGAGTGGACGTGACCGATGGTCCAGTCGGTGTAATGGGACAGGGCGTTGACGCTCTTCAGCGACATCAGCGGTCCTTCGAAGGTTGACATGCCGTAGAACGACAGCGAGGTGATGAGGAACAGCATCACCGGGTCGGTACGCAGCTTCTCCCAGGCCCCGGACAGGGTCATGATGCCGTTGATCATGCCGCCCCAGGAGGGCAGCAGCAGCAGCACGGAGAAGGTTGCCGACAGCGACGACACCCAGTCCGGCAGTGCCGTCCAGTGCAGGTGGTGGGCGCCCACCCACATATAGAGGAAGATCAGCGCCCAGAAGTGGATGATGGACAGCCGATAGGAGTAGACTGGGCGGCCGGCTTGCTTGGGCACGAAGTAGTACATCATCCCGAGGAAGGCGGCGGTGAGGAAGAAGCCCACGGCGTTGTGCCCATACCACCACTGGGTCATGGCATCCTGCACGCCGGAGAACAGGCTGTAGGATTTGGTCAGAGAAACCGGGACGGCCAAGTTGTTGAAGATGTGCAGGATGGCGGTGGCCAGGATGAAGGACAGGTAGAACCAGTTGGCCACATAGATGTGCGGCTGGGAGCGGCGCCGCAGGGTAGTGACATAGACCAGAAAATAGGCCACCCAGACTACGGTGATGGCGAGGTCCAGCGGCCACTCGAACTCGGCGTACTCACGCGCCTGGGTGATGCCGGCGAGGTAGCTCAGTGCTCCCAGGCCGACACCGGCCGTCCAGCCCCAGAAGGTGAACTCGGCCAGCCAAGGAAAGGCTAGCCGCACCTGGCAGGTTCGCTGTACCACATAGTAGGAAGTGGCGAACAGGGCGCTGCCGCCGAAGCCGAAGATCACCAGCGTGGTGTGCGCCGGACGCAGACGCCCAAAAGTAAGCCAGGGCAGATCGAAATTGAGGAAGGGCCATGCCAACTCACAGGCGGCGTAGAGGCCGGCCGTCATCCCCAGCACGCCCCAGACCAGGGTCATGATGGCAAACTTGCGAACAATCGCATAATTGTATTGTTCGTCGGATAGCGCTGCGCTCTGGGCCATAACACGTTTCCTAGCTAGCCAAGCAACCAACTTCCACACCGGCCGGCAGGGGCCGATGCCACCTCGGAACTTCCTTCATGTGCAGCAGGCGAGCGCCGCCGGCGATATGCCGGTCACACCCGCTCTCCTATCCACCCTTGGCGCGGCCCCGGAAGAGCCTGTGGCAGGTCGGGAGCCTACCCAAATGTTATTAATATTCGTCTAATCTAATGACGACTTTCCTGACGCAGATCAAACTTGCGAGGGGCCGAATCGGAAAGCAGTGTTGTTGCCGGTTCGATCCATGTCGCTTCTGGACACGGTCCAAGACCAAGTCAACTGCCACTGTCGCGGGATCAAAGTAACCAGCGATAGACCTGCTTGAGCAGGTTCAGCAGGTAGTGATCCACCATCAGCACCGCGAACAGCCCGAACAAGTACACGATGGAGAAACCGAACGTAGGCATGGCCAGCCGATCATCTCCAAAAATGTACAGCCGGCTAGTGTACCAGAGGAAGCGCAGCCCGAGTACCACGGCACCGAGCAGATACAGCATTCCGCTCATGCCGGTGAGGTAGGGCAGCAGGCTGATCAGGAGCAGGATGACGGAATAGAGCAGGATATGCAGGCGGGTGAAAGCCACCCCGTGGGTGACCGGCAGCATGGGGATATCGGCCTTGGCGTACTCCTGGCGGCGATGGATGGCCAGAGCCCAGAAATGGGGCGGGGTCCAGGCGAAGATGATGAGGAACAGCAGCAGCGCTCCGGGTTCCACCTGCCCAGTCACCGCGCTCCAGCCAAGCAGCGGCGGGGCCGCACCGGCAGCGCCGCCGATGACGATGTTCTGGGGCGTGGCGCGCTTGAGAAACATAGTGTAGATCACCGCATAGCCGATCAGCGCAGCAAAGGTGAGCACGGCAGTGAGCATGTTGGCGAACGCCACCAGCAGCGTCATACCTGCTGCGCCGAGCAGAAATGCGAACAGCAGCACCTGCCCTCCGTCCAGGTGGCCGCTGGGCAGGGGACGGTGGCGCGTGCGCGCCATCATCGCATCTGCGCGTCGGTCTACCAAATGGTTGATGGCCGCCGCCGATGCCGCGGACAGGGCTATCCCCAGGGAGCCGAAGATCAGCACCTCCCACGGTACCATGCCGGGGGTGGCGAGGAACATGCCGACCATGGCGGTAAAGGTGATCAGCGCCACCACCTTGGGCTTGGTCAGCTCCAGATAGTCGCGCCAAGGCTGGCGCCGGCCGGAGGTCAAGGTCTGGGTGCGCATGGTTCGCTCCTAGCGCGCAGGATGTGATTGAGCGTGACCAGGGTGAGGACGAGCAGCGCCGCTCCGCCGTTGTGGGCTACCGCCACCGGCAGTGGCAAGGCGAACAGCACATTGCTGACGCCCAGCAGGAGCTGCAACGCCAGTGCCAGCGCCAGCACCAAGCCCAGACGCCGCACCTGAGGGGTAGCCCCGCGACGCAGCGCACGCCAGGCAAGCCAGCCCACCAGCAGCAGCACGACCAGCGCCCCCAGGCGATGGCTGACGTGGATGGCCACTCGGGCGGGATGCTCCAGCACGCCGTACTCGTAGTTGATGCCGAGGCCGCGCCACAGTACGAAGGCTTCGCGAAAGTCCATCTGTGGCCACCACTGCGCCTGACAGGTGGGGAAGTCGACGCAGGCCAGGGCGGCGTAGTTAGCGCTGGTCCAACCGCCCAGGGCTATCTGGCCCACTACCGCAGCGAAGGCCAGCAGCGCCCAGGGACGCAGCCCGGCGTCGGCAGGCGCCGACGGCAGCCAGCGCTGCTGTCCCAGGTTCAGCCACCATAGCAAGGCCAGGGTGGCCAGTCCGCCCAGCAGATGGGCCATGACCACTAGCGGCTTGAGCTGCAGCGTCACCGTCCACATACCGAGCAGTGCCTGGAACACCACCAGCGCCAGCAGTGCCAGGGGCAGTGCCAGGGGCTGACCAGGTTCGCCACGACGGCGCCAGGCGAGCAGCGCCAGAGCCAGAACCAGCAGTCCGAGCACCCCGGCGCAGTAACGATGGATCATCTCCTTCCAGGCCTTGTGCGCCTCCAGCGGTCGCTCGGGATAGGCGGCATTGGCATTTTCCACATGCTCCGGGGCGCTGGGCACAGTCAGGTGACCATAGCAGCCGGGCCAATCGGGACAGCCGAGCCCGGCGTCGGAGAGCCGCACCCAGGCACCCAACACCACCACCACAAAGGCCAACAGGACGGCGGCCAGGGCGAGACGTCGGAACAGGATCATAGACTCCTCAACCCAGCTTGGAATACTTCAGCAGATGGCGCAGATCTTCCAGCAGGCCCTTGGCCTCGCGCTCGGCGCGCATAGCCGCCGGATAGCGCATGAACAAATTGCCCAGCGGATCGATCAGGTAGATCCACTCACCCTCGGCAGCGCCATTCGGGAACGCATCACGGAAGAAGGCGCGGGTGGCGGCGTCAGCCACGCCGCTGGTCAGCTCCGGATGCTCCCGGGCCAGCCAGCCCAGCTGCTCCGTCCCCGGCGCAGTGGCCATGAGGAACAGCGCCTGCACCCGCTCTAGATCCTTGCCCAGGGCCAGCCGTACTTGG
>DATLYF010000167.1:0-5676 GCA_035575095.1 Candidatus Competibacteraceae bacterium
CGAGGCGGCGGCTTTCCTGGCCTCACAAGGCACGGTGCTGCCCATCGCCGATCCGGAGGTACTCGGTAGCACGTTCTGATGCGGGCGTGGGCATGGGCCTGCGGGCAACGCCAGCCGCGGGTTGCCCGCAGGGCCTACAGATTGGGTACAATCCCGGCCCACCCCGTGACTATTCTCAAGAGTTCCATGGCCCAATACATCTACACCATGAACCGCGTTTCCAAGGTGGTGCCGCCGAAACGCGAGATTCTCAAAGACATCTCCCTATCCTTCTTCCCCGGTGCCAAGATCGGCGTGCTCGGTCTCAACGGCTCGGGCAAGTCCACGCTGCTGCGCATCATGGCCGGAGTGGACAAGGACATCCACGGCGAGGCCCGGCCGCAGCCGGGGATCAAGGTCGGCTTTCTGCCCCAGGAGCCGCAGCTCGACCCTAGCAAGGACGTGCGCGGCAACATCGAGGAGGCGGTGACGCCGATCAAGGACGCCCTAGCCCGGCTGGATGCCGTCTACGCCGCTTATGCCGATCCCGATGCCGATTTCGACAAACTGGCCGCCGAGCAAGCCGAGCTGGAGGCCTATCTGCACACCGTCGACGGCCACAACCTGGAGCGCACCCTGGAGATTGCCGCCGACGCCCTGCGTCTGCCGCCCTGGGATGCCGACGTGCGCACCCTCTCCGGCGGCGAGAAGCGGCGCGTGGCGCTGTGCAAGCTGCTGCTGTCCAAGCCTGACATGCTGTTGCTGGACGAGCCCACCAACCATCTCGATGCCGAGTCGGTGGCCTGGCTGGAGCGCTTCCTGCAGGAGTATCCGGGCACCGTGGTGGCGGTGACCCACGACCGCTACTTCTTGGATAACGTGGCCGGCTGGATTCTGGAGCTGGATCGCGGCCACGGCATCCCCTGGCAAGGCAACTATTCCTCCTGGCTGGAGCAGAAAGAGAAGCGCCTGGAGCAGGAGAAGCGCGAGCAGGAAGCCCACATGCGCACTATCAAGCATGAACTGGAGTGGGTGCGCGCCAATGCCAAGGGGCGCCATGCCAAGCAGAAGGCGCGTCTGGCCCGCTTCGACGAGCTGCAGTCGCGGGAATTCCAGGCGCGCAACGAGACCAACGAGATCTACATCCCGCCGGGGCCGCGCCTGGGCGACCTGGTGATCGAGGTCAGCCACCTGGCCAAGGGTTTCGGCGATCGGCTGCTGATCGATGATCTGAGCTTCTCCCTGCCCAAGGGCGGCATCGTCGGCATCATCGGCCCCAACGGCGCCGGCAAGACCACCCTGTTCCGCATGCTGGCCGGTCTGGAAAAGCCCGATGCCGGGGAGATCCGCTTCGGCGATACCGTGGACCTGGCCTACGTCGATCAGAGCCGTGACAGCCTCAGCCCCGATAAAACGGTATGGGAGGAGATTGCCGACGGCCAGGACGTGATCACCATCGGCAACTACCAGATCAACTCCCGCGCCTACGTCAGCCGCTTCAACTTCAAGGGGCCGGACCAGCAGAAGTTCATCAGGGACCTCTCCGGCGGCGAGCGCAACCGCGTGCACCTGGCCAAGACCCTGCGCAAGGGCGGCAACGTGCTGTTGCTCGATGAGCCCACCAATGACCTCGACGTCGAGACTCTGCGCGCCTTGGAGGAAGCACTGCTGGCCTTCCCCGGCTGCGCCGTGGTGATCTCCCACGACCGCTGGTTCCTGGACCGTATCGCCACCCACATCCTGGCCTTCGAGGGCGATTCCCACGTGGAGTGGTTCGAGGGCGGCTATACCGACTACGAGGCCGACCGCAAGCGCCGCCTGGGCGTGGAGGCGGACCAGCCGCATCGTATCAAGTATCGGAAACTGGCCTGAGATCGGCTCTGTTTGGCCCGCCCTCGCCGCTCCTTGCGCGGGGGCGACATATTTCTTTCATCCGGCGACTTTATCCGCAGTGCACAAAGGATTAAAATCGCCAACCGTTTGATGCCCTGTGGCCATCTGGCCGAGCATCGTCGTCACCAGCGAACAATGCCGAGCACACCCTACGAGCGCCTGGGCGGAGCCGAAAGAGTCCGCGAACTGGTGGATCGCTTCTACGATCTGATGGACACCCTGCCCGAAGCACGCGGCATCCGCTCCATGCATCCGCCCTCCCTGGCAGGCTCCCGTGACAAGCTCTACGAATTCCTCTGCGGCTGGCTGGGCGGCCCCCAGCTCTATATCGAGCGACACGGTCACCCGCGCCTGCGCGCCCGGCATCTGCCTTTCCCCATCGGCGCGGCCGAACGCGACCAGTGGCTGACCTGCATGTACCGGGCCTTGGACGAACTGGCTCCGGACGATCCTCTGCTGCGCCAGCAGTTGCGCCAGTCGTTCTTCATGACGGCAGAGCACATGCGTAACCGGCCGGAGCCGTCCGAGGCGGCCTGACGCCATGTCCAGCGAGCAAGCGCAACCCCCGTCTCCCGGCCCGCAGCGCGGCGCTGCAACACCCTGCTTTTTCCCTCTTTCCCCCTGGCCGCTGCCGAGCGCGGCGGCCATCCCCGTAATCGGTGAGCCTATCGTGTCACCCGACCATGGCTCCGGCGGCCGCCGGTATCCGGCCGCCGGGGGCATCACGATCAACCACGGAGCGACAGTAGCAGCCCCATGAGCACTCTAATCGAGAAATTCCGCCAGAACTCGGCGCTTTACGGCGGCAACGCCGCTTTTATCGAGGATCTCTACGAGCGCTATCTGGAGAACCCCGAATCGGTCAGTGACAAGTGGCGGGCGTACTTCCGCGCCCTGGAGGAGCAGGGCGGCGGCAATGGTGGCCTGCGCGACGTGCCCCACGGCCCGATCCGCGAGTCCTTCGCCCGTCTGGCCCAGCAGCCGCGTACCGCCTATCTGGTCCCCGGCGCCGCCCTGGACCCCCACGCTGCGGAGAAGCAGGCCTCGGTGCTGCGCATCATCAACGCCTATCGCACCCGTGGCCACCAGGCCGCCGATCTCGATCCCCTCAAGCTGCGCGACCGCCCGCCGGTGCCCGATCTCGACCCGGCCTTCCATGGCCTGAGCCAGGCGGACATGGAAACGGTGTTCAACACCGGCTCGCTGGCTGCACCGCAGCAGATGAAGTTGCGCGACATCCTCGACCTGATCCGCAACACCTACACCGGCGCCATCGGCGCCGAGTACATGCACATCACCAAGACCGAGGAGAAGCGCTGGATCCAGCGCCGCCTGGAGGGTGAGCGCGGCCGCCCCGCACTGTCGCCGGAGCAGAAGAAGGCGGTGCTCAGGCAGCTCGTCGCCGCCGAGGGGCTGGAGAAGTATCTGCACACCAAATACGTGGGGCAGAAGCGCTTCTCCCTGGAGGGTGGTGACAGCCTCATCCCGATGATGAACGAGCTGGTGCTGCGCGCCGGCTCCCAAGGGGTCAAGGAAATGGTCATCGGCATGGCCCACCGTGGCCGCCTCAACATGCTGGTGAACATTCTCGGCAAATCCCCCGCCGACCTGTTCGCCGAGTTCGAGGGCAAGAAGAAGTCGGCCGAGGCCGCCGCCGGCGACGTGAAATACCACATGGGTTTCTCCTCCGACGTCGCCACCCCGGGTGGTCCGCTGCACCTGGCCCTGGCCTTCAACCCTTCGCATCTGGAGATCGTCGATCCGGTGGTGGAGGGTTCGGTACGCGCTCGTCTGGAGCGTCGCCGCAAGTCGCCCGATACGCTGCCCTTCCACGAGGTGCTGCCGGTGCTGATCCACGGCGATGCCGCCTTCGCTGGCCAGGGCGTGGTGATGGAGACCATGCAGCTGTCCCAGGTGCGCGGCTATCGCACCGGTGGCACGGTGCACATCGTCATCAACAACCAGATCGGCTTCACCACCTCCAACCCCCTGGATACGCGCTCTTCGACCTACTGCACCGACGTCGCCAAGATCATCCAGTCGCCCATCTTCCACGTGAACGGTGACGACCCGGAGGCGGTGGTGTTCGTCACAAGGCTCGCTCTGGACTATCGCCAGAGCTTCGGCAAGGACGTAGTGATCGACCTGATTTGCTACCGCCGGCTGGGTCACAACGAGGCCGACGAACCCTCGGCCACCCAGCCGATGATGTACAAGAAAATCAAAGCCCGCGACACGGCCGCCAATCTTTACGCCAACAAGCTGATCCGCGAAGGCGTGATCACCCAGGCCGAGGTGGAGGCGATGGTGGCTCAGTACCGCGCCGACCTGGACGCCGGCCGCCACGTCGGCCTGCCGCCGGCTGCGGAATCGGCCATCGACCGCACTTACGCGGTGGATTGGACGCCTTACAAGAAAGTCGACTGGACCGCGCCGGTCAAGACCGCCGTACCCTTGGAGACCATCCAGCAGCTCTCCGAGCGCATGCTGACGCTGCCCGAGGGGCTGGTGTTGCATCCGCGCGTGGCCAAGATCATGGACGATCGCCGCAAGATGGCGGGTGGGGCGCTGGCCATCGACTGGGGCTTCGCTGAAAATCTGGCCTACGCCACCCTGCTCAACGAGGGTTACCAGGTGCGCATCTCCGGCCAGGACAGCGGCCGCGGCACCTTCTTCCACCGCCATGCGGTGCTGCACAACCAGATCGACGGTTCCAGCTACACTCCGCTGGAGCATCTCTACCCGGGTCAGCCCCATTTCATCGTCATCGACTCCATCCTCTCCGAGGAGGCGGTGCTGGGCTTCGAGTACGGTTATTCCACCGCCGAGCCCAAGGCGCTGGTGATCTGGGAAGGCCAGTTCGGCGACTTCGCCAACGGCGCCCAGGTGGTGATCGACCAGTTCATCACCTCCGGCGAGACCAAGTGGGGCCGGCTGTGCGGACTGGTCATGCTGCTCCCCCACGGCTACGAGGGTCAGGGGCCGGAGCACTCCTCGGCGCGGCTGGAGCGCTACCTGCAGCTCTGCGCCGAGCACAACATCCAGGTGGTAGTGCCCTCCACCCCGGCGCAGTGCTTCCATATGCTGCGCCGGCAGATGCTGCGCAGCTTCCGCAAGCCGCTCATCGTCATGAGCCCGAAGAGCCTGCTGCGCCACAAGCTGGCGGTGAACACCCTGGAAGACCTGACCGAGGGCGGCTTTCAGGAGATCATCGGCGAGATCGACCCGATCGACCCGAAAAAGGTGGACCGCCTGGTGTTCTGCAGCGGCAAAGTCTACTACGACCTGCTGGAGACCCGCCGCGAACGCGGCCTCGGCAACGTGGCCATCGTCCGCATCGAGCAGCTCTACCCCTTCCCCCATGCCCGCTACGAGGAGGAGCTGAAGCGCTACGGCAAGGCCAAGCACATCGTCTGGTGCCAGGAGGAGCCGCGCAACCAGGGTGCCTGGTACCAGACCCTGCACCACCTGCGCGAGCCGCTGTCCGCCAGGCAGGAGGTCCTCTACGCCGGTCGCGAAGCCTCGGCCTCGCCGGCGGTGGGCTACCACAGCGTGCACGTCGAGCAGCAGCGCGCCCTGGTCAACGCCGCGCTGGGGCTGGAGTCCTGAGACTCCACTCTGCCGCGATCACTACAAGCCGAATAATGGATACGAAAAGGAAACAGAATGAGCGTTGAAGTCAAAGTCCCCAACCTGCCCGAATCCGTGGCCGACGCCACGCTGGTGAACTGGCACAAGAAGCCCGGCGACCCGGTCAAGCGCGACGAGAACCTGGTCGACCTGGAAACTGACAAGGTGGTGTTG
>DATLYF010000168.1:0-2253 GCA_035575095.1 Candidatus Competibacteraceae bacterium
CCGCCTCAACCAGCGCGGGGTCAAAGAGGTGCTGTACGAAGGGTTGACCCGCGGCGAGAAAGATTTCAACGCCCTGGTCACTAAGATCAAGGCAACGGGGGCGGAGGCGGTGTACTTCGGTGGTTGCTATCCGGAAGCCGGCGCCTTGGTACGGCAGATGCGCGAGCAGGGGGTGGGCGCCAAACTGGTCGGCGGCGACTGTGTGCTCAACCCGGACCTGGTGGCCGCCGCGGGTGGCGCTCAGTATACCGATGGCGTGTACGTCACCTTCGGCCGCGATGCCCGCAACATCCCGGAGAGCAAGCAGGTAGTCGAGTCCTTCCGCAAGAGCGGCTTCGAGCCCGATGGCTACACCCTTTATGCCTATGCCGCGGTGCAGTCCATCGCCGCCGCCATGCAGGCCAGCGGTTCCACCGAGGGCAAGGCGGTGGCCGATTGGCTCAAGGCCAACACCGTGCCGACCGCCATGGGGCCCAAGGGCTGGGATAGCAAGGGTGACTTGAAGGTTTCGGATTTCGTGATGTATGTCTACGGGGCGGACGGCGTGGCGCGGGAGCTGAACAACTGAGTCGTCCGATCCGCGCGTGCCAGCGACGCCCCTCTCCGGGAGACTGAAGAGGGGCGTTTGCGCCGCGAAACTCTGGTCACCGCCCCAGCTCCCGGTCCATGCGGAAGCCGGGCGAGGTGACGTGAGCCTCCAGGGCACGGATGCGGGCCTCGATCTGCCGGTAGCGGTGGCTCAGGTTCTTGAGCTGGGTGCGCGGCGCCACCCGCACCTCGCGCCAGAAGGCGTGCTCGGCCTCGCTGCGATAGAGCTGGCGGGGTTCCAGGGGCAGCAGCAGGGTCAGCCCGAGATAGGAGAGCATCACCATCGGTGGAAAGAAGAGCAGGGCGAGCAGCGCCAGCAGCCGCACCTTGGCGACCGAGACGCCGAAGTACTCGGCGATGCCGGCGCAGACGCCGGCGATCACCCGGCGCTCACGGCTGCGGTAGAGGCGGGTATGGCGCGGCTGGTCGCGGTTCGGGCTCATGTTTTCTCCCTCCACTGCGGTACCTCGTGATCGAGGATGGTCTCCAGGCTGCGCAGCCGCTCCTCCAGGCGCTGGGCGTTCTCCCACAGCTCCACCAGCATGCGCTCCTCCTCCGTGCTCAGCGAGTTGGCGCTGCGCCAGCGGGTGATGTAGTGGAGGATGATCCACAGCGGCGCTACCACGCTGGCGAGGATGATCAGTACGGCTTCCATCGCTCAACCACCCTGCTGGCCGGAACCGCCGCCGGAGCGGCCCAGCTTGGCCTTGAGCCGCGCTAGGTCCTCGTCCACCGCCTGGGTCACGGCCAGGCTCTCGATCTCCTCGGCCAGGCCGGGCTTGCGGCCCAGGTCATAGGCTTCGGCCTCGGCGCTAAGGTCGTCCAGGCGCCGCTCCATCTGGTCGAAGCGGGCGATGGCATCCTCCAGCCGGCCGTCGCCCAGCACGCGGCGGATGTCACGGCGGTTGCCAGCGGCGCGCATGCGGCTGGCCAGGCTGTTCTGCTTGGCCCGTGCCTCGTTGAGCTTGGCCTGCAACTGGGTGATGTCGCTCTCGACCTTGGCCAGGGTGGCATCCAGCTCTTCCCGCTCGGCCTCCAGCAGCCGGCGCTGGTCGGCGAGCTTGGCCTTCTCCACCAGAGCGGCGCGGGCCAGGTCCTCGCGCTCCCGGCTCAGGGCCAGTTCGGCGCGGCTCTCCCACTCGGCGCAGTCCCGCTCCAGCCGCGCCAGGCGCCGCTCCAGCTCCTTGCGCTCGGCGAGCAGGCGGGCGGCGTTGGTGCGTGCCTCGACCAGCGTATCCTCCATCTCCAGGATGATCTGGCGGATGATCTTGGCCGGGTCTTCAGCCTTGTCCAGCAGGGCGTTGAGGTTGGAGCTGAGGATGTCGCCCAGACGTGAAAAAATGCCCATGGTGATGTGCTCCTCGTGATCGTTCGGCACCATCAATATGGGCAAGCGTCGTGCCATTCCGGATGAAAAGCGCAAGTCATTGAAAAGCCTGGTTATGAATGCCGGATCGCGATGATGGCAGATGACCAACATCCACAATGGATGTGAAAAATACCCATACATGGTAAAAATTCACCATGGCCATCGACTATCCCAATCCCATCGGCGAGTCTCCCGTCTTCCAGGCGGTGCTGGAGCAGGTCTCGCGCCTGGCGGCCATCGACCGCCCACTGCTGGTCGTCGGCGAGCGCGGCACCGGCAAGGAACTGGTGGCGCGG
>DATLYF010000169.1:0-16614 GCA_035575095.1 Candidatus Competibacteraceae bacterium
GGATCGATGTCCCCGCCGCCGATCAGCACCAGCGCGTCCAGGCCGGCGAGCCATTGCTCGGCGAACTCGGCCCCGGCCGGCGGCAACAGCGTCGGCAGGCCGCCGGCGCGTACCACCGCCCGGACGTATTCCTGTGGGATACGGTAGTTACCGGTCTCGCCGACGCCGTAGGTGGTCAGGCCGATGCGTGGGCGTTGCATCACAGCCGCCCCTCGACCGCCGCGACTAACAGCGCGCGGTAGTCGGCCACGCTGAGCTCCAGCGGATTGCCGCCATCGCTCGGATCCTGCTTGGCCATGGTGGCGATCGCGTCGGCGCGGGCGCTGTCGATGCCGAGTGCGGCCAGAGTGTGAGGGATGCCGAGGCGCTCGCGCAGGCCCAGCACCCAATCGAGGAAGCCGGCGAAGTCGGCCCGCGCCAGGTTCAGGTAGCGCGCCGCCGCAGCCAGGCGCTCGGCGACGGCCGCTTCGTTGCGCTTCAGCACGTAGGGCATGAGGATGGCGTTGAGCAGGCCGTGGTGGGCATCGAACAGCGCGCCGAGCGGATGGGCGAGCGCGTGGATGGCGCCCAGGCCTTTCTGGAACGCCGTTGCGCCCATCATCGAGGCGCACAGCATGTGCGCGCGTGCCTCCAGGTCGTGGCCGTCGGCGGTGGCGCGCGGCAGATAGTCGTGCACCAGACGCATGCCCTCCAGCGCCACGCCCTGAGCGATGGGATGGTAGAACGGCGAGCACCAGGCTTCGAGATTGTGCGCCAGCGCGTCCATGCCGGTAGCGGCGGTGAGCTTGGGCGGCAGGCCGACGGTGAGCTCGGGATCGGCCAGCACCAGCCTGGGCAGCATGTTGGGATGGAAGATGATGACCTTGCGGTGGCTGGCTTCGTCGATGATCACCGCGGCGCGGCCAACCTCGGAGCCGGTGCCGGCGGTGGTGGGAATGGCGATGGTCGGCGCCATGCCGGCAACGTTGGCGCGCAGCCAGTTGTCGCCGATGTCCTCGAAGTCCCACAGCGGCCGCTCCTGGCCGACCATCAGCGCCACCGCCTTGGCCACGTCGAGCGCGCTGCCGCCGCCGTAGGCGATCACGCCGTCATGGCCGCCACTTCGGTAGGCGACCACACCGGCTTCGACATCGCGGCCCACCGGATTGGGGCGTATGTCGCAGAACAGCGCCGCGCCTTGCAGCCCTGCATCGTGCAGCACGCCCATGAGGCGCCCGGTCATCGGCAGCGCGGCCAGGCCGGGGTCGGTGATCACCAGCGGCCGGCTCATGCCGAGTTCGGCGCACAGCCTGGGCAGCTCGACCAGACGGCCGGCGCCGAAGCGGATCGCAGTGGGGTAGTTCCAGTTGCCTCGCAACTGCATGGCGATATCTCCCTCGGTTCAGGCCGGCAGGCGCAGGTGGAAGGACTTGACGCGGGTGAGCTGGGCGTAGCCGAGCAGCGACAGGCTGATGCCGCGGCCGGTGTCCTTGACCCCGGTCCAGGCCAGCGCCGGGTCGAGGTAGTCGCAGCGGTTGAGGAACACCGTGCCGGTCTCGAGGCGCTCACCGAGGCGCTCGGCTGCCGCCACATCGCGCGAGAAGATGGCCGCGGTCAGGCCGTAGCGGCTGTCGTTCATCAGCCGCAGCGCCTCCTCGTCGTCGGCCACCGGCATGATGCCCAGCACCGGGCCGAAGCTCTCCTCGTTCATCACCCGCATCGAATGATCGACGTCGACCAGGATCTGCGGCGCCAGGTAGGCGGTGCCGGGAGCGTCGGCGGCGAACAGCCGGGAGTCGAGCAGCGCCTTGGCGCCGGCGGCCAGCGCCTCCGCGATCTGGCCGCGCACGAAGGCTGCGGCCGCAGCGCGCACCATGGGGCCAAGGTTGGTGTCGGGATCGAGCGGGTTGCCGAGGCGGTATTTCTTGGTCAGCTCCACTGCCGCCTCGACGAAGTCCCGATACAGCGACTGATGCACGTAGGCGCGCTCGATGCCGCAGCAGGACTGCCCGGAGTTGAAGAAAGCGCCGTCCACTACGCTCTCGACGGCGTGCTCGAAATCGGCATCGGCGCGCACGTAGGCCGGGTCCTTGCCGCCCAGCTCGAGGCCGAGGCCGATGAAGCGCTGCGCCGCGGCCTGCTGCACGCTGCGCCCGCCTTCCACCGAGCCGGTGAAGGCGACGAAGTCGATGGCTGCATGGCCGACCAGCTTCAGGGTCGCGGCGTGGGACAGATGCAGGTGCTGGAACACTCCGAGCGGCAGGCCGGCGGCATCGAAGGCTTGCTGGAAGCGCTCGGCGGCCAGTGGCGTCTGCGACGAGTGCTTGAGGATCACGGTGTTGCCGGCCACCAGCGCCGGGATGATGGTGTTCACCGCGGTCAGAAACGGGTAGTTCCACGGCGCCAGCACCAGCACGGTGCCGAGCGGCTCACGCCGGAGATAGCGCTTGAAGCCCGGCTTGGCGCCGGGATCGAGGTCGGCCAGCGCCGGCCCGGCCACCTCGATCATATAGCGGGCGCGCTCCTCGAGGCCGCGCACCTCGCCGGGGGACTGGGCGATGGGCCGGCCGATCTGCACGGTGATGTCGTGGGCGATGGCCTCGCGCGCGGCCACCAGATGTTCGACGGCCTTCAGACACAGCGCCTGACGCTCGGCCAGGGACAGCGCACGCCAGGCGGCGCGGGCGGCAACGGCGCGGGAGAGCGCCTGGTCGATCTCGGCGGCGCTGGCCAGTGGCCGGCTCAGCAGCTTGCGGCCGTCGATGGGGGAAATCAGATCGAGGGTTTCCATCTCAGATGATCTCGAAGTAGCGGTTCAATTCCCAATCGGTGACATGGCGGCGGAACTCGCGCTCCTCCCACTCGCGGGTGGCGGCGTAGTGCTCGATGAAGGCATCGCCGAACGCTGCGCGCGCCGCCTCGGAGCGGCGCAAGCGCTGGGCGGCCTCCATCAGCGTGCGCGGCAGGTCGAACTCGGCCGGCGGCTGCTGAGCATAGGCGTTGCCCTGCATCGCCGGCAGCGGTTCGAGTTTGTGCTCGATGCCCCACAGCCCCGAGGCCAGCGCCGCGGCCAGCACCAGGTAGGGGTTGCCGTCGGCCGCGGCGACGCGATACTCGACGCGCTGCGATTTGGGCGAGCCGCCGATCACGCGCAGCGCGCAGGTGCGGTTCTCGGCGCCCCAGGTGGCGTTGGTCGGTGCCCAGTAGCCCGGGATCAGACGCGAGAAGGAGTTCACCGTCGGCGCCACCAGCGCCAGGAATTCCGGCATCAGCCGCTGCTGGCCGGCGATGAAGTGGCGCATGGTGCGGCTGAGGCGCTGCGGGGCGCTCTCGTCGTAGAACACCGGCTGCCCGTCGGCGTCCTTCAGCGACAGGTGCAGGTGGCCGCCGCAGCCGGGCCAGTCCATCGACCACTTGGCCATGAAGCTCAGCATCAGGTCGCGGCGCTGCGCGACGACCTTGCTGAAGGTCTTGAACAGCGCCGCCTTGTCGGCCGCGGCGATGCCCTCGTCGACGGTGATCGCCGCCTCCAGCACGCCGGCGCCGGTCTCGGTGTGCAGACCCTCCAGGGGGAAGTCCATGTCCCGGCCCAGGGCGAGCAGCTCGTGGTAGAACTCGGCCCAGACCGAGTTGCGCAGCACCGAGTAGCCGAAGTAGTCGGGGGTCAGCGGCTTGAGGTTGCGGTAGTGCTTCTCGCGCACCGAGTGGGGGTTTTCCTGGAAGGCGAAGAACTCATACTCGAACGCCGCAAAAGGCGTGTAGCCCATCGCCTCGGCCTTGGCCAGCACGCGCTTGAGCACGTTGCGCGGGCAGAGCGCGGCGGCGTCGCCGTCGAACTCGCAGAGAAAGAACAGCGAGTTCTCGAACGGCAGCTCGCGGCAGCTCTCGGGGATGATGCGCACCTGACTGTCGTGGTAGCCGGTGTGCCAGCCGGTATAGGCCACGTTGTCGTAGAGCTGATCCTTGCTGTCCCAGCCGAGCACCACGCTGCAGAAGCCGAAGCCGCTCTCCAACGCCGCGATGAACTTCTCGCGCGACAGGTACTTGCCGCGCAGGATGCCGTCGACGTCGAACACGCCGACCTTGACGTGCGACAGTCCGCGCTCTTCGACGATCTGCTGCGCGTCGGCGACCGTCTTCACTTGACGAGGCACCATCTCTCCATCCTCCGGTTTGGGTATGCATTCGGGGGCGGGCGGATTGCCCTGCTTGCTCTGCTTTCGGCCAATGCCGTTTCATACGTTACAGAGAAAGCGTGTAGATCAATTTTTATAACATACGTTACAACTCAATCATCTTTCTGTCAAACCTGTACTATTTGTTAATGCGACGGCCGTAAGGAGGGCCACATGAGCACCAAGCACACCCGTTCGATCGCCGAGGAGCTGCGGCGCTCGTTCGACCGGCTGACGCCGACCGAGCGCAAGCCGGCGCGCGTCCTGCTAGCCAACTATCCGGTGGCGGGGCTGGAGACGGTGGCGCAGTTCGCCGCCCGCGCCGAGGTCAGCGGGCCGACGATTCTGCGCCTGATCGGCAAGCTCGGCTTCTCCAGCTACCCGGAATTCCAGCAGGCGCTGCGCGAGGAGCTGACTGCCAGGCTGCAGTCACCGCTGGCCAAGACCCCGGGCGCGGGCGCGGGCGGCGATCTGCTCGAACGCATGGCCGAAGCGGTCTGCGACAACATCCGCGTCACCCTCGCCGACCTGCCGCGCGCCGAGTTCGATGCCGTGGTGGCGCTGCTCGCCGATCCGCGCCGCACTATCTATCTGCTCGGCGGGCGCTTCGGCCAGGCGCTGGCGGAGTACTTCCGCGCCCATCTGCGCGTGCTGCGCAAGGGGGTACAGGTGATTTCCGGGCAGCCGGCAACCTGGCCGGAGACCCTGCTCGATCTGAGTCCCAAGGACGTGCTGGTGGTGTTCGACGTGCGCCGCTATCAGACCGATGTGATCACCTTCGCCGAGCGAGCCGCGGCGCGCGGCACCCAGATCGTGCTGTTCACCGACCAGTGGCTGTCGCCGATCAGCAAGGTGGCGGCGCACACCCTGCCGGTGCACATCACCGTGCCGTCGCGCTGGGACTCGGCGGTAGCAACGCTGACACTGATCGAATGCCTGATCGCCACCATCACCGAGCGCCACTGGCCGCAGGCGCGCAGCCGCATCGAGCAACTGGAAGCGCTGCGCCAGACACCGGACGGCGCGCCGCTCGAGCTTCCCTGACGCATGCTCAGTCGGCCAGTTCCAACAACAGTTCGGGGATGGGCGCAGCGGTCCCCAGATAAGGGGCAATGCGCAGCGTGACGCCGGGATGCTCGCGGCTCTTGGCCGCCACCAGTGCCGGGATGTCCTCCACCACGTGGTTGCCGGCGGAGAGAAAGTACGGCAGCACCACCACCTCGCGGGCGCCGGCGCGGATACAGGCCTCGATGCCATCGGGAATGGACGGTTCGGCCAGTTCCAGAAAGGCGCACCGCACCAGCGGGTAACGCGTCGCGGCGCGCTCGGCCAGGCGGGTGGCGAGGCGGCGCACCTCGTCGTTGGATTCTTCGCGGCGGCTGCCGTGGGCGACCAGTAACAGGGCTTTCATGGCGAAATTCCTACCCTCGTCACGGCTTGGCCGCGCCCCGGGGTGTGGCTACACTGAAATGACCCGCTGCCCCAATCACGAAATAACACCGCCATGCTGCGCCCCTCTCTTGCCCGTTCCGCTATTGCCCTGGGCCTCGGCCTGGTCCTGCTCGCTACCGCCGCTCCGCTGCACGCCAACGGCTGGAGCCGGGTGCGCGATCCTCTGCCCGGCCGGCCGCAGGTGATCGGCAGCTACACCGCCGGCTGCCTGGCCGGCGCCACCACCCTGCCGCTAGAGGGACAGGGCTACCAGGTGATGCGTCGCAGCCGCAACCGCAACCACGGCCACCCGCAGCTCATCGCCCTGATCCAGCGTCTGGGCGCGGCCGCGGCAGCCCGGGGCGCCACCCTGCTGGTGGGCGACCTGGCCCAGCCGCGCGGCGGTCCCATGCCCTCCGGCCACCGCAGCCATCAGCTCGGCCTGGATGGCGACATCTGGCTGCTGGCCGGGCCGCCCCAGGGCCTGTCGCTGCAGGACACCGAAGAGCTGCCGGCACCGTCTATGGTGGACGCCGTTGCCGTCAAGGTGACGGCCCGCTGGACCCGCTACCAGCGCGACATGCTCAAGCTCGCCGCCAGCCAGCCCGAGGTGGAGCGCATCTTCATCAACCCGGTGATCAAGCTGCACCTGTGCCGCAGCGAGAGCGAGCGCGATTGGCTGCGCAAGCTCCGCCCCTGGTGGGGTCACGATGCCCATTTCCATGTGCGCCTGGCCTGCCCACCCGGCTCACCCCGGTGCGAGGCCCAGCAGCCGGTACCGGCCGGCGATGGCTGCGATGCCGATCTGCTCAACTGGGTGAAGGAACAGCGCCAGGCCGCTCTGCATCCGCAGCCACCCCGGCCGCCGCAACCGTCCAGGCCGGTGCTTCTGCCGACGGCCTGCAACGCAGTGCTGGCCGGAGGCGGGCCCGGGCTTCCCGAGCGCGAGCTCCGGCTGGCCGGCGACGAGCCGTAGCCTGAGCGATACCCGGCCATTCGCTCAGATATTGAAGCTCTCCCCGCAGCCGCAGGAATCCTTGACGTTGGGGTTGTTGAACTTGAACATCTCGTTCAGCCCATCCTTGATGAAGTCCAGTTCCATGCCATCTAGATACGGCAGGTGCTCCTGTTTCACCACCAGCTTCACCCCACGGTCCTCGAACACCTGATCGCCGCTGCCGACCTCGTCGGCGAAGTCGATGGCATAGGCGTAGCCGGAGCAACCGGAGCGGCGTACGCCCAGGCGCAGGCCGATGCCTTTGCCACGCTTGTCCAGGTAGTTCTGAATGCGCCGCGCGGCGCTTTCGGTCACGGTGATCGTCATTGCACTAACCTCGTCTCGAAACGTTCGGTTCCGGCTCTGGAGCGGGGGATGTCAGAGCCGCGCGCAGCGCGCGTTCCGCCAGCATTGCGCAAGCCACCTTGTCAGCCGGCAGCGCCAGCGCTCGTTCCAGCTCGCGGGCACGGAACTGCGCCGCCTCTTCCAGGCTGCGCCCCTGTAGCCACTCGCACAGCCAGTCGCCGGCGGCGATGGTGGCGGGACAGCCGTAGGCGCGGAAGCGGGCTGCGGCGATGCGCCCGGCATCGGTCATGCGCAGCGACAGCTCCAGCACCCGTCCCTCGGCCAGGTCACCGGCGCGCACCGTTAGCGTAGCGGGGCCGGCCGCCAGGGCACCGGCATGGCGCGGCTCACGGAAGCGTTCCCGCACCGCGGCGCTGTACCTGTATAACATGGGAGCAATTTCCGAGCGTGTAAGTCAAGTATGCCGTTGCCGGCGGCGTTCAGGCCGCATCCGGCCACAGCGGCGACAGCGCCCGTAGCCGCCGCACCGCTGCTGTGACCTGGGTCAGCGCGATATCGACCTCGGCCGCCGTGGTCCAGCGCCCCAGGCTGAAGCGCAGGCTGGCGCGTGCCAGATGATCGGGCAGGCCCAGGGCTTTGAGTACATGGGAGGGTTCGTTGCTGGCCGAGGTGCAGGCCGAGCCGGCGGACAGGGCCAGGCCTGGCAGATCGGCCAGCAACGCCTCGCCGTCCAGCCCCGGGAAGGCGACGCTGAGAATGCCGGCCACGCGCCGCTCGGGATGACCGTTGAGGCGCACCCCAGGCAATGCGCTCAGGCCCTGCCACAGCCGCTGGCGCAGAGCGGCGATACGCGCCTGTTCGCTCGCCATCTCCTCACGGGCAATACGGCAGGCCGCGCCCAGCGCGACGATCTGATGCACCGCCAGGGTGCCGGAACGCAACCCCCGCTCCTGGCCACCGCCGTACAGCAGCGGCTCCAGACGCACCTTAGGGAAACGGCGCACATAAAGAGCGCCGACACCCTTGGGGGCGTATAGCTTGTGGCCGGACAGGGAGAGCAGATCGATGCCGGGCACGGCCTGCACATCCAGGGGCAGCTTGCCGGCGCTCTGCGCCGCGTCCACATGCAGCAGCACGCCGTGCGCCCGAGTCAAGGCGGCGAGCGCGGCCAGATCCTGGACCACCCCGGTCTCGTTGTTGACGTGCATCAGCGACACCAGCACCGTGTCCGGGCGCAGCGCGGCGGCCACTGCCTCTGGCTCGAGCCGGCCGTCGGGGGACGGATCGAGATAGGTGACGGCAAACCCCTGCCGCTCCAGGTGATGACAAGTGTCCAGCACCGCCTTGTGCTCGCTCTTGCAGGTGACGATGTGCCGGCCCCGGCGGGCGTTGGCGCGGGCCGCCCCCTGCAGCGCCAGGTTGATGGACTCGGTGGCGCCGGAGGTGAAGACGATCTCCCGCGGCTCGGCATCGAGCAGCGCCGCCACCTGGGCGCGCGCCTCCTCTACTGCGGCGGCGGCACGGGCGCCGTAGACGTGGGTGATGGAGCCGGGATTGCCAAATTCGCCGCCGGGGCCGAGATAGCCCAGCATCATGTCCATCACCCGCGGATCGACCGGGGTGGTAGCGGCGTAATCCAGGTAGATGGGGCGCTCGCTCATCGGCGCGCGCTCCTCACTTGGGCAGCGGTTCGCGGTATTCACGCAGGGCGGGGCGATGCCGCAGCGACTTCCAGCCATCGCCGCTGCGGCGATGCCGTGCCGCCAGATCGGCCAGGTTGACGCTGGCCAGAAAACGATCCAGGTGGTTCTCCAACTCGCACCACAGCTCATGGGCGAGACAGGGTTGGCCGTCCTGGCAGTCGCCGGCGCCGCCGCAGCGGGTCACCTGCAGCGGCTCCTCAGCCGCCGCCAGCACCGCCGCCACGCTGATCTCGCCGAGCGGCCGCCCCGGCGCGTAACCGCCGCCGGGACCGCGACAGCTCTTCACCAGTCCGGCGCGGCGCAAGCGGCAGAACAGTTGCTCCAGATAGGCCAGGGACAGGCACTGACGCTCGGCGATCTCGGCCAGCACCACCGGCTGACCGTGATAGTGCAGAGCCAGGTCAAGCATGGCGGTGACCGCGTAGCGACCCTTGGTGGTGAGTTTCATGGCGGCATCACCTCGCCTCGGCCGGCGCGGCGGCAGACATCGCCGGAGCGGCCTGCGCGGCGCTCTCGCCATTGTTGCTGGCGGCCGACTGGATGGCGCACTCATGCAGTTCCGACAGCGGCGTCTCGCCGGGCTCCAGGCCGGCGGCCTTCATCGCCTGGCACATCTCCTGGATCTTGCGATCCAGCTGGTGGATGTGGTCGAGCATCTGGTTGATGGCGTGGGCTTCGGGGTCGGGCATATCGGGGGTGGTGCCGTAGGCGGCGAAGCCCAGCTTGCGGGCGATCTCCTGGCGCACGTTGGGCTGGCCGCTCATCACCACCCGCCCAGGTACGCCCACCACCGTGGCCCCGGTCGGCACATCTTTGAGCACCACCGAGTTGGAGCCGATGCGGGCGCCGTCGTGGACGGTGATCGGTCCCAGCACCTTGGCCCCGGCGCCGATCACCACGTTGTTGCCCAGGGTGGGATGGCGCTTGCCCTTCTGCCAGCTGGTGCCGCCCAGGGTGACGCCGTGGTAGAGGGTGCAGTCGTCGCCGATCTCGGCGGTCTCACCGATGACTACGCCCATGCCGTGGTCGATGAAGAAGCGCCGGCCGATGGTGGCACCGGGATGGATCTCGACGCCGGTGAGCCAGCGCGCGATCGTCGACAGAAAGCGCGCCGGCCACTTCAGGCCGTGGGTCCACAGCCAGTGGCTGGCCCGGTGGAACAGCACGGCATGGATGCCCGGATAGGTGGTGAGGATCTCGAATACGCTGCGCGCCGCCGGATCGCGCTCGAAGACGCAGGTAATGTCTTCCTTCAGTCGCTGCCACATGCCCATTCTACTAGGTCCTCTCGCGGCTACGGCCGGCCTGGATAAACAAGTATATCAATATTCCTATTGTGGCGATCGTGGCGGCGGATGCGGGTCCTGCACCGAGCTGAGGATGCCGCGCAAAATGTTGACCTCGTTCTGATCGGGCCGAGCCCGGTTGAACAAGCGCCGCAACCGGCGCATCAGGTGGCGCGGATTGGCCGGGTCGAGGAAGCCGGTGGCAAGTAGCACCTGCTCCAGGTGGGCGTAGAAGCGCTCCACCTCCTCGGCCGGCGCCGGCACGTGCACGGGCGTGGCCGGCGCGGCCGGCGGCTGGCGCAAGGTGGCGCTCATGCGCAGCTCATAGGTCAGCACCTGCACCGCCGCTCCCAGATTGAGAGAGCCGTACTCGGGGTTGCTGGGGATCTGCACCTGGTAATGGCAGTGGTCGAGCTGCTCATTGGTCAGCCCGATGCGCTCCTGGCCGAACAGCAGCGCCACCTCCTGGCCATGCTCCACCGCGACCAGCGCCTGCTCGGCGAACTGGCGCGGGTCGAGGATGGGCGCGCCGAGATGGCGGCGCCGCGCCGAGGTGCCAAAGACCAGCCGGCAGCCGGCGAGCGCCGCCTCCAGGCTGTCCACCACTTGCGCCTGGGCCAGCAGATCGTCGGCCCCCGCGGCGCGGGCGGTGGCCTCGGCATGGGGGAAGGCGAGCGGCTCGACCAGCACCAGGCGGCTCAGCCCCATGGTCTTCATCGCCCGCGCCGCCGCGCCGATGTTGCCGGGATGGGTGGTGGCCACCAGCACTACGCGGATGGGATCCAGATTCATCATTCGCCGGAAGACTCTGTTATCATTAACCGCTTTGCCGGACCGCCGGCCGCCGATCTTTCGACAAACGGGACCGCTATGCATCCGACGCTCAATATTGCCAAACGGGCCGCCCTGGCCGCCGGGAAGATCATTCTCCGCAACCTGGACCGGGTGGACCGGCTGACGGTCAACAGCAAACGGCAGAACGATTTCGTCACGGAGGTGGACCTGCAGGCTGAGCAGGAGATTATACGCACCCTGCGCAAGGCCTATCCCAGCCATGCCATCGTCGCCGAGGAGAGCGGTCTCATTCATGGTATGGACGATGAGTTCCAGTGGGTCATCGACCCATTGGACGGCACCACCAACTTCCTCCACGGCTTTCCGCACTTCGCCGTATCCATCGCCCTCAAGCATCGCGGCAAGCTGATCTCGGGGGTAGTCTACGATCCCCTCAAGCAGGAGATGTTTGCCGCCTCCAAGGGCGACGGCGCCACTCTCAACGACCGCCGCATCCGCGTGCGCAATCTCCCGGGGCTGGAGGGCGCGCTGCTCGGCACCGGTTTCCCCTTCCGCTACCCGCAGCACCAGCAGACCTATCTGGCCATGTTCGGCAGTCTGTTCGGCAAATGCGCCGAAATGCGCCGCGCCGGCTCGGCGGCCCTGGATCTAGCCTACGTCGCGTGCGGCCGCCTGGACGGCTTCTGGGAGATCGGACTGAACGAATGGGATATCGCCGCCGGCACCCTGCTAGTGCAGGAGGCGGGCGGCCTGGTGGGGGATTTCAGCGGCGGTTTCGATTTCCTCATCACCGGCAACGTGGTCGCCGGCTGCCCCAAGGTGTTCAAGGCCCTGGTGCAGGACATCCAGCCGCACCTGACGCCGACGCTGAAGCGCTGAGGCAGCCAATCCTCGCCACCCTCCCCCTCCCCGCTCCCGCTGGGCGGGCGAGGGCATCGACGGAATATCCTACCGCCCCAGCCGGAAGCCCTCGATGGGGATGGGTGGCCGCCGTCCGGCCACCAGATCGGCCACCACTCGCCCGCTGCCGCAGGCCAGGGTGAAGCCCAGGGCGCCGTGGCCGACATTGAGCCACAGATTGGCGTAGGGCGTGGCGTCCAAGATCGGCTTGCTGTCCGGGGTGGCGGGGCGCAGCCCGACCCAGGGCTGGGCCTGGTCATAATCACCGGCGTTGGGAAAGCTGTCCCGGGCCTGGGCCAGCAGGGCGGCAAGCCGACGCGGCGACAAGTCGGTATTCTCCCCGGCCAGCTCCACCATGCCGGCGATGCGCAGTTCCTTGCCCAGCCGGGCGTAGACGATCTTGTGGTGAGCGTCGGTGATGCTGACCACCGGTGCCCGGTCTCCGTCCCGCACCGGCAGAGTCAGGCTGTAGCCCTTGAGCGGATAGAGCGGTAGCCGCACCCCCAACGGCAGCAGCGCCCGGCGGCTGCCCAGGCCGAGCGCCACCACGAAGGCATCGGCCTCGATCTCGCCCTGGTCGGTACGCGCGGCGATGATGCGCCGCCCCTCGCAGCGCAGCTCCTGCAGGGTGTGGTTGAACAGCAGTTGCACGCCGTAGCGCCCGGCCAGCGCCCGGGCCAGGCCGTCGCAGAAGCGGCGGCAGTCGCCGGCATCCTCGCTGGGGGTATAGATGCCGCCCTGGATACGCCCGCGCAACCCCTCCAGGGTCGGCTCCAGTTCCAGGCACTGGGCCTCGTCCAGGGCCTGCTGTTCGCAGCCGAGGCTGGCCTGATAGTCCACCAGGGCGACGGCGTCGACGAACGCCGCCGGATCGCGATACACCACCAGCTTGCCGTTCTGCTGCCAGTCGTAATCCAGCCCCTCTGCTGTCGTCAGCTGGCGGGTGAGGTCGCGGCTGAGAAAGGACAGCGGCAGCAGCTCGGCGGTGCTGGTGCGGCTGCGGCTGCGGCTGCAGGCGCGCACGAAGTCCAGGCACCAGCGCCACTGGTGGAGATCGAACTGCGGCACGAAACGCAGCGGCGCATCGCGGCTCGACAGCCAACCGGGCAGTTTGGACAGCACCCCCGGCCCGGCCAGCGGCGCTACGTAGCTGTAACTGAGCTGGCCGCCGTTGGCGAAGCTGGTCTCCAGCCCCGCTGCCGGATTCTTCTCGATAACCGTCACCGCGTGGCCGTCGC
The DNA here is from genome assembly GCA_035575095.1 of Candidatus Competibacteraceae bacterium. GTDB lineage: Bacteria > Pseudomonadota > Gammaproteobacteria > Competibacterales > Competibacteraceae > DATLYF01. Next base: position 12,811 of record DATLYF010000169.1, read on the forward strand.
GGGCCAGGAAGTAGGCGGTGGCCACGCCCACCACACCGGCACCGAGCACGCACACTTTCATCGACCAACACCTCCTGGGTCGTAACGCAGCCTCACACCAGCCGCCGCCGCTGCAGCCAGTACACCAGGGCGACCAGGGCCAGACCCGGCAGATACAGCCAGTGGGGCGAGGGCCGCTCGCTCGGCACCAGCACCTCGGTCACCTTCCAGCCCTGCTCCAGACCGAGTTTCTTGGCGCGGCTACCGAAGCGCACCGCGCCCACCTCCACCTCGCCGCCCAGATCCATGAACTGGGCCCCGATCCTGGCTAGGCGCTGCTGGCCGTCCGGACTGGGCGCCTCCAGGGGCAGGCCGATGATCTTGCGGATGCGCTCGCCTTCCAGATTCTCACCCTCGATGCGCAACACCAGCCGTCCGTTGGCCGGCATGCTGCCCGCCACCTGAAAAATCTCCTGAGGCGGCCGTGATTCATAGGGCGGGTAGAGGCGGTCCATGATGGCGTCGGGGCGGAACAGCACGAAGGTGGCGACCAGCAGCAACACGGTCTCGTACCAGCGGTTGCGCACCTGGAAGTAGTTCAGGGTGGCGGCGGCGAAGGTGAGCGAGGCCACAGTGGCGGCGCCGGCCACCAGCAGGGCCTCGCCCCAGCCGCTGACGTCGATCAGCAGCAACTGCGGGTTGAAGATGAACACGAACGGCAGGATCACCGTGCGCAGGGCGTAGACCGAGCCCTGGATGCCGGTCTTGATGGCATCCTCGCCGGAGATGGCGGCGGCAGCGAAAGTGGCCAGGCCCACCGGCGGGGTGATGTCACCCATGATGCCGTAGTAGAACACGAACAGATGCACGGCGATGAGCGGGATGATCAGCCCCGACTGGGCGCCCAGGTCGACGATCACCGGCGCCATCAGCGTGGCTACCAGGATGTAGTTGGCGGTGGTCGGCACGCCCAGCCCCAGCACTAGACAAACGAAGGCGGTGAACAGCAGCATCAGGATCAGGTTGCCGCCCGACACCACCTCGACGAACTCGGTCATCATCAGCCCCACGCCGGTGAGGGTGATGACACCGACGATGACGCCGGCGGTGGCGGTGGCCACGGCGATGCCGATCATGTTGCGGGCGCCGTAGACGAGTCCGTCCACCAGTTCCACCACGCCCTGGCGGCAGGCGGGAGCAAACGCCTGGCGGCGGAACAGGGCCAGCAACGGGCGCTGCAGCACCATCATGCCCATCAGTACCAGGGTGGCCCAGAACGCCGACAGGGCCGGCGACAGCAGTTCCACCATCAGACACCAGATCAGCACCACGATGGGGATGAGGAAGTGCAGGCCGTTGCGCACCGTCGCCCAGGTCTCCGGCAGCATGCCGTCGCCGCCCAGCAGATCCTCCATGGTGACCTCCCGGTAGCGCGCACCGTAGCCCAGCAGCACCACATACAGCGCCAGCAACAGCACGCCCAGCACCCAGATGGCGGCCTCTCCGGCCAGCGCCTTGACGCCGCTGGCGACATAGTAGATCAGCCCGCACACCGCGACGGTGCCGGACAGCCCCAGGGCCCAGCCGGTGAGGCGCTGCCCCCAGGTCTTCTCCCGCGCCTGGGCCATGGGCTCTATCCCTAACCTCAGCGCCTCCAGATGCACGATGTAGAACAGCGAGATGTAGGAGATCACCGCCGGGATGAACGCGTTCTTGATGATCTCCACGTAGGGAATGCCCACGTACTCGACCATAAGGAAAGCGGCGGCGCCCATCACCGGCGGCATGATCTGGCCGTTGACCGAGGACGAGGTCTCGATGGCGCCGGCCTTGATACCGCCGTAGCCGGCACGCTTCATCAAGGGGATGGTGAAGATGCCGCCGGAGACCACGTTGGATACCGACGAACCGGAAATCAGGCCGTTGAGGGCCGAAGACACCACCGCCACCTTGGCCGGGCCGCCGCGCAGATGGCCGAGCAGGGCGAAGGAGACGCGCATCATGTAGTCACCGGCGCCGATCTTGTCTAGGAGCGCGCCGAACAGCACGAAGATGAAGATATAGCTGGTGGACACACCCAGGGCCACGCCGTAGACGCCGTCGGTGCCCAGCCACTGCTGGGTGAGCAGCCGGGTCAGCGAGGCGCCCTTGTGGGAGATAGCCTCAGGCATGTACGGCCCGACCAGGGTGTAGATCAGGAACAACACCGCCAGCACGGTCATGGGCGTGCCCACGGCACGGCGCGTGGCCTCGAGCAGCAACAACACGCCCAGCCCCGCCGCCCACAGATCGAGGACGGTGGGCTGGCCGGGGCGTGTGGCCAGCTCGGCGTAGAACAGATACAGATAGCCGGTGCAGAATGCCGCCACCAGGGCGCAGACCCAGTCGTATAGCGGCACGCGGTCGCGGGCCGCACGCTTGAACGCCGGATAGGAGACATAGGCCAGGAATATGCCGAAGGCCAAGTGGATGGCGCGCGCCTCGGTGTCGTTGAATACACCGAAGCCCAGGGCGAAGGGCAGCGGCGAGGCGTACCAGAGCTGGAACAGGGTCCAGGCCAGGGCGATCGTGGCCAGCACGGCGCCGGCGATGCTGCCGACCTCGCGCCCGCCGGTATCGGCCGCGGCCACCAGTTGATGCAGTTCCTCTTCGCTGGCGGCGGATTGGGTTTGCAGATTAGTCATGGCGACCCCCGGACGAAAAAAGGATGGAACAGGTCTCCTGCTCCATCCTTGTGATTCCTAGCTGGCAGCCGTTACTGAATCCAGCCCTTTTCTTTGTAGTAACGGGCCGCGCCCGGATGCAGCGGCGCGCTGTTGCCGTTGGTCACCATCTGCTTGGGCTCCAGGTTGGCGAAGGCCGGGTGCAGCTTCTTGAAGTCCTCGAAGTTGTCGAATACCGCCTTGACCACCGCGTAGACCACCTCGTCCGGCACTTTGGCGGAGGTGATCATGGTGGCGGTCACACCGTAGGTCTGGGCGGGATTGGGATTGTTGGGATAGAGCCCACCGGGGATGGTGGCCTTGGCATAGTAGGGGTGTTCCGCCACCAGCTTGTCGATGGCCGGGCCAGTGATGGAGACCAGCTGGGCGCCGCACACTGTGGTCGGGTCCTGGATGTTGGCCGAGGGATGGCCGACACCGAAGAAGAAGGCATCGATCTTGCCGTCGCACAGGGCCGGGCCGTGCTCGTCGGCCTTGAGCTCGGACACCAGCTTGAAGTCGCTGGTCTTGATGCCGGCAGCAGCAAGCAGCTCGTCCACCGAGGCGCGGGTGCCGGAGCCGGGGTTGCCGATGTTGACGCGCTTGCCCTTGAGGTCCTCCAGCCCCTTGATGCCGGATTCCTTGCCGGCCACCAGGGTCAGCGGCTCGGGATGCAGGGAGAACACTACCCGCAGTTCCTCGTAGGGGCCGGCGTCCTTGAACGGGCCCAGGCCCTTGAGGGCGTTGAACTGGGCGTCGGACTGGGCGATGCCGAAATCCAGCTCACCCTGGCGTACGGTGTTGATGTTGAACACCGAGGCCGGGGTGGACTCCACCGAGCAACGGATGCCGTGTTCCTTGCGATCCTTGTTGACCAGGCGACAGATGGCGCCACCGGCGGCGTAGTACACCCCGGTCACGCCGCCGGTGCCGATAGTGACGAAGCGCTGCTCGGCAGCCGAGGCATTCAGGCCGCCGAGCAGGGCCAGAGCCCCGCACAGGGCGAGAAGTTGAGGCATCTTGCGCATGTTCGGTTTCTCCTTATCGATGTTGGCACAGACGGGGCCACTGGCGGGCGTCACCCCGGGATGAGCGGGATGGGCCGGTTGCCGTTGCTCCTAAT
>DATLYF010000170.1:0-27501 GCA_035575095.1 Candidatus Competibacteraceae bacterium
GGCTGGTGATCGACTGCAACCGCCAGCCCGGCGATCCCACCTCCATTCCCGAACTGAGCGACGGCATCCGCATCCCCGGTAACCAGAACCTCTCCGACACCGAGGCCGAGCGCCGTCTGGAGGAGTGCTTCTGGCCTTACCATCACGCCATCACCCGCGAGATCGCCCGGCTCTGGCGCCACGGCCCGCCGCCGGCCATCGTCTCCCTGCACAGTTTCACTCCGCAATTGCGCGGCTTCGAACCGCGGCCCTGGCACATCGGCATACTGTGGAATCACGACCCGCGCCTGGCCCTGCCACTGCTGGACTGGCTGCGCGAGCACACCGATTACTGCATCGGCGACAACGAGCCCTACTCGGGGCGCAGTGTCGGCTTCACCATGCAGACCCACGCCGAGGCCGCCGGCCTGCCCCACGTGCTGTTCGAGGTGCGCCAGGATCTGCTGACCGACGCGCCCGGCCTGGAGCGCTGGGCTGATGTCCTGGCCCGCGCGCTGCAGGCGGTGCTGGCCGATCCCCATCTACACCGGGTGGTCCATTTCTGAATACGCCATGATCACCATCGTCCAGCCCGAACCGAGCTTTACCGTCGGCATCGAGGAGGAATACCTGCTGGTCTCGCGGGAAAGTCGCGATCTGGTGCCGGACCCGCCGGCCGGCCTGCTCGAGGCCTGCGAGCAGCGCCTGCAGGGCCAGTTCAGCCCCGAGTTCTTGCGCTGCCAGATCGAGGTCGGCACCCGTGTTCACCAGCACCTCGCCGAGGTACGCGCCGACCTGGCGCGGCTGCGGCTCACCGTGGCCGAGGTCACCGGCGAGCACGGGCTGGCCCCCATCGCCGCCTCCACCCACCCTTTCGCCCGCTGGGACGTGCAGAAGCCCACCGCTAAGGCGCGCTACTCGGAACTGGCGCACAGCCTGCAGGGCGTGGGCCGGCGCCTGGTGATCTGCGGCATGCACGTGCACGTGGGCATCGACGACGACGATCTGCGCATCGATCTGATGAAGCAGATCAGCTACTTCCTGCCGCATTTGCTGGCGCTGTCCACCTCCTCGCCGTTCTGGCGCGGCGCGGACAGCGGGTTGAAGTCCTACCGCATCAGCGTATTCAAGGAGCTGCCGCGCACCGGGCTGCCGGAGGCCTTCGACTCCTGGGGCGAATACCAGCGGCATATCCAGGTGCTGGTGCGGGCCGGGCTGATCGAGGATGCCACCCGCATCTGGTGGGACGTGCGCGCTTCGGCGCGCTTCCCCACCCTGGAGATGCGTATCACCGACGTCTGCACCCGGCTGGACGATGCCATCGGCATCGCCGCCCTGTACCGCTGCCTGCTGCGCATGCTCTATCGCCTGCGCCGGCGCAACCAGCGCTGGCGGGTCTATGCCAACATGCTGATCGATGAGAACCGCTGGCGCGCCCAGCGCTACGGCATCGATGAGGGGCTGGTGGACTTCGGCAAGGGGGTGATCGTGCCCTACCCCGAGCTGCTGGAGGAGATGCTGGAGCTGACTCGGGAGGATGCCGAGTATTTCGGCTGCTCAGCCGAGCTGCAGGGCCTGCGCAGCATCCTCCAGTGCGGCACCAGCGCCCATCGCCAGTCGGCCGCCTATCGCGCCGCCCTGGCCGAGGGCGCCAGCCACGAGGAGGCGCTCCAGGCGGTGGTGGATCGGCTGATCGAGGAAACCGTCGCCGGACTGTGAAGCTTCAGCGCTCGCGCAACACCCCCGCCAGCGCGCCCCGCACCTCCTCCAGCACGTAGCGGCTGCGCACCGCGAAGCGCAGCAGCGGGATACCGACCTCGGCCATCACCCCATCGACGAACTGGTCGCGCACCTGGCGGTCGGCGCGCCGATGGGAAGCGTCGTCCAGCTCGATGGCGCACAGCACCCGGCATTCGCCGTCGCACAACACGTAATCCACGTGCTTGCAGGCGATGGGATTGAACAGGCTCAGGTAATGGCGGCGCGGCACCGCCTCGTGCACCAGCACCAGGTCGGCGATGCGCACCTTGCCGTAGATCCGGGCGCGCCCTGCGACGGCCTGTTCCAGCACCGCCAGAAACCGCAGCTCCGCCGGCGTGAACAGCCCCTCGGCGCGCCGGTAGCGGCGGCGCGGCCCGAGCAGTCGCGCCAGCAGCCGGAACACCAGGACCAGCACGACGAGGAGCACCACTGCGGCCAGCAGCCAGCGGCCGGGAGTGTCGAGGTACAGCCAGGGCGAGTGAAGATTCATGAGGCGACGGATGACTCGGCGACGGTCCCAGGGGCGTGTATGCAAGCGCAAGCGGACGCACCTGGCAAGAGGTCCGGGCGCGCCCAGGTGCACCGCGACCCGACGATTGACGCAGCGCCGGCCAGAATGCAGACTCCCCCCGGCGCTTGCGCCGCCCGGTAAGATGCCCCCCGCCGGGCCTGGACCAACACAAGACGACGGAAGCCCTCCCCCATGATGACCTTCGATCTCGCAACCCTCGGCCTGGTGGTGGGCGTGTTCGGCATCGCCCTGGCCGCCACTCTGTTTTTGCGCGGGCGTACCGAGCAGGCCCGGCTGCGCAGCGAACTGGCCGGCCTGGCCGAGCAAACCCGGCAGTTGCAACAGGAGAAGCAGGCGCTGGCCGAGCAACTCCCCGAGACCCGCGTGCACACGATGCTGATGGACGGCATGCCGGGCTCGGGCAAGTCCACTTTCATCGCCCGCCTGATCAGCCCGGTCTCGACCCGCCAGGATCTCTTGCAGATCGCCGCCACCACCAACGAATACCAAACTCTGGACGCACCTCTGTGCTGGGAGAAGGGCAGCAACCGCACCACCTTGCACACCATTCGCTTCTTCGACGTGGCCGGCGAGCGCGGCTCCACCTTCATCGACGCGCTCTATAAGCTGGCCGACGCCGGCATCCGCCAGCCCGAAGTGGTGCTGGTGGTGGTCTGGGACCTGTGCGATGAGAACTACGCCCGCAACGGCCACTATCTCAACGACACCCGCCTGGAGATGGCCTACGGCAGCAAGATGGCCAAGAGCATCGTGCGCTCCATCATCGTCTTCTTCAACAAGGTGGACCTGCTGGCGCCGGAAGTGGCCCAGGCCCGTATCGAGGAATCCAAGGCTCGCCTCAGCGCCCTGTTCCGCGACAAGTTCGAGGTGGGCTATGGCGACATTCACTATTTCGCTGGCTCGGCGATCAGCGGCCTGCACATGCACGACTGCTTCGGCGCCATCATCAAGCGCCTGGAACTGGAGCACAACTTCGAGAAGGCCACCGGCAACGCCCTGGCCGGCAACGTCCGTGCCCTGGCTGCCTGATACCCATGCCGCTATACAACTACTTCAATCTGCGCTGGGCGGAAGGTTACAGCTACGTCTCCGACGCCCCCAATCGCTACAACATCCTCATCGAGTCGCAGATCGGCACCGGTGGCAACGGCGAGGAAGGCGGCAGCGTCGAGGTGATCTACAACGAGGCCAGCCGCCTCTACCTGGGCGTGCTCAAGTGCACACTCTACCTGCCGGCGCTGGAGCGGCCGGCGACTTATCTGCACGTGGTGGTGATCGACGAACTGCCCAAGGAGCATCGCTTCAACGCCGACTGCCTGCTGGCCACCTTCCGCGAGCGCTACGGCGAGGACGTCGAGGCCGCCATCGCCGCCCTCTACAACGAACTAGCCCTGCTCAGCAAGGCCGAAGGCCGCGGGCGGCTGCGTCCCTACGAGATCGGTCTGAGCATGCTGATGCGCCAGAGCGCCCTGCTGGAGCCCGCCGCCAACGAACCGCAGCCACCACCTATCGGCGCAACCGAGCCCGTCGCCGCGCCACTGCCGCCAACCGACTGGCGCGCCGCCTTGCGGGGCTGGCGCCTGCCCCGCTTCGTGCTGGGCGGCCTCGGCCTGCCACGCCCGGATGGCAACACCTGGCTGTTCGGTTTGACCGGGCTGGGGCTGGCGCTGCTGCTGCTCGTCAGCCTGCAGCTCTACGCCCTGTCCGGCGAGGTCCGGATGCTGCGCCAGCAGGTGGAGGCGCTGCAGGAACAGCTACGGCTCCCGCCCCCCCAAATAGGACGCAGGGGTGGTCTATAATTAACAGTTGGGTGAAGCGGGGTTTCTGAATTCAAGGGGATCGTTCGCATCGCTTCTCCCCTGCACGGCAGGCCGGTTTCCGGCTGCGCAGTCGACGCCGTGGTTCATTCTCCGAACGATCCCAGCGGCGATGGGAGGAGGATGCTATGGCCATTGCTTCCACTCTGCAAAGCTTCATGCGAGAACACCAGTGCCAATACGACGTGGTCAGACACCCGCACAGCGCGTGCAGCATGGAGACGGTGCACAATGCGCATGTGCCGGGCGAATGCCTGGCCAAGTCGGTAATCCTGGTCGACAATGCGGGCAAATTCCTGATGGCGGTGCTACCGGCCGATCATCAGGTGGATCTGGAGCTGCTCAATCAGCAGACGCAGCGCTGGTGGCGGCTGGCCCATGAGCATGAGTTCGCGGCGCTGTTCCGCGACTGCGAGCTCGGGGCCATTCCGCCCATCGGCAGCGCCTACGGCCTGGAGACGGTGATCGACGAACAGTTGACGCGGACCAAGGAAATCTACTTCGAGGCGGGCGATCACGAGGAGCTGATCCACATGCGCACCGATCAGTTCCTGGACTTGATGCCCGGTGCGATGCGTCTTGCCTTCAGCCGGCGCCTGATGTAGGTCCGAACACCCTCGCCGAAGGCTGCTGCAGGAACCGCCCGCCCCGGATGATCCCGATCCGGGGCGTTCTTTTCGCGCAACGGTTGCGCTTTGTGAAAGGCAGCATGGCTCGATAGGCCCCTACCCGCCCGGCGCCGGCTGGGGTAGAGTGGGTTTTCTACGTCCATCACCTGCGCCCGGCCGACCATGCTGTACGATCCGACCGATGCCGCCATTCCCACCCGCCAGTGGGCCGTGCCCGGCATTGCTGAACACCGCTGGCGGGAACGCCTGAGCAACGAGATCCACGCCCGCGGTTCGCTGGCGCTGAAGGCCCCGGTACGCGCCTCACACCTGGCCTTGCTGGCGGGCGAGGACGGTGTGGAGCGCGATCGCCTGCACATAGTCGACCTATGCCGCCGGTTCGGCGCCCCCGAGCCACCCATGGGCGCCAACTTCTGGCACGTGGACTGCGGCCCCTTCGTGCTCAACTGGGAACGCCACACCGAGTTCTCCAGCTATACCTTCATCCGTCACGAGCCCTTCGACGAGCCGTTCCGCGAGCCCGTCATCCGCCAACTGCCTCAGGACTGGCTGCGTGGTCTGGCCGGCGAGGTGCTGGTGGCCATGCACCTGGCCCTGGAGCCAGCAGTCGGGGCGCGGCTCAGCCACGAGCAGACCCATGCCCTGTTCGCCTCGGACAACATCGCCAGCAGCCATGTCTCGGGCGGCGCCGCCCAGGTCTGGACCGATTTTCGCCTGCAAGGCGACGGCTTCTGTCGGGTGCTGATCCGCGACATCAGCCTCACCCCGCGTCAGGCCGGACGGGTGTTGCAGCGCCTGATCGAGATCGAGACCTACCGCATGATGGCGCTGCTGGCTCTGCCGCTGGCACGCGAGTACGGCCGCCAGGTGACTCACGCCGACCAAACCTTGGCCGACATCACACAGCGCATGGCCGACGCCGACCGCGAGCTGGACCAGCACACCCTGCTCGACCGCCTCACCGCGGTGGCCGCCGAGATCGAGCGCATCGCCGCCGCCACCAACTACCGTTTCGGTGCCGCCCGCGCCTACTACGCCCTGGTGCAGCGGCGCATCGAGGAGCTGCGCGAAGTGCGGGTGGATGGTCATCCCACCATCAAGGAGTTCATGGACCGCCGCCTGGCGCCGGCCATGAGCACCTGCGAATCCCTGCGCGACCGCCTGGAAGTGCTGTCCAAGCGCGTCTCCCGTGCCGCCAATCTGCTGCGCACCCGGGTCGATCTGGCCCTGGAGCGGCAGAACCAGGACCTGTTGCGCTCCATGGATCGCCGCGCCCAGCTCCAGTTGCGCCTGCAGGAGACGGTGGAGGGGTTGTCGGTAGTGGTACTGAGCTACTACGTGGTGGGCCTGGTAGGCTATCTGTTCAAGGCCGCCAAGTCGGGCGGCCTGCCCCTCAACCCCGAGCTGGCCACCGGCCTGACCCTGCCGTTGGTGGTGGGCGGGGTGTGGTGGGGTATCCACCGCTTCCGCCGCAGCCTGGGGCACGACAGCGGCTAGCGCATCCACGACGTCATGCTGGATGCCCTGCTGGCCTATGGCGGACTGCTGTTCGGCGCCCTGCTCGCCGCCACCATCCTGCCGGCCTCGTCGGAGGCCGCGCTGGCGGGCCTGCTGGCGACGGGCGCCTATGAGCCGGCGGCTCTGCTCGCCGTCGCCACCGTCGGCAACACCGCGGGAGCGGCGATCAACTGGCTGCTCGGCCGCTGCCTGCTGCACCTCCAGCACCGCCGCTGGTTTCCGCTCAAGCCCTCCCAGTTCGCGAGGTCCCGGTCCTGGTTCCAGCGCTATGGGGCGTGGACCTTGCTTTTCTCCTGGGTGCCGGTGGTCGGAGATCCACTGACGGTGGCAGCGGGCGCCCTGCGCATGCGGTTCTGGCCGTTCCTGGCTATCGTCTTCGTAGGCAAGGCCGCTCGTTACGTGCTCGTGGGCGGAGTGACGCTCTGGTGGATGGCAGCATGAACCCATCGCGCCAGCAGCTGCCTGAATTGATACAAGTCAATAGTCAAAGCTCGTAGTCTGCTAGTGTTAGGTCTATCCTCTCAGCGGAGATCGGCATCGTGATACTCACCCGCGCCCTCGCCTCCAGACTGTGCAGCCTGCTGGCTGCGCTCTGGCTGTTTGCGAGCTTCGTCGCGGTAGTCAACGGCTGCCTGCTCGACGGGTTCCAAGAGCGTGGCACCGTGCCGTCGGTTGCCGGCGTCGACGCACCGGATTCCATTGGCAACGGGCAGTGCCTGGCCGTCTGCGCCAAGCATTGCGAGGATGCCCGGGCCGCTGCGTTCAAGAACGAGATCGTCAAGCTCGACCAGTCGATGCTGCTGGTCGCCCTGTTCTTCCTGACTCTGCTTTTCCGGTCGCCGGCTGGCGATCGTCTCCCCCGTCCCGAGCGGCTTGCCCCACTGCCCGGCGGCCCCGCGCTATACCTGCGCCTGCAGCGCTTCGCTGAATAATCCCTGCCTTTCCATCCACTCCCTGAGCGGGTGTGGATGCGTCGTGCCCATGCGATACCCCTGACGTATCGCGTGATTTCGTGCCTTTCCCACAACCCGAGGAATCCGTCATGAACAAGCTGGCCATAGCCATCACCACTCTGCTCGCCGCATCGCCGGCACTGTTGCTCGCCGAGGAGGCGCACCATCAGGCCCAGGCGGGAGCCGCTGCGCCCGCTGCACCAGCCGCAGGCACCCAGCCGCCGGCGCCGGCCACCGGGGAAACCACCCCCAAACCCGATGCCGCGCAGACCCTCATGGAGCGCATGGCGGAGCTGCGCGAACGCATGCGGGCGGCGAAGACGCCCGAGGAGCGCCGCAAGCTGATGGCCGAGCAGCGTCAGCTGATGCAGGAGGGCATGGACATGATGCGCTCCATGGGCGGCGGCATGATGGGCGGTGGCATGATGGGCGGTGGCATGGGCGCAATGGACATGGCGCAGTGTCAGCGCATGATGGAGCGGCACATGGACATGATGCGGATGATGATGGAGATGATGGGCGGCGGCATGGGCGCGCCAGCCCTGGAGCAGCGCCAGCGCATGATGGAGCGGCGCATGGACATGATGCAGATGATGCTGGAGATGATGCTGGACCAGCAGTCGATGACGGCACCCAAGGGCGAGCAGCAGTGAAGGGAAAACCCCTATGTCGACACACTCCGATCCCAAGCCTAAGAGCCCCCTCCTCCCTCCCTGGGTGTTCTGGGGCTTCCTGGCTATCGCCGGGTTCTTCCTGATCACCGAGCACCGCGCTCACCTGCTCGGCTGGCTGCCATTCCTGCTGCTGCTGGCCTGCCCGTTGCTGCATCTGCTCATGCATGGCGGCCACGGCGGCCATACCCACGAGGGGCAGGAAAACGGCCCCAAGAAGCCTGGAGACCAGCCATGAACCATGACGTCTCGGCCTATGGCCTGTGGTCGCTGGTGATCATCAATTCGCTAGTGTTCATCCTGTTCGCGTTCAGCTTCGTCTGCCCGCGCACCCGGCGCGACTGGCGCTCACTCGGCATGTTCGCCGCCTTCGTGGTGGCCCTGTTCACCGAGATGTACGGCTTTCCCCTGACCATCTACTTGCTGCTGCCATGGCTCTCCCGGCAGTTTCCCGGCGTCGATTTCCTGTCCCACGACGCCGGCCACCTGCTGGAGGTGCTGCTCGGCTGGCGCGCCAATCCGCATTTCGGGCCGTTCCACCTGCTGAGCGCGCTGCTGATCGGCGGCGGCTTCTGGCTGCTGGCCGCCGCCTGGCGCGTGCTGTACGAGGCCCAGCGGGCGGGCGAACTGGCCACCACCGGACCGTACCGCTACGTGCGCCACCCCCAATATGTCGGCTTCGTGTTGATCATGTTCGGTTTCCTGCTGCAATGGCCGACCCTACCGACCCTGCTGATGTTTCCGGTCCTGGTCTGGCTGTACGCCCGGCTGGCGCGGCGCGAGGAGCAGGAAGTTCTGGAACGATTCGGGGATCGCTACCGGCAGTACGCCGCCCGGACACCGGCGTTCATCCCCCGCTTCCCCACATCGGGCACGCCGCACGCGACAGACCACTGACGTAAACGGCTAACCCATCCCAAGCACAGGAGGTGGCCGTATGGCCCTCAAGACGACCACAGTCCCGAAGACCGACCGTCCCCGATCCACCCGGCTGGCAGTGCGACCGCCGGCCGCAGTCGAGAAGCCAGCAGCAGCACCGGCTCCGGCCAGAGAGACGACCGCAGCCGGTATTGCCGCGCAAGCGCCCACCACCCAGCCGCTGCTGGACCTTTTCGCCTATCAGCGGGACGTGTGGGAACACACGGTCCTGTTCTGGGACACGCTGCGCCAGCGGGCGAACGCCATGATCGAGCACGAACGGGCCGGTCTGCCGCCGCTGCTCAATTTCCGCTACGAAACGCTGCTTGATGCGCGCCGCTTCGAGCGCCCGGCCAATTACGCGCTGCTGCGCAGCATCGAGGTCGGCGCCGACTGCGTCGAGGACTGCGTCGATCCGACCAAGCCGCCGATCATCATCATCGACCCGCGCGCCGGCCACGGGCCCGGTATCGGCGGCTTCAAGCGCGACTCTGAGGTCGGCATGGCGCTGCATGAGGGGCACACGGTCTACTTCGTGATCTTCTTCCCGGAACCCTGCCCAGGCCAGACGCTGGCCGACGTGCTGCACGCGCTGCGCCGCTTCGTCGAGGCCGTGGCGGCACGCCATCCGGGCCGGTCGCCCGTCCTCTATGGCAACTGCCAGGCCGGCTGGGCCATCACCCTGCTGTCGGCCGACTGCCGGGGTCTGCTCGGCCCCGCCGTGCTCAACGGCTCACCCCTGTCCTATTGGGCCGGTGAGTCCGGCGTCAACCCCATGCGCATCGCCGGCGGCCTGCTCGGCGGAGCGTGGATCGCGCGCTTCCTCGCCGACCTCGGCGACGGCCGCTTCGATGGCGCCTGGCTGGTCCAGAACTTCGAGAACCTCAAGCCCGGCAACGCCGTCTGGGACAAGTATGCCAATCTCTTCAGCGGCATCGACACGGAGCGCGAACGCTTCCTCGACTTCGAGCGCTGGTGGGGCGGCTTCTACTGGCTGAGCCGCGAGGAGATCGTCGCTATCGTCGAGGATCTGTTCATCGGCAACAAGCTCGAGCGGGGAGAGATCCGCATCGATGAGCACTGCAGCGTCGACCTGCGCCGCATCCGCGGCCCGCTGGTCATCTTCGCCTCTTACGGCGACAACATCACACCGCCGCACCAGGCGCTCGGCTGGATCCCGGCAGTCTACGCCAGCACCGGGGAGCTCAAGCGCGCCGGGCAGCGCATCGTCTATCTCACCAACCCGCACGTCGGCCATCTCTATACACCGGCTCCGCCATCAGCACCGCCTCAGCGAGGCCGAGTGTGATCTGCTGTGCCGGGGCGCCCGCTCCATCCGCATCCACGGCCAGGACGTGCCGGTATGGGCCGAGGTCGTGCAACTGACGAACGCTTGCGCTCACGCCGATGCGGACGAGATCCTGGCCTGGCTCAGGACGGCGCCGCGGCCGCCGCGCACGGTCTTCGTCACCCACGGCGAGCCGGAGGCGGCCGACACGCTGCGCGCCGCGCTGATCGCCTATGCGCTGGCCCTGGCGTTCAGCGCGCGCCTGCTGCGGGCATCGCCCGCTCGGGCACGCTGTGCGGCCACATACGCTGTGGGCCACCGGCGCGCTCTCCTACGGCTTACAGTCAGTGCCGTTCGTTACGGTTGGGTTTGCACAGAGCATCCTTTAGGAGAAACCCGATGCCCAATGTCATCGATCCGGTCTGCGGTATGCAGATCGACCCCGCCACCGCCAAAGCCAGCGATATCCATAACGGCCAGCGGTATTGGTTCTGCTCGTCTCAGTGCCAGCAGAAGTTTGCGGCCGATCCTGAGAAATATGTCGGTGCATCCCATGCGGTCCTCGCTCAGGGGCAGGCGACAGCGCTGCGGCATGAGCACCGCGCCCATCTAGCCCTGAGACCAACCAGAACCGCCGCGTCGGTGGAAAAAGCCAAGGACCCCATCTGCGGGATGCTGGTGGACAAGGCCACTGCGCTCAAGTCGCAACGTGGAGGCCGCACTTACTATTTCTGCAGCGAAAGCTGCCTGCGCACCTTCGAGTCGCCGGAAAGCGAATTGAAAGCGATGCGCACGCGCGTGGCCATCGCCCTGACCGGGGTGCTGGCGCTCGCCATCCTGCGTGCCGGCGCCTTCATCGCGCTGGCCACCGGGGCCACGCTGCTGACCTGGGTGCCCATTCCGGCCCTGCCCTGGTTCACCTGGGGCGTGTGGCTGTTCCTGCTGGTGACGCCGGTGCAGTTCATCGGCGGTTGGAGCTTCTACAAAGGCGCATGGAACGCCATCAGTACGCGCAATATCAACATGGATTTCCTGATCGCCCTGGGCACCTCGGTGGCCTATTTCTACAGCGTGGCGGTCTTGTTCTTTCCGGACGTGCTGCCGGTCAAGGTCGAGGAGCGCGACGTCTATTTCGAAGTGTCCGCGGTGATCATCGCCTTTGTGCTGTTGGGCAAGTACATGGAGGAGATCATCAAGCGCAAATCCTCGGCCGCGGTAAGACGCCTGCTCGATCTCAAGCCGGCAACGGCCCATGTCCTGCGCGAAGGCATCGAGGAGGAGATTCCGGCGGAAAGCATCATGGTCGGGGAAATCGTGGTAGTCAAACCGGGCGAGAAGATCCCGACCGATGGTGAAGTGATCGAGGGACAGTCGAGCGTCGACGAATCCATGCTCACCGGCGAGTCCATGCCCGTGGAAAAGCGGCCGGGCGCGGCGGTCATCGGCGGCACGTTGAACCGTTCGGGAATGTTCCTGTTCCGGGCGACCCGGATCGGCGCCGATACCGCGCTGGCCCAGATCATCAAGATGGTCGAAGAGGCGCAGGCCAGCACCGCGCAGATCCAACGCCTGGCCGACAAGGTCACCAGCTATTTCGTCCCGGCGGTGGTTGCCGTGGCGGTGCTGGCCTTCGTGGGCTGGTGGTTGGCCGGCAGTTTCCCGCAGGGATTGCTGGCCTCCATCGCCGTGCTCATCATTTCCTGCCCCTGCGCCCTGGGCGTGGCCACGCCGGCGGCACTGATGGTCGGGGTCGGCAAAGGTGCCGACAACGGCATTCTGATCCGCGGCGGGGAAGTGCTGGAGCGGGCGGAACGGCTGACCACGGTGGTTTTCGACAAGACCGGGACCATTACCCGCGGCGAGCCGAATGTCACCGATGTCGTCCCGCTGCAGGACGGCGACGAATCCCGGGTTCTGGCGCTGGCCGGCGCGGTGGAGGCCGGCTCCGAGCATCCGCTGGGCGAGGCGATCGTACGCGCCGCCCGCCATCGCGGACTGACGCTGCCGAAAGCCTCGGCCATTACGGCCATCGCCGGCCACGGCATCCAGGGCGTGATCGATGGCAAGCCGGTGTTACTGGGGAATCGCCGGCTGTTCGCCCAGCAAAACATCTCGACCGCGCACGCCGAAGCCACCCTGCAGCGTCTGGAAGCCGAGGGCAAGACGGCCATGCTGGTCGGTCATGACCAGACCTTGCTCGGCATCATCGCCGTGGCCGATACCTTGAAACCGGAAGCGCAAGAAGCCATCGCGGCCCTCAAGGCCCGCGGTATCAAGGTCGTGCTGCTGACCGGCGATAACCGCCGCACCGCCAGCGCCATCGCCCGGCAAATCGGCATCGAACACGTCATTGCCGAAGTGCTGCCGGATGAAAAGGTGAATGTGATCCGGCAATTGCAAAAAGCGGGTGAGGTGGTTGCCATGGTCGGTGACGGCGTCAACGATGCGCCGGCATTGGCCACCGCCGAAATCGGCATCGCCATCGGTTCGGGCTCCGATGTCGCCAAGGAAACGGGCGGGATCATCCTCATCAAGAACGACGTGCGCGATGTCGTGGCCTCGATCCAGCTCTCCCGGGCTACCATGACCAAGATCAAGCAAAACTTGTTCTGGGCCTTCATCTACAACACCATCGGCATCCCGATCGCCGCGCTCGGCTTGCTCAATCCCATCATCGCCGCTGCCGCCATGGCGTTGAGTTCGCTCTCGGTGATCGTAAATTCGGCCCTGCTGAAACATGCGCCTCTTAGCTCATGAGGCGCTCCAAATCAGCAAACTCCGCCCCGGCTGCTCAAGACAGCGTTGCGCGACGCTCGCAGTCGCGAGCGCTGGGATTCAAGCGGCCGCGGCTGCTTTCAGCGCCACGGGTTGCTCGCGGATCGGCAGGTTGACCAGCGCGGCAGCGGACGCCAGCAGGATGTCGGTGTACCACATCCAGTCGTAATTGCCGAAGCGTACGAGCGCGATACCGCCGAGCCATGCTCCGAAGAAACCGCCGATCTGGTGGGATAGCAGCGTCAGGCCGAACAGTGTCGCCAGATAGCGCAGGCCGAACAGCTTGGCGACCAGGCCTGCGGTCGGCGGGACGGTAGCGAGCCAGGTCAGCCCCAGGGCCACCGAGAACAGGTAGAACGTCCACGCTGTCTTCGGCGCCAACAGGTACAGCGCGATGATCACGGCGCGCGAACCGTACAGGTAGGCCAGCAGCCACTTCATGCGATAGCGTTGTGCAAGTGCCCCGGCGCCCAGGCTGCCGACGATGTTTGCCAGGCCTATGAGCGCCAGCGATGCGGCCGAGACGCTGGCCGGCAAGCCGCACAAATCCACCGCTCCCGGCAAGTGCGTCACCAGGAACGCAATGTGGAAGCCGCAGGTGAAGAAGCCGGCGTGCAGGCACCAGTAACTGCGGTCGCGAAAGGCCTGAGCCAGCTGCAGGCGCAGACCGCCTGCCGGCGCCACCGCAAAGCCTGCCGCCGGCGCGCCAGGCGCCGTGGCGCTTGCCATCGAGCTTTGCACCGGTCCGCGCCGCAAGGGCCAGGCCAGCGGAAGCGTCGCGAGCGACACGGCGGCCATCGTCAGCATCGCCTGAACCCAGCCGAAGGACGCGATGATG
Source organism: Candidatus Competibacteraceae bacterium (assembly GCA_035575095.1). GTDB lineage: Bacteria > Pseudomonadota > Gammaproteobacteria > Competibacterales > Competibacteraceae > DATLYF01. Next base: position 13,680 of record DATLYF010000170.1, read on the forward strand.
GCCTGCAGTAGCGGTGCGAACACGAACTGCCCAAACGATCCGCCAGCATTGATCAAGCCCGATGCAAACGCCCGGCGCTCCGGCGGCAGGCGGCGCGCCGTCGCCCCGATCAGGATCGAGAAACTGCCCGCGCCAGCCCCGGCTGCGGCAAGCAGTCCGATGCTCAGGACGAGCGCGATCTCGCTCTGCATGAAGGGCGTGAGCGCAAGCCCCACCGCCAGCATGATCCCCCCGGCGACGAGTGAACGGCCTGGCCCGTAATGATCGGCCACGGCACCGAATACGGGTTGTGAAGCGCCCCATACGAACTGGCCGACCGCCATCGCGAAGCTGATGGCCTCGATGCCCAGGCCGGTCGAGGTATTGAGCGGCGCGACAAACAGGCCCAACGACTGGCGGGCACCCATCGTGATCATCAGGATTGCGGCAGCGGCCAGGGAGAGCGGCCAGATGCCTGCGCTGCTGCGACGGGAATCACTCACAAGACGGATCCTTTCATTCAGCGATACGGCAATTCGCAGTGCCGTTCGGCCATGACGTTCCTGCACTATGGCAAAGCATCTTTAATTTATCTAACGAATAAGTTTTATATGATCAATCAACATTCATGATGGATGTCGCTCGAGATTTGTCGACTCAGCAATGACGAGAGACTAGTCGGAGGCAGGCAGGTGATTTCCGTAGCGAGGGCGCCGGCAGATTCGCACACTCTCCGGCGCCCTCACCCTGTTACTACCGTCTCGATGACTTTGCGCGTCTGCGGGCCATCGCCATCGCCATGAGCGCCGCGAGGGCCAGAAAGACCAGCGAGCCCCAGCCCCAGACGGTGGCATAGCCCGGCATGGCGAACATCGGCACGGTGGCATAAAGCGCCGCGAGCACGGCCCACACCACGAACACGATGACGAGCAGAATGATGTCTTCGTTCATCATCTCATCTCCTCAATGTCCCCCGGCCGCGCCGCCCGCTTCGAGCGGCAGCGACTGCAGGATCTCGAACGCCAGCGCGGTGAAAACCGCCATGGCGCCCACCAGCAGCAGGACCGAAAGCGGCCCGACCCAGGCCCGCGTCGCCGCCGGAGTCACGCCGCCCCAGTCCACCGCAGGCAGCGCCTTTCTCGCGGTCTCCCCGGCCGGTGCCGGCCACATCGTCCACAAAAGAGCGAACAGATAAGTCAGGAGCCCCGCGGCCATGATGAGACCCCCGATGCCGATTCCAGCCATGAGCGCAGTCCAGAGCACGGGGGCGGCTGCGTTGTAGGACACGTCGAGCACCCGGCGCGGCACCCCGCTATAGCCGGCGATGATTCCCGCCGTGCCGAAGATCAGCAACCCTGCGGTAATGATATAGGGAAGGGCTGCGATCAGGCCGGGCCTCCAAAGAGCGCGCCCGGTCAGCTCGGGGAGGACGTAGCACAAGGCGCCCAGGAAGGTGAGCGTCACAGTCCCGACCGTCAGGAAATGAAAGTATCCCGGCACGAAGAAAGTGTCGGAGAGCAGCGGTGCCAGCTTTTCCTGGATGAGCACGAAGGAGAACGTGCCGCCCAGTGCGAGGTTCACGACCGCCATCCCCATCGCGGCCATGGCCGGATTGCGCCACGGCAGCATCCCGATCCAGCCGAACAGCCCCTTTGCGCCGTGGGCCCGGGCGTGCACTTCCAGCGACGCGACGATCACCAGGAACACGGTCACGGTGGGCACGCTGATGAACAGCGAAAGGAGCGAGCCGATCACCCTGACCGCCTCGGCGAGGTTGGGCTCGAGGAACATGTGATAGAGGGAGGTGGGCGGCACGAAGATGAGGTAGAGGGAGAAGGCGATTTTCGACAGATGCGAGCCGAATATGAACTTGACTCCCACCACCGTCTGCACCAGCACGTACCACACGATCACTGTCGCCATGAGCGGCAGGTAGTGCATGTTGTGGAACAGGATGTGCCAGCCGACCGAGTATTCGGACGGCATCGGCGCGAGCCCGAAGGCCCAGCGCGCCGCGGGCAGGAACGCATTGAGCGCCGCGATGCTCGATACCATGAGCAGTCCCGCCCACCCGATGGCGGCAAAGCTCACCACCGGCCAGCTCGCGATGCGGTGGTCGAAGCGCGGCTTGAGCACCGTGGCGACCGCGCTCGCGGCGATGCAGAACAGCCCCACGGCGAGCAGCAGATAGCCGAGATAGAACGCCGCCACGGCGGGCGAAGGTGTGCCCGCCAGCTCGGGCGGCGCATCGTAGAGGAGCGGCAGGCCGGCCGCCACCGCATAGGCGCTCGAAACGAACCCTGCGATCATGGTGGCAAGCCCGCTCCAGGCGAGCGGCCGCCAGGCGATGTGGCCCCCGGGCACGGTGTACACCGCAGACAACACGAGCAGCAGTCCCGCCTGGGCGAAGTACAGCCAGTAGAAGAAAATGTTGACCCCGTGGGCCGTCATCATCCGGTAGCCGGATAGCGGTCCGGGCTCGACGAAGCCGCCGCGGGTGGCCGCGGTTCCGGCTCCGGCCAACACGCCGAGGATGAGAGCGAGCAGCGCTGCGCCGAAGAGAATCCTGAGCAGCAGCTTGTCCGCAGCGGGCAGTCGTCTGAGGCCTTCAGTGAGAGCGGGCTGTTTCATGGGATACGCTTCCGGTTTGTGCTGCGGTCACGATGATTTTTCCTTGCATGAGGTCGTGGGCAAGCCCGCAATACACCGTGCAATAGAGGAGATACTGGCCGGGCCTGGTGAAGGTGACCTCCTGCTCCACCAGCGTATTCGGTCGCAGCCGCAGCATGCGGCTCGCCTCTCCAAGGTTGATGGACGCGCCGTGGGTCGTATCCACCGCCATCATGCGGAAGCGGTAGGGCACGCCGGCTTCGAGCTTCAGCACCGCCGGCTTGTAGCCGAACCGGAAGGCCATGAGATAGACATCGATCGGGCCTTCGGCGTGCTCTTCAGGCATCGGCGCTGCGGGCATGCCGTGCCCGGCGTGCTCGTCCGCCATCGCGGGGGCGGCCGTGGCCATGCGCCGCGGCTGTACGCTCCCGTCGGGGAGCTGGTTTGCTGCGACGAAGGCCTCGGTGAGACGCTTGAACTCCTCGGCATCGGGGCCGGCCGTTGCGCCGCCATGGCCCCCATGGCCGCCTGCCGTGGCTTCGGCCTGTTGCTCATCGGCGCCGATAAATCCGAGCGGTGCGGCACCATAGGCTGCCCATAGCCCGTACAGGGCCACCACGCCGAAGCCGGAGGCAGCGATGAAGCCGCGGCGGGTCGTAAAATGGGGTTTGTCATTGGTGGACATGTGCTTGCTCCTCGAGCGGCAGGCGCAGTCTTCAAGCCTGGTAGACGACGCTCGTCATCATCCCCGCCGCCATGTGCAGCAGGTTGTGACAGTGCAGCATCCAGGTGCCCGGGTTGTCGGCGTCGAAGGCGAGGGTGACCCGCCCGTCCACCGGCACCTGCACCGTATCGCGCACCGCACCCTTGATCCGACGCTCGCCGATCGCCACCACCTGGAAGTGGTGGCCGTGCAGATGCATGGGATGGGACATCCGGGTGCGGTTGATCAGGGTGATCTCCACCCGCTCGCCGCGGCGCACCGGCAGCGATTCGTGCTCGCCGTAGCCCTTGCCATCGAGGCCCCAGACGTAGTCGTCCATGTTGCCGGTCAATTCCAGGGTATGACGGCGCTCGGCCTGGCGTTCGGCCAAGGGCTGGAGCGCCCGCAGCCGAGCCTCCAAAGACCCGTCGACGACGCCCGCCGCCTGGCCCTCGATGCCGCCATCGCCGGCCAGCTTGGCCACTTTGCCAGCTGCCGTCGCCAGGATCACCCCGGTACGCTTGCGGTCGCCCTCGCGCACCGCCAGCACCGGAAAGGCCCCTTCACCCGCCGGCAGCTGCAGGCGCAGATCCAGACGCTGCCCCATGGCGATCTCGAAGCTGCGGCCGCGTAGCGGCTCCACGCCGTTGCCGTCGACGGCGATCAGTTCCGCCTCCAGGGCGCCGGTATGGATGAAGAAGGCAGTGCTGGTGGCACCGTTGATGATGCGCAGCCGCACCCGTCCGCCGCGCTCCACGCGCACCACCTCGGGATCGTCGAGGGTGCGATCGTTGGCCAGGTAAGCGTCATATTCGACGTCGTTGAGATCCATCGCCATCGCCCTGCCCTGCCCCATGGCGCCGTGGTCCATGCCGGCCATCCCGACCATGGCGCCATGACCGCCGGCGCCCCGGAGGCCGGCGAAGATCTCAGCCGGGTCGCGGAAAGTGAAGTCGTGCAACAGGATCACCACCTCCTGCTCGTCCGCCCGGGCCTCAGCCGGGTCGCGCACGATCAGGGGCGCGGCCAGCAGACGCTGCTCCTGCAGGCCGTGATGGGAATGCATCCAGTGGGTGCCGGCACTGGTCAGGGGGAAGTCGTAGTCGTAGGCAGCGCCCGCCGCCAGCACCGGCTGAGAGACCTCGGGCACGCCGTCCTGGGCGTTGGGCGGGGTCAGGCCGTGCCAGTGGATCAGGGTGGGCTCGCCCAGGCGGTTCTCCAGCCGCACCCGGAAGGGCCGGCCCAGTTCGGTGATCAGGCCATGACGACCATCCGGCTGCAGCAGGCCGAAGACCGTGGCCGACCTGCCGTTGACCTCGATGACGCGGGTATCGGCCCGAAGCAGGACCGGGTCATCGCCGGCGGCTGCGGCACTGCGCAGCAGCCAGGAAGGTGCCAGACTGGCGGCACCCAGCACGGACAGGGATTTGAGGAAGGTACGACGACTCAAGGTAACCATATATGATCTCCGGGGCAGGATCTGGCCAGCACTGCGCTGTGCCGGCGGGCATGCCCCTGTGCATTGCTAAACGGATTGCCTGGCGGCGCAGGCCAGTCGATCGGCCTGCGGATAGCTCAGGCGGCAATGCGCGGAGGTGGCAGAAGTGGGGCGTGGACCAGGCCCACCCCGAGGCTGCGCTCGAGCGGGCTCTGGGGCGCGATGGCGAGGAGAGCCAGAGCAGGAACCGCCGTACCCAGGCCGGCATGACAGGTGCCCTGGCAGCCGGCCGCAGTGCAGCAGCCGGGGGATGGGTGATGCGTAGTACAACCGTCCACGGCGCCGCTCTGATCGGGCGCCGTGACGGTAGCCGCGAGGGTATCGGCTGCGCGGGGGTGGAACGAAGTTGCAGCCGCAGCCCCACTGGCGCCGTGGCTATGCTGATGCATCCCTCTCAGCCCCAGGATAAGGGCGAGCACCAGAGCCAAGCCGAGAGCCACTAGCCCCAGCCTGCCGCTCGCCCTGTATCCGATCGCGCTCATTGCCGACATAGCCCCTATCGATTCCGGAAGCGACGGGAAGGTTCCCCGCCGCTGCCACTATTTTGTGGCCGTTTCCAAACCCAGTCCGCCGCTGACCTTGGCGCAGTGCTCGTCATGGCCGCCTTGACACCAGTCAACCTCCTGCGCCTCGGCCAGACCGTCGAGGATCGGGCAGTCCGGGCGCTCGTCGCCCTGGCAGTGCTCGGCCAGATAGCGCAAGGCGTCGCGCATGGCTTGCAGCTCACAGATACGCGTCTCCAGCTCGGCGATATGGGCCAGGGCGATGGCCTTGACCTCGGCACTGGCCCGGTGCTGGTCGCGCCACAGGTCGAGTAGCGTCTCAATGCTCTTGATCGAGAAACCCAGGCTGCGGGCCTGGCGGATGAAGCGCAGGGTGTGGACGTCGCGCTCGTTGTAGGTGCGGTAGTTGGAGAAGCTGCGGCCGGCCTGGGGGATGAGGCCGATGGCTTCGTAGTGGCGGATCATCTTGGCCGATACGCCGGACGCCTTGGCGGCTTGGCCGATGTTCATGGTGCTGCCTCCGTGATCGTCAAGGGCTGGGGCGCAGAAGCACGAGCGCGGCCTTCGCCGGACTGCGGCCGCCAGCGCCGGAGCAGCAGGGCGTTGCTCACCACGCTGACGCTGCTCATGGCCATGGCCGCCCCGGCCACCACCGGGCTGAGCAACCCCAGGGCCGCCAGGGGGATGCCCACCAGATTGTAGATGAAGGCCCAGAACAGGTTCTGCCAGATCTTGTGGTAGGTACGCCGGGAGATGGCGATGGCGTCGGCCACCAGCAGCGGATCGCCGCGCATCAGGGTGACGCCGGCGGCGTGCATGGCCACATCCGTGCCGCTGCCCATGGCGATGCCGACATCGGCAGCGGCGAGCGCGGGGGCGTCGTTGATGCCGTCGCCCCCCATGGCCACCACCCGCCCCTCGCCCTTGAGCGCCTCCACCTTGGCCGCCTTGTCGGCGGGCAGCACCTCAGCTAGCACTTCGTCGATACCCAGCTCACCGGCCACGGCGCTCGCGGCCCCTTGGTTGTCGCCGGTGATCAGCACGGTACGGATGCCTTGGCCATGGAGCCGGGCCACGGCCTCCCGGGCCGACGGCTTGAGCGCATCGCCGAAGGCGACCAGGCCCAGCAGGCGGGGGTTATCGGTAACCTCCGCCAGCCAGGACACGGTGCGGCCCTGGCCCTCCAGGGCCGCGGCGCGCTCGGCCAGGACGGACAGCTCCACCCCCAGCTCCGCCATCAACCGCTGACTGCCCAGCCGTAGCGCGCGTCCCTCCACCATCGCCGCCATGCCGCGCCCGGGCAGCGCCTTGACCTCGACCGCTTGCGGGGCGGCAATGCCGCGCGCCGCGGCCGCCGCCAGGATCGCTTGAGCCAGCGGATGTTCGCTGCCGGCCTGCACCGCCGCGGCCAACCGCAACAGCTCGTCCGCGCTGCCTTCGACCGCCTGCGCCGCCACCACCTCGGGTTTGCCCGCGGTGAGGGTGCCGGTCTTGTCGAAGGCTACGGTGGTGACGGCATGGGCGCGCTCCAACGCCTCGGCGTCCTTGATCAGGATGCCGTGGCCGGCGCCGACGCCGGTACCGGCCATGATCGCCGTCGGCGTGGCCAGGCCCAGGGCGCAGGGGCAGGCGATGACCAGCACCGCTACGGCATTGATGATGGCGGCCTCGACATTGCCGCCGTACAGCCACCAACCGAGGAAGGTGACAGCGGCGATGCCCAGCACCACCGGCACGAACACCGCGCTGACCCGATCCACCAGGCGCTGGATCGGCGCCTTGGCGGCCTGGGCGTGCTCCACCAGGCGGATGATGTGGGCCAGCACCGTCTCAGCGCCGATGGCGCTGGTGCGTACCACGAGCAGGCCGTCGGCGTTGATGGCGCCGCCGGTGACCTTGTCGCCGGGGCCGCGCGCTACCGGCAGGCTCTCGCCGGTGATCAAGGACTCGTCCAGATGGCTGTGACCTTCCTCGATCACGCCGTCCACCGGCATGCGCTCGCCGGGGCGTACCACCACCACATCGCCGACTCGCACCTCCTCGACAGCGATCTCCCGCTCCACGCCGTCGCGGCGTACCCGCGCCCGCGCCGGGCGCAACGCCTGCAGGGCGCGGATGGCCTCGGTGGTCTGGCGCTTGGCCCGCGCCTCCAGCCACTTGCCGAGCAGCACCAGGGTGATGATCACCGCCGCTGCCTCGAAATAGAGATGGGGCCCGCCGTGGCCGGCGTCGTGGGCCAGCCACTGGTAGATGCTCAGCCCGTAAGCGGCGCTGGTCCCCAGGGCCACCAGCAAGTCCATGTTGCCGGTACCGGCCCGTATCGCCTTCCAGCCGGCACGGTAGAAGCGCCCGCCCAGCCAGAATTGCACCGGCGTGGCCAGTAGCCACTGCAGCCAGATCGGCAGCGCGACATGCACGCCGAAGGGTGCGAGCAGCATCGGCACGATCAGTGGCGCCGACAGCAGCGCCGCCAGCGCCACCGGCCACCAGCTGCGATCCGGCGCCGACCGCGCCGCCACCGTAGCGCTGGCCTCGGGCAGCTGCGCCTGGTAGCCGGCCTTCTCCACCGCCCGGATCAGGTCGCTGGTGCCGGCCATACCCCTGAGCACCCGCACCCGGGCACTCTCCCCAGCCAGATTGATGCTGGCCTCCAGCACGCCCGGCACCTTGCGCAGCGCCTTCTCCACCCGGCCCACGCAGGCGGCGCAGCTCATGCCGGTGATGGCCAGGGTGTACTCGTCGCTGGCCACGCCATAGCCGGCCGCTTCCACGGCCCGGGTGAGGTCTTCCATACCCAGTTCCGGTACGGCCTCGATGCTGGCGGTCTCGTTGGCCAGGTTGACGGTCGCGGTGCGCACGCCGGGCACCTTGGCCAGCGCCTTTTCCACCCGGCGCACGCAGGCGGCGCAGCTCATGCCGGTGATGGCCAGCGACCACTGGCGCGGTTCGGTGACAGCGATCGGATTCACGTTCAGCCCTCCCTGAGGCATCGACTTTGCCCTCATGATCAAGCTTCCCATCATAGGAAGGTCAAGCGCTTTGACCGCGCCATCGAGCACTTGACCTTACCACAATGGGAAGGCTGACAATGAGCCTCGTCCGACATCAGGGAGATCCCACCATGCTGATATTCACCGTCGAAGGTATGAGCTGCGGCCACTGCGTCAAGGCCATCACCCAGGCCCTGCGGGCCGAGGACCCGCGCGCCGAGGTCGAGGTCAGCCTGGAGAGCGGCCAGGTGCGGGTGCGCAGCGAGCGCGACGCCGCTCTTCTGGCCGAAGCCATCCGCGAGGCCGGCTACGAGGTACGCGCTACTGAGCTGGCCTGAGCGGGCTGGAGCGCGGCCAGAGGCATCGCGAACGCGGGCGACCAAGTCGTGACGCGGCTCTCTGGACACCGAATCCGTTCAGACCCAGAATGATCGGCATGATCCACAGCCGGCACCGCCTCCTATTGCTCATCTTCCTGCTGATCTTCGCAGCGGGCGCTGCGATGCGGGGGGCGCTTGCCATCGAAATGGCAGCGGAGATGCCGGGGATGTCGGCTGTCGTTACCGCTTCCTCCGGCCACTGCTGCGATGGTAGCGGTGCTGGCCAGGACATGATGAGCAGCGCTGCCTGCTACAGCGCGTGCGCAGGCGTGCCGGGCGTGGCAACCCTGTCCTGTTGTGCGCAGACCGACTTCGCTGCCTACTTCACCCGGCTCTCCCCTACCCGGCTCTCCACGCTAGATCTTCCTCCCGATCCCCGTCCGCCCAAACGGCTTCTCATCACCTGAGTAGGCGCTCGCTGCGGCGAGCGTATCCCCCTCACCGCCAGGAAGAGCCTTGCCTGCACCTGCCCGAGGCCGGCGGACACGATGTTTCCTGGCGCAAGGATAAAGAGGTTGTCACAGTGAATCCATATGGGATGAGCCGGCGTATCTTTCTGCAGAGGCTCGGCGGCTTGGGCCTGGCGGCGTTGCCGGTCGTGGGTGCGCGCGCGGCGGGCGCCATGTCGGCGACGCGCCAGATCGCCTGGCACGAGACGCCCAAGCCGCTGCCCGAGATTCGCTTCCAGGACGGTGAAGGGCGCGCGCGCTCCCTGGCGGACTTCCGCGGCAAGGTCGTGGTCCTCAACGTCTGGGCGACCTGGTGCGCCCCTTGCCGCAAGGAGATGCCGTCGCTCGACCGGCTGCAGCAGACGCTGGGCGGCGAGCGCTTCGAGGTCGTCGCGCTATCCATCGACCAGGGAGGACCGGCGGTGGTGCGCGCATTCTTCGAGGAGGTCGGGATCCACAACCTCGCTATGTACATTGACCTCACCGCTGAGGTGACCGACGCCCTCGGCATCTTCGGTCTGCCCACCACGCTGATCATGGCCCCGAACTCGCAAGAGATCGGCCGCCTGATCGGCCCCGCCGAGTGGGACAGCCCCGCCATCGTCGAGCGCCTGCGCGCGATCATGACTTCCTCAGAAGGAACAAACCCATGAAACATGCAGACAATGGTCAAATCATTTGCCGGCCCCAGATGTCGGGCCGCCGTTCGGGTTGGCTGATCCTGGGCGGCCTCGGAGCCGGCGTAGGTCTGTACCTGGGCTGGGGCTGGCTGGCGGCGGTGGGGCTGCTGCCGATCCTGATCTCGCTGCTGCCGTGTCTGGCGATGTGTGTGCTGGGCCTGTGCATGAGCCACCTCGGCCAGGATCGCCCCACCAACCCCGATGCCCTGGCCAAGACGCCGCCGCCCGATCAGGCCGGCCGTCTCGATGCGTGAACCGCGTGCCTGGAGAGCAGGAATATGCCATGCGATACCGCGGCCACCTGTCGCTGCAAGCCAGCCTCGTCCGGGAGAGCGCCCATTTGCCGCGAGGATAAGACAACATGATCGAGACATCCGCCGCAGGACTCGCGACCGCTTTCATTGCCGGCACGGTTTCCTTCCTCTCGCCCTGCGTGCTGCCGCTGGTACCCGGCTATCTCTCCTATATCGCCGGCGGCGCGGCCACGACCAGCCTGTCCGATCAGCCCCGCCGGAAAGCGCTGGGCCTGGGCCTGTGCTTCGTGCTGGGTTTCGCCACGGTGTTCGTGCTGCTGGGCGCCAGCGCGACGGCGCTGGGGCGGCTCGTCGGATCGTACCGCTACGAGCTCAATCTGGTGGCCGGTGCCCTGGTCGTCCTGTTCGGTGTGCTGATGATGGGCGTGATCAGAGCCCCCTGGCTCTATCGAGAACGGCGCTTCCACCCCGCGATCGTCGGTGGCAAGCCGTTCGCCGCCTATCTGCTGGGGCTGGCCTTCGGCTTTGGCTGGACGCCCTGCATCGGTCCCGTCCTGGGCGCCATCCTGACCCTCAGCGCCACCTCCGCAACGCTCGCCGATGGTATCGCGCTCCTCGGCGTCTACGCGCTCGGGCTGGGTATTCCGTTCCTGATGGCCGCGGCATCCATCGAGATCTTCGTCAAGCGGCTGCGCTTTCTGCGGCGCCTGGCCTTGCCGCTGCAGCGTACTGCAGGCGGGCTCATGATCGTGTTCGGCGTGCTCATGTTCAGCGGCAAGCTCACCACCCTGTCCTACTGGCTGCTGGAGACCTTCCCCGCGCTCAGCGCGATCGGCTAGCCGATCACGGCATACCCCAGCGCTCCCTCCAACGACAAACCCCCTGGAACTCTCGACGATGCAACGTCACACCACCCTCATCATCATCGTGATCGCGGCGGCGGTCCTCCCCACCCTGTCCCTCCTCTTCGCCCGCTCCCTGGGCGGAGCCGGCGAACAGCAGCTCCAGGCTCTCATCGATGCCCGCATCGAAGCGAAGCTCAAGGAGCGCCCCCCGGGGCTGAGCGATGAGCAACTGGCCGCCCGCATCGAGCAGGGCATCCTCGCCTTCATCGAGAAACAGCGCCGGGCGCAGGAGGAGCGTCCCAGCAGCCTGGCGCGGAACGTGCCCCCGCCGGCTCCCGACGACCATATCTACGGTGCGCCGGATGCACCGGTCTCGTTGATCGAGTATTCCGACTTCGAATGCCCCTACTGCAAGCGCTTCCATGCCACGGCCAAACGCCTGGTCGATGCCTCGAACGGCCAGGTCAACTGGGTCTACCGTCACTTTCCGCTCGACTTTCACAACCCCGGAGCCGCCAAGCAAGCAGAGGCCGCGGAATGCGCCGCCGAGCTGGGCGGCAACGACGCCTTCTGGAAATTCACCGACACCCTCTATGAACGCACCAAATCCAATGGCAAGGGCTTCCCCGTGGAGAACTTGGTGCCGCTGGCCGTGGAAATCGGCCTCGCCGGCCCTCTGTTTCAGCAGTGCCTGGAGAGCGGCCGCCATGCGGGGCGGGTGCAGCGCGATCTGGAAGACGGCGCCAAGGCCGGTGTCAACGGCACGCCCGGCAACATCCTGTTCCACAAGCCGACCGCTAAGGTGATCGCGATCCATGGCGCGCAGCCCTATGAGCAACTGGTGAACGCCGTCGACAGCTTGCTGCGGGCCGCGCGATGAATATGCGCTCCAGCAGATACCTGATTGCGGCCGTCTTCGGCCTGGGCCTGATCGCCGGGGCCATGGCACCGGCGAGCGCCTACTCCGCCGGCCTGCCAGGCGCTATACCTTCAAATCACGAACCGAGGACGCTCCTATGACCAGAAGGCACTCTTCCGCCCGCGCGCTCTGCGTCGCCCTGCTCCTGGGCCTGTCGACGCTGACCGGCCCCGCGCTGGCCGAGACCACCACGCTCGCTCAACTGCGGCAGGGGACGCACATCCACGGCATTGCCGTCGATGCCAAGGACCCGTCGCGCCTCTACCTCGCCACCCATCACGGCTTCTTCCTGGTGTCTGCCGACGGTCAGGCCAGCCGGCTGTCGGAAGACCGCAACGACTACATGGGCTTCACGCCCCACCCCACCGATTCCACGGTGCTCTATGCCAGCGGCCACCCGGCCCACGGTGGCAACATGGGTTTCCTCACCTCCACGGACGGTGGCAAAACCTGGCAGCAGCTCTCCAAGGGGATCCATGGTCCGGTCGATTTCCATCAGATGGACGTGAGCGCCGCCGACCCGAAGACTGTCTATGGCGCCTATGGCGGTAACCTTCAGGTCAGCAAGGACGGCGGCCGGAGCTGGACACTGGCGGGGCCGGCACCCGAGGGGCTGATCGATCTGGCCGCCTCCCCCAAGGAGGCGGAGCGGCTCTACGCCGCGACCAAGGCCGGTCTTCTGGTGAGCCAGAACGGCGGCAAGGAATGGAGCCCCGCCACGATCTTCCGTGGGCCCGCCAGCTTGGTCCAGGCGACCCCTGCCGGCGATGTCTATGCCTTCATCGTCGGCGTCGGGCTGCTGCGCAAGACCGAGCCCAACGCCAACTGGTCCCGGCTCGGCAACGGATTCGGCGAAGACTATCTCCTGCACCTCGCCGTGGACCCGACCAATCCGCAAAACCTGTATGCGGTGACCCAGAAGTCCGCGATCCTGGTAAGCCGGGATGGAGGAGGTACCTGGGCGGAGTTCGGCGCGCGCTGAAGAGATATTGGAAGCGCTGCGCCGCGGGATTGCATCCCGGCCGGTGCCAGGGCCAATCGTTCATCGCAACCGTGAGCGCTTCCTCAAGCCCTACACCCTCTCCCGCCGGCGGGAGAGGATGGGGCGATGGATCACTTCAATGCGATCGGGGTGGCCATGCCACCGAGGAGTATTCGCAATGAATCGACTCTAAATTCAATAGTTGCAGCACTCATCGCAGTATCTGGATAGCGCTTTCTTCCACAATATTTCGAGGTCCCACGAAATGCCGTGGCGTCCCTGCTCGTGGTTGCGGCGGCGCTCCATTGCGGTGAATGCTCTGCCCCACACCCGGGCATACGCCTGCTGCGCCCTACCCTACACTCATAGCAAGCCCTGTCCTGACTAACACTTATCAGCCCTGGCACAGGGCTTGCTCAAGCCGCGGCAGGCACGTTAACGGTTCCGTCATGGCACAGGCCACTACTCAGCCTCTCTCTCACCCTTCGGCCGGCTGGCGCGGCGAGCTGTCGCTGCGCCTTGCGGCCCGCGCCGGGCGCACGGTGCTGGACGAGAGCCGCCATCGCGGCCCGCTCATGGTGCAGCGACCGTTCCATCCCGAGCCGGACGGCGGCATCCATCTCTATGTGCTGCACCCGCCCGGCGGCCTGGTGGGCGGCGACGAGCTGCGGCTGGCGGCTCAGCTTGCGCCCGGCGCCCGCGCGCTGCTCACCACGCCTTCCGCCGGCAAGGTGTACCGCAGCAGCGGAGCTGTGGCGAGCGTGGAGCACTGCTTGCACGTGACCGACGGCGCCGCCCTGGAGTGGCTGCCGCAGGAGTTGATCGTCTACCAGGGGGCGCGGCTGCGTGCCCTGACCCGGGTGGAGCTGGCGAGTGCGGCCCGCTTCATCGGCTGGGAGATCCTCTGCCTGGGCCGCCCGGCGGCCGGCGAGGGCTTCGCCACAGGTTGCGTGCGGCTGGCTCTGGAACTGTGGCGGGATGGGCATCCCCTGTACCGGGAGCACGGCCACTATCCGGGCGGCGGCGCCAT
>DATLYF010000171.1:0-5805 GCA_035575095.1 Candidatus Competibacteraceae bacterium
CCTGCCGCTCGGCCGTGCAGTTAGCCTAGCGGGCAGTCCGCCGCCGCCCCTGGACGGCAGTCTGGAGCTGAATCTCGCCGAGCTGCATCTGGATGCCGCTGGTCGACCGCTGACGGCGCGCGGCAGCGTGCGCCTGCTCGACGCCCACAGCCGCTTCGGCCAGCCGCTGACCCTGGGCAGTTTCGTCGCCCACAGCGCAGGCGATGGTCCGCCGCTCGCCGCCGAGGTACGCGACGAGGGCGGCCCGGTGGAGCTGAGCGGCCGCGTGCAGCTCGCCGCCGATGGCCGCTACCGCTTCGACGGTCGACTGGGACTGCGCGGCAGCGCCGACCCGGCCCTGCACCAGGCTTTGGAGTTGTTGCTCGGCCCACCCGCCACCGACGGTCGCTGGCCGTTGGACCTGGCAGGGACACTGGCGCTGTAATACGCTTTTTTCAATATCCCGCCCCGCAGCGGCGCCGGGGCTCCGCGGGCTTTCAGCAGCGTCCGCATAACCAATAATCGCGCCGCCTCTAGGGAGCCTCTCATCATGCATGCCTCACGGCTCGTCGCCGTTCTGCTGCCGTTGACCCTGGCCGCCTGCGCCTCGCCCACTCCACCGCCCAAGCTCGCCGTCCCCGCCGTCGACCTCCAGGCGATGCGGCAGGACAGCACCTTCCCGCAGCCGCCGCAACTGGCGCCGGCCGTGGGCTTCTGGCGCCGCGTCTATGCCGAGTGGGGCCGCGGTCAGGTGGCGGTGCACGATGACCGCTACCTCGACCTGGTCTATCAGGTCGCGACCCTGCCCGGCCCCCTGAGCGACAGCTACAGCGAGGAGCAGCGCGCCTACGTCCGCAGCCTGCGCGAGAGCTGGCAGTACCGGCTGGCCGAGTTGGAGCGCAAGCAGCGCTACAACCTGCCGCTGACGGCCGAGGAGCAGGCCCTGGCCGGGCGCATCGCCGCGGTGGGCGGCCCCCAGGCGCTGTTCGGCGCCAGCGAGCGGGTACGCACCCAGCGCGGCATGCGCGAGCGCTTCAAGCGCGGGGTGGAAATCAGCGGCCGCTACGACGCCGTGTTCCGTCAGATCTTCCGCGAGCACGGCCTGCCCGAGGATCTGGCGTTCCTGCCCCACGTGGAATCCTCCTTCCAGCCCCACGCCCGCTCTTCCGCCGATGCCGTCGGTATGTGGCAGTTCACCCTGGGTGCGGCGCGCCGCTACATGAATCTCAACGCCGCCGTGGACGAGCGCCTCGACCCGGTGGCCGCCGCCCGCGGTGCCGCCCGCTACCTGGCCGATGCCCATGCCAGCCTGGGTAGTTGGCCGCTGGCGCTGACCTCCTACAACCATGGCGTGGGCGGCATGAAGCGGGCGCGGGAGCAATTCGGCGACGACTTCGCCCGCATCGTCGCCGAGTACGATGGCCGCTACTTCGGCTTCGCCTCGCGCAACTTCTATGCGGAGTTCCTGGCGGCGCGCGAAATCGCCCGCGATCCGCAGCGCTTCTTCCCCGAAGGTGTGCGCCTGGAGCCGCCGCTCAGCCTGGATCGGGTGGTGCTGCAGAACCCGGTACCGTCCCGCGCCCTGGCCGGTCACTACCGCCTGGACCTCGGCACCCTGGCCGCGCTCAACCCGGCCTGGACCCCCGCCGCCGCCAGCGGTCGCCTGCCGCTGCCGGCCGGCACCGAGGTCTGGCTGCCCAGCGGCACCCTGGCGCGGCTGGGCAGCGGCAGCGGCGCCGGCAGCCTGGCCATGAGTGAGCTCAGGCGGGCGTCCGCGACCATCGGAGCGGGTAGCGCGCAATGATCGGCACCACGGCGGCCCCCGATATCCGCGGTCGCCGCCGCCGGTTTACAATCCTTGCTGAAAGAGCAGCGCGTTCAGGCAAGACTTGCATGGCGGACCAGCATAACCCCCAGGCGGACGGCGGCGACCCGCCGGCGGCGCAGTCCGCTCCCAGCGCGCCGCCGCTGCCCGAGCTGCTGGCACCGGTGCTGGCGTTGGCGCAGGAGGCGGCAGAGCGCATCCTGGAGGTCTACCGCGACGTCTTCCAGGTCAGCGAGAAAGCCGACCGCAGCCCGGTCACCGCCGCCGACCTGGTGTCCCACGAGGTACTGACCCGGGGCCTGACCCGACTTACCCCGGCCATCCCGGTGCTGTCCGAGGAATCCGCCGCCGTGCCCTATCTGGAGCGCCGCCAGTGGCCGCGACTGTGGCTGGTGGACCCGCTGGACGGCACCCGCGAGTTCATCAAGCGCAATGACGAGTTCTCCATCAACATCGCCTTGGTGGAGAACCAGCGCGCCGTGTTCGGGTTGATCCTGATGCCGGTGGGCGGCGTCTGCTACTACGCCTGGGCCGGCGGCGGCGCCTACAAGCTGGTCCCGGGGCAAGCGGCCCAGCCTATCCACACCCGGCGCATCGGTCCGCAGCAGCCGGTGCGCATCGCCGGTAGCCGCTCCTATCGCGGCCGGCCACTGCAGACCTATCTGGAGTATCTGGGCCGCCACGACTATCTGGCGGTAGGCAGTGCCCTCAAGTCCTGCCTGGTGGCCGAGGGCAAGGCCGATCTCTATCCGCGCTTCGGCCCCACCGCCGAGTGGGACACCGCCGCCGCCCAGATCATCCTGGAGGAGGCCGGCGGCCACCTCACCGATACCTTCATGCGCCCGTTGCGCTACAATGCCCGGCCGACCCTGATCAATCCCGACTTCTTCGCCTTCGGCGACAGCAGCCGGGACTGGTCCCAGTACCTGCCGCGGCGCAAGCCGCATTTTTGAGACTGGGTCCCCTGTGCGAACCGCGTACCGCCCCGTCGCTTTCGGGGATAGCGTTTACCGTCACGAGCCATGCCCTACCGCCGCTACCGCGAAGATCTGCAACGCCCCGATTTCCGCCACGATCCGGCCCAGGAACGGGCCATCCAGCGCCTGCAGCGGGTATACGACGAGCTGGTGGCTCGCCCGCCGGCAGCACCGCCCAGCAATGGCGGCGGCCTGCTCAGCCGTCTGTTCGGCCGCGAGCCGCCGCCATCACGGCCGCCGGTGCGGGGGCTCTATATCTGGGGCGGGGTGGGCCGCGGCAAGACCTATCTGGTGGACAGCTTCTTCGAGGCCCTGCCCTTCCCGGATAAGCTGCGCCTGCACTTCCACCGCTTCATGCAGCGCGTGCACCACGAACTCAAGGCGTTGCACCAGCGGCAGCAGCGCGATCCGCTCAAAGTGGTGGCCGATCACCTCGCCGCCGAGGCGCGGGTGCTCTGCCTGGACGAGTTCATCGTCACCGACATCACCGACGCCATGCTCCTGGCCGGGCTGCTACAGGCCCTGTTCCAGCGCGGTGTGACCCTGGTCAGCACCTCCAACATCCCGCCCGACGAGCTGTACAAGGATGGGCTGCAGCGCGCCCGCTTCCTGCCCGCCATCGCGCTCCTCAAGGAGCACCTGGAGGTGCTGCACATGGACGGTGGGATCGATTACCGGCTGCGCTATCTGGAGAAGGCGGAGATTTACCACTATCCGCTGGATGAGCAGGCCGAGCGCATCCTGGAGGCGAGCTTCGCCAACCTGGCACCGGAACCGGGCACGCGCGGCCAGGAGTTACTGGTCAACGAGCGCCCCATTCCCACCCGGCGGCTGGCCGACGATGTGGTCTGGTTCGACTTCGTCGCACTCTGCGACGGCCCGCGCAGCCAGATGGACTACATCGAGATCGCGCGCTGCTTCCACACCGTGCTGCTCTCCGGCGTGCCGCTGCTGACCGCGCTGATGGACGACCAGGCACGGCGCTTCATCAACCTGGTCGACGAGTTCTACGACCGCAACGTCAAGCTCATCGTCTCCGCCGCCGCACCCCATACCCAGCTCTACCAGGGCGAGCGTCTGCGCTTCGAGTTCCAACGCACGGCGAGCCGGCTCACCGAGATGCAGTCCCGCGACTATCTGGCGCGGCCGCATCTGCCATGATGGTATGCCGATGCAGCGCCTCATCCACAGTCGTACGGCAGTCCCGGCACGGATGCACGGACTGCGCGTCGGCGGACCCGGTATCAGGGTATCAGTAGGGCGGCACCTGCAGCAGCAGCAGCAACGCCCCCACTACCAGCAGCAGCAGCAGCAGCGAACGCAGGAAGGCGGGCAACCGGAAGCGCTCCGGCGGCCCGGTATTGCGCTGGCGATTCATGTTCATCGGACCTCCCTGAGATAGGTTCGTCGGTTTCCGTACGCGTCGCAGGCGGGATACGCGCCACGGCCCTAGTACGTTGCCCGGCCCCAGATGAATCGGTCCTGAACACCGCAGCCGGGGCGGATGCCGTCACGGCTCGCCCCGAGTGCGGCGGAAGCGCTCCGCTCAGGCGGCCTTGCCGCTCAGCTTGTTGAGACTGTCCTGAGCCACACGCTGCGCTTCGCTGTGGAACTCCAGGCCGAGCCGGATCAGTTGCTTGGCGTCGGTCAGCACCTTCTCGCCCACGGCGCGCGCACGCTCGCTCTGCCCGACCAGATACACCTGCAGGCTCTGCGGGTTCTGGACGGCCAGTACCTCCTTGAGCTGCTGCAAGCTCAGGTCGGCGTAATAGTTGAGGCTGGCCAACTGCAATGCCGACAGCTTCTCCAGGTTGGTCACACCCAGCTTGTGCAATCGCTGCAGGGTCTCCAGCGCTTCGTAGGTGGACAGATTCGCTTTGCTGAGGATGTCGTTCATGAGGCTGATCTCCTGTGATTTGTGCGGTGCAGCATAACAAGATTCATTGTGCACCGCAACATCAACTATGCAAGCCCTGCCTCGTTCATCGCCAGCAACTGGGGCAGAGCGGGATCTTCCCCTCGCTCCACCCCCAGGCTTGGGCTATAGTGCCGCCGTTTCCTGTCTCAACTAGGGATCCACCTTTGGACTATCAGAACCCCGAAATCCCTCCGCTGGCCCGTTTCGCCCTGGCCATGGTCCTGGAACTGCCAGCAGCGGCCGTGCAGTCCGGCGCCCGCCCTCCCGCCCCCCTGGAGCGCGCCGCGGCCGGCCGTCTAGTCACCCTGATCGCCGATGACCTGCGCCGGCTGCTGCCGGAGCTGACCCGCTTCGGTCTGGTGTTGCCCGGCGCCCTGTACGACCTCACCGAGCTGTTGCGGCCGGGCTGGCCGCTGCTGGAGGCGCTGGAATCGGTGTACCGTGGCACCCTGCGCCAGGGCAGTTTCCAGCCCAATCTGATCGCCCTGGGCAGCGACAGCGGTCACTTCTCCATGCCCGCCCTCAACCCGCTGCGCCGCCCCGGCGCCGGACCGCTGCTGCTGCTGCCGGCGGTGTTGGTAGGACCGGAAGATGAGATGAGCGCGGTCGCCGCCGTGCTGGAGAACGAACTGCTGCAGCGCGGGGCGGCCTCCGCGGAGACCCGGCAGAGCGTGCAGCAGGGCTTCGGGATTGAGGTGCTCAACCTCTCCTATGCCACCCTGGGCGATCTGTGCGCGCTGACCAAGGTGCAACTGGAGAGCCAGGAGCTGACAACCCTGTGGGTCCTGCTGGAGCAGGTCCTGTTTCGCCCCGGCGAAGCGCTGCTGGTGACCCTGACCGAGGGCAACCGTTTCCTCCATGCCGGCGACGGCAGCTTCCACACCCCCTTCTACACCTTCGACGACTGGGCCGGCAGCGGCCCCGGTCGCGACCACGATGCCGCACGACTGGCCCAGGGCTACGGCGCATGGCTGTTGCGCCAGCGCCAGTATCTGATGGCCCTGGAGCTACACGGCTGTACGGTGCGGCAGTGGCTCGGCCATTCCTGGCCGGAGGACGGGGATGCCGCCACCGTGAGCGCCGCCCTGGATAAGGGCGCCGCCCTG
>DATLYF010000172.1:0-30680 GCA_035575095.1 Candidatus Competibacteraceae bacterium
CCGGAAGGGCAGATCCTCTACGAAATGTCGCTGCCGTTGGTGGAGGGTTTCGATACCCTGCCCGAGAACTTCATTGCCCGCCGTGGCAGCCTGGAATCGGGCGAATTGAACATCGCCGCCGGCGAGTCCACCATCCTCTATCTGCTACCGGATATCGTGAAACGGTTCGCCGAACGCTATCCCGGGATACGGGTGCGTTTTCACAATGTACCGGGGCGTCAGGGGCTTACCCTGCTGCGGGAGGATGAGGTGGATTTCGCCGTGGGCTCGTTCCGCGATGCTCCCGACGACATCAGCTATCAGCCCATCTATTCCTTCGATCAGGTGCTGATCACGCCGCCGGACCACCCCCTGGCCAACAAGGCGGATGTGACCCTGGCCGACATCAGTCCCTACCAGTTCATCCTGCCACCGCGCCATCTCAACACATTGAGCATGGTGGAACTGGCCTTCCAGCAGCACAACCTCAGTCTCAACGTGCATCTGCAGGCAGGGGGCTGGGAAGTGATCAAGAAGTACGTGGAGATGGGGCTGGGCATTTCCATCGTCAGCGGCATTTGCCTCAAGGGTGACGAGCACCTCGCCACCCACAGCCTGGGGCGCTACTTCCCGCGCCGCACCTACGGGGTGATCATGCGCCGCGGCAAGTTCCTCTCGCCCCAGGCCAAACGCTTCATCGAATACATCGATCCCAACTTCTTCAGTCGGGAACGAGCCGAGGACAGTCAGAGCATTTCCGCGTAAAGCCGGTCTACCTTGGCGGCCATGATGAAGTCGTTTTGGTGCAATCCCTTGATCTTGTGAGTGTAGAACTCCACCACGGCATAGCCCCAGCCGAAACGCAGGTCGGGGTGATGGCCCTCGCGCTCGGCGATGTCGCCGACACGGTTGACGAAGTCCAGGGCGCTGGCGAAGTTCTTGAAGGTGAAGCGGCGCTCGATGCGCGTGGCGTCGTGGGTCAGGATCCACTCCGGGGTCTGCGCCAGCAGGGCGCGGGCCTCGGTTTCGCTGAGCGGGGGCACGCCACCACGGCAGGGCACACAGGATTGCTGATCCAGGCTCATCGTGCTTCCTCCGGTGGTCATCGTCGTTCCAGTATGCACCAAGGTTGACCACAAAGGCCGCCGGCAGTGCCACAAGCTCAGCGCACCTCGCCGCCGAACCATTCCAGCAGGCTGGGCAGGAACTCGCGCAGTTCGCCGGTCATCAGCGCCAGCTCGGCATCGAAGCGCTGCGCCTCGTCCGCGCCGGCGTCGGTGGGCAGTTGCTCCTGCACCTGGTCGAGAAAGCGCAGGCGGCGCACGCTCAGATCCTCGCCCAGCACGCAGCCGATGCGTTCGCTCCAGCTCAGTGCCAGGCGTGTGACCTGCTTGCCGGCCGCGAGATGGGTGCGGATTTCCTCGCCGACCAGATCTTCGCCCTTGCAGCGCACCACTCCGCCCTCTTCGCCACCGGCGCGCAGCTCGCACTCATCGGCCAGTTCGATGCCGATAGGCAGCTCACCCTGCAGCAGCCAGCCGGTCATCACGGCCGCCGGTGCTTCCTGGACCCGCGGCGGCACCACCGGCAGGCTACCCAGGGTCTTGCGCAGCACCCCGGTGAGTTCCTCCACTGCCTTACGGCCCACGGCGTCGACCACCAGCCAGCCGCGCTTGGCATCGATGTAGGCATAGCTCTGCCGGCTGCGGCTGAAGGCGCGCGGTAGCAGATCCATCAACACCTCGTCCTTGAGTTGGTCCTTTTCCTTGCGCCGCAGGTTGCGGCCCTCGCGCTCCTCGATCTCGGCTACCCGCTCCGCCACAATCTCCTTGAGCACCGCCGGCGGCAGTACCTTAGCCTCGGTCTGCAGGCAGAGCAGCATACAGCCGTCGACAGCATATACCAGTTCCTGCCCCTTGCGCCCCTGAGGCGACACCCAGCCATAGCTGGCCATCTCCTGGCTCAGGCAGGGGCGGAAGCGCAGCGCTTCCAGCCTGCTCGCCAGCTCGTGCTCGCTCAGCGTAAACGGTTCCTGGAAGCGAAACAGGGTCAGATTGCGAAACCACATGATCGGCTGCTCTCCTGGCAGTTGGTATTTAAAGAACGCCGATTATGCGTAGCCAAAGCGGCCTACGCCAAGCCGGTCAGGTTTCGCAACGGCGGGACGCTGGCTAAACTCAGCCTAGGTTCCCCTGCCAGGCTCCAGGAGCGCCGCCATGAGCAGCCCAGGCCCTCACCCGGAACAGCGCCGTTGCAAGCGCTGGCATTTGGTGTTTTACCTGCGCGCTTTCGAGGCGGGCAGCGAACGCCTGCTCGGGCATGTCGTGGACATCAACCACCAAGGCATGAAGCTGATCAGCGATGTCGCGCTACCCACCGGGCAGAACTTTCGACTGTGGCTGGACGTGCCGCTGGAGGATGGCGGCCGCGAGCGCTTGCACTTGCACGCCCGCAGCCTGTGGAGCCAGCCCGACGTCAACCCGGATTTCTACGACACTGGCTTCGAACTGCTCGAACCGAGTCCGGAGACGGTACTGAAGATCCAGCTCCTGATCGATGATCTGCGGCTGTAGAGACGAGGGGTGCCGAGGGGATGACAGCCTCAGCGCCGCTCGAACAGGGCGATGGATTCCACGTGGGCGGTATGCGGGAACATGTCCATCACCCCCGCCTTGAGCAGCCGGTAGCCATGCCGATACACCAGTTCGCCGGCATCCCGGGCCAGGGTGGCGGGATGGCAGGAGACATATACCACCCGCCGCGCGCCCAGTGCCGCGACGTGGGGAATCATCTCGAAGGCACCGGAACGCGGCGGGTCCAGCAGGATCTTGTCGTAGCGCTGCTGCATCCAGGATTGGCTGGCCACGTCCTTAGCCAGGTCCGCCGCATGGAACTCGACGTTGCGAATGCCGTTACGTTCGGCGTTGCGCCGCGCCCATTCCACCAGGCCGGAGTCCCCCTCCACTCCAACCACGTGCGCGGCGTGCCGGGCCAGGGCTAGGGTGAAGTTGCCCAGGCCGCAGAACAGGTCCAGCACCCGCTCGCTGCCGTCCAGGGCCAGCAGTTCCAGAGCGCGGTCGATCATCTGCAAATTGATCTCGCGGTTGACTTGGGTGAAGTGGTAAGGCTTGAAGGCCAGCTCCAGAGCATAGCGCGGCAGCCGATAGACGAGCCGCTCCCGCTCGGGCCAGAGCAGATACGTGCTGTCGTTGCCCTGGGGCTGCAGATAGACCTGGATGCCATGTTCGCGGCCGAAGGCGCGCAAGCGCTCCAGATCGTCGGCGGTGGGCTCCGTCAACACGCGAAAGCTCAGGGCCACGCTATCCTCCCCCACCGCCACCTCGATCTGCGGCACCCGCTCGCGGATGGAGAGCTCGTCGATCAGCCTCGACAGCGCCGGCAACAGAGTACCCACGCTCGGGGCGAGCACCTCGCAGCGGGCCAGATCGGCGACGAAGGGCGTGCTGCGCTCGCGGAAGCCCACCAGTACCCGACCTTTCTTGGGTACGTACTTCACCGCCAGGCGCGCCTTGCGCCGATAGCCCCAGTGCAGGGCGGTGAGCGGCGCGAGCACCTCCCGCGGCTCGACCTTGCCGATGCGCGCCAGGTTCTCCAGCAGCCAGTCCTGCTTGAAGCGGATCTGCGCTGCCGGGGCCAGATGCTGCAGGCTGCAGCCGCCGCACACGCCGAAATGGGCACAGCGCGGCGTCACGCGCTCGGGCGAAGGGACGAGCAGCTCCACCGTCTCGCCCTCGTCGTACTGGCTGTGGCAGGCGGTGTAGCGGAAGCGTACCCGCTCGCCGGGCAAGGCGCCCGCAACGAATAGCGCCTTGCCGGCGATGCGTGCCACCCCCTGCCCTTCGTGGGTGAGGGCCTCGATGGTAGCCTCGAACACGCCCTCCGGCAGCGGCTTGCGCGAACGGTGGCGCTGCTTAGCCATGCCTCCCTCCCGCCGACCAGGCTTCGAGGAAGGCGTCGAGATGGGGCTTGTGCTGCTCGGCCAGGTAGCGGCGCAGCAGTTGGCACTCGCGCGCATAGCCATCGGCTGTGAGCTGGCCGCGCATCAGCTCGAAACGCAGCCAGACCAGGTAGGTGTTGAGTACGTCGGTCTCGCAGTAGTCGCGGATCGGGCCGATCTCCCCGGCCTGGAAACTCTGCCACACTTTGCTGCCGTGCATGCCCATCTTGCCGGGCAAGCCGAGCAGCGTAGCGATCTCATCGAGCGGCGCCACGGCGCGCGCCTGGTAGCCGGAGAGCACGTCCATCAGGTCCACGTGGCGCCAGTGGAAGCGGCTCAGGTAGTTGTTGTAGCGGAAAGCCGGATCCTCCTCTCCAGTTTCCCAGTAGCGCGGCGCCTGGATGCCGTGTAACAGCGCCCGGTAGTGCAACACCGGCAGATCGAAGCCGCCACCGTTCCACGACACCAGGGTGGGCGTGGACTTGTCCAGGATCTGGAAAAACTGCCGCACCAGCTCCGCCTCGTCGGCACCGGGTTCGCCCAGGGCGGCCAGTTTGAAGCTCTCGCCGCGGCGCATGGCCACGGCGATGGTGACGATGCGCTGCAGATGCGGACGCAGGAACTCGTGGCCCGCTTCCTGGCGGCGCTTGTGGAACATGATCTCTGCCACCTGGGCATCATCCAGACCGCTGAGGCCGTACAGGCGGCGACCGCTCGCCACATCGGGGACGGTCTCGATGTCGAACACCAGGACGTTCATCAGCGGTCGGGGAACACGCCGGTGGACAGATAGCGGTCGCCGCGGTCGCAGACGATGGAGACGATCACTGCGTTCTCCAGTTCCTCGTTGAGACGCAGCGCCGCGGCCATGGCACCGCCGGAGGAGATGCCGCAGAAGATGCCCTCCTCCATGGCCAGACGGCGGGTCATCTCTTCGGCCTCCTCCTGGCCTACGTCGATCACCTGGTCGACCCGGGCGGGTTCGAAGATCCTTGGCAGATAGGCTTCGGGCCAGCGGCGAATGCCGGGGATATGGGCGCCATCCTTGGGCTGCACGCCGACGATCTGCACCCCGGGGTTGCGCTCCTTGAGGTAGCGGGAGACGCCCATGATGGTGCCGGTGGTGCCCATGGAGCTGACGAAATGGGTGATGCGGCCGTGGGTATCGTGCCAGATCTCGGGGCCGGTGCCACGGTAATGGGCCAGCCAATTGTCCGGATTGGAGAACTGGTCCAACACCTTGCCCTTGCCCTCGGCCTGCATCTGCAGCGCCAGGTCGCGTGCCCCCTCCATGCCCTGCTCCTGGGTCACCAGTAGCAGGTCGGCGCCGTAGGCGCGCATCGAGGCGCGGCGCTCGGCGCTCAGGTTCTCGGGCATGATGAGGATCATGCGATAGCCGCGAATGGCGGCGACCATGGCCAGGGCGATGCCGGTGTTGCCGCTGGTGGCCTCGATCAGAGTATCGCCAGGCTTGATGTCACCGCGGCGCTCGGCCTCCAGGATCATGGACAGAGCCGGGCGGTCCTTGACCGAGCCGGCGGGGTTGTTGCCTTCCAGCTTGGCCAGCACGACATTGGAGGTACGGCCCGGCAGGCGCTGCAACCTGACTAGCGGGGTGTTGCCGACGAAGGCTTCGATGGTGGGTAGGTCGATCATCTCGCTCATGGGTCTCTCGAATGGTCAGCCGGACCGGATCGGAGCGGCATTATCCCACATCCGCTCCGGCCTGGCGTGGCGCGGCCGGGCCCTTGAGCAGCAGAGCGAAGGCCACGGCGTAATCCTGCTCGTCGGACAGGGACAGCAGGGTGTCGGCGATACCGAGCTGCGCCACCAGTTGGGCCGCCCGGCCATGGTAGCGCACCAGGGGCCTGCCGGCGGCGTCATGCTCGATGGCGATCTGCGGCAGGATCAGGCCATCGCGAAAGCCGGTGCCCAGAGCCTTGGCCACCGCCTCCTTGGCGGCGAAGCGCTTGGCCAGCAGCCGCGCCGGTTGGCGGCTGGCCTGGAAGGCGGGCAGTTCCGTATCGGCCAGGATGCGCCGCGCCAGGGTCTCGCCGAAGCGGGCCAGGCTCTGTTCCAGCCGGGCGATACGCACGATATCGGTGCCGATGCCGTGGATCAGCATGTCGCGCCCCGTCGTCGATGCCGGGCCAGCAGCAACGCCCGGCTGTGCAGCGGCTTGCCGGCCAGCAGCGCAGCCAGGGCGGCGCGGGTGAGCGGCTTGGCCTGACGCAGCACCTCGGGCTCGTCCAAGCGCCCGGCCGCCAGCGCCAGCAGAGTGGCACCGGACACCGCCACCCCGACCCCGCCACGCTCCGTCGGTACCGCACCGAGCTGCGGCAGAAAGCGGTATTCACGCCCCGCCACCAGCGGCGCGCCGTCACAGTCGGCGGCAAGCGGCAGGGCATAGCCCAGATCGGCCAGCAGCGCCAGCTCAAAGCGCCGCAGCACCGCCTCCTCGTTCGCCTCCGTCAGGCTCAGCTCGACCAGGCAGCGGCAATAGACGGGAAACAGCTCGGGATGGGGGTCGTCGCGCGCCAGCAGGCGCAGCAGCAGTTCGTTGACGTAGAGGGCGCTGAACAGGCGCATCGGGGGAATAGCCAGCGGACCGGCGGCCTCCTCCACCGCGCTCAGCCGGCCCAGTTCGCCACGCTGGTCCCAGCTCAACAACAGCGGCATGAACGGTTGCAAGGCGGCGCGCCGGCGCCCCTTGGCGCTGCGCACTCCGCGCGCCACCAGGCCAACCCGGCCATGGTCGCGGCTAAACACCTCGAGGATCAGGCTGGTGTTACGGTAGGGGCGGCGGAACAGGACGAAGCCTGGTTGCAGCAGGACACGCATCGCCGCCAGGGCCGCTCATCCCAACTTGTCGTCCTGGTAACCCAGGCTGTGCAGGGCACGCTCGTCGTCGGACCAGCCCTCGCGCACCTTGACCCAGGTTTGCAGGAAGACCTTGCGCTCGAAGATCTTCTCCATATCCTCGCGCGCCTGGCGGCCGGCCTCCTTGAGCACATGCCCACCCTCGCCGATGACGATGGCCTTCTGCCCTTCCCGCTCCACCCAGACCACGGCGTGAATGCGCAGCAGCCGGCCCTCCTCCTGGAACTGCTCGATCTCCACGGTCAGCGCGTAGGGCAGTTCGTCGTGGAGGATGCGGGTGAGTTTCTCGCGGATCAGCTCGGCGGCCAGGAAGCGCTGGCTAGCCGTGGTGACCTGGTCCTCGGAGAAGTAGAACGGCGCCTCGGGCAGCCTGGCGGTGATCTCCTGCTCCAGCGCCTCGAGGTTGGCGCGCTTGACCGCCGACAGCGGTACCACGGCGGCGAATTCGCGCTTGCCCACCAGTGTCTGGATGAACGGCAGCAGCAGGGATTTGTCGGCCAGCCGGTCCACCTTGTTGATGGCCAGGATCACCGGGCCGCTGAACTCGGCCAGGCGCTCCAGCACCGCCTCGTCCTCCTCGCTCCAGCGCAGCGCCTCCACCACCAGCACCGCCACGTCCACGTAACCCAGCACGCTGGCGGCAGCGCGGTTGAGGTAGCGGTTCATGGCGTTGCGCGCGCTGCGGTGCAGGCCGGGGGTGTCGACGAACACCATCTGCACATCGCCCTCGGTCTTGATGCCGAGGATGGTGTGACGGGTGGTCTGGGGCTTGGGCGAGGTGATGCTGATCTTCTGTCGAATCAGACGATTGAGCAGCGTCGACTTGCCCACGTTGGGCCGCCCCAGCAGGGCGATGTAGCCGGCACGGGTGGTTTCGCTCATTGCAGTCGTTCCAGGGCCAGTTTGGCCGCCTCCTGCTCCGCCCGGCGCCGGCTGGGCGCGGAGGCGACGGTACGCACGTTGTCCACCCGGCACTCCACGGTGAAGCACTGCCGATGGGCTTCACCGCTCACTTCCAGCACCTGGTACAGCGGCAGCGGCCGCTGCTGGGCCTGCAGCCATTCCTGTAGCCGGGTCTTGGGATCCTTGAGCTGCTCGGCACGCGGCTGCTCGCGCAACAGGGGCTCGAACAGCCGCACGATCACCGTCTGGGCCGCACTGAAGCCGGCGTCGAGGTAGATGGCGCCGAAGATGGCCTCCAGAGCGTCAGCCAGAATGGAATCGCGGCGGAAGCCGCCACTCTTGAGTTCCCCTTGCCCCAAGCGCAGGTGTTCGCCCAGCTCCAGTTCACGGGCGATGGCGGCCAGGGTTTCCTGCTTCACCAGGCTGGCGCGCAGCCGGCTCAGCTCGCCTTCGCTGGCGCGCGGATGGCGGCTGTAAAGCTGCTCGGCGATGACGAAGTTGAGCACGCCATCGCCGAGGAACTCCAGCCGCTCATTGTTGCGCCCGGAGGCGCTGCGGTGGGTGAGCGCCTCGGCAAGCAGGCGCGGATCGCTGAACTCGTGCCGCAGCCGTCGGCACAGTATGAGCAGATCGGGAGCGATCACCGGTTGAAGCGGAAGGTGTCTTGGAAGTGGACCACGATGTCGACATTGGACACGATGGTGCGCCGGTCCTCGTAATCCAGCTCCACCACCAGCGCCCGATTCTCCTCGCGGATCTTGAGATCTTTGGCCTTGAGCTTGTCCACGTAGCCGATGTCGAAGCGGCGCTGGATGGCGTTGGCCAGATCGATCTTGGACATGGACGATAGCTCCGGATCGGAGCCGACGTTCTTGATGGTGCCGCGGACCGTGAAGTAATCGATGTAGATCGGAACGATCTTCATGGCCAGCAGGGCGAGCGCGCCGAGGACGATGAAGACCAGCAGCGCCCCGATGGTCGAGATGCCGCGCTGGCCGCGGCGGAGAGAGAGACGGCCGTTCCCCTTCTTCATTCTATGCTGCTCCCGATGCGCTTGCAGTTGCCGTTGCCCGTGATGCAATCCCAGTTCATCCAGATGAGGAAGGCCTTGCCGATCAGATTCTCCTCCGGTAGCGGCCCCCAGAAGCGGCTGTCGCGGCTGTTGTCGCGGTTGTCGCCCATCACGAAATAATGGCCCGGGGGTACCACGTAATCAACCGTATCCCAGCTCATCGATCCGCCCCCCAGGCCACGCACCTGGATCAGGTGCTCGTGCTCGCCCAGCCGCTCCCGGAACAGGCCGTAACCGGGCTCGGCCGGGATCCCGCTGCTCGGGGCGACGCTGCTCAGCGGCACCGGCTCGCCGTTGATGTAAAGCCGCTTGTTGCGGTACTGCACACGGTCGCCGGGCAGGCCGACGATGCGCTTGATGAAGGCTACCGAGGGGTCTTCGGGGTAGCGAAACACGGCCACATCCCCGCGTCGTGGGCTGCCGGAGTCAAAGACCTTGGTATTGATCACCGGCAGGCGCAGACCGAAGGAAAACTTGTTCACCAGGATGAAATCGCCGGCCAGCAGCGTCGGCATCATCGAGCCGGAGGGAATGCGAAACGGTTCGACCACGAAGGAGCGCAGCACCAGCACCGCCAGGATCACCGGGAAGAAGGACCTGGAGACATCCACGTACCAGGGGGTGTGGCGGGTCACCCGTACCTCGCCGCTCGACTCAGAGACCGTGGCGGCGAATTCCAGGGAGCGTTCGCGGCGGCGGGCCAGCACCAGTACATCCAGCAGCCAGACACAGCCCGTTACCAGCGTAAGCAGCACGAGTACGGCAGCGAAATCGAATTGCATCAGCGTAATCCGTCGATCAGGGGCGTTTGGTAACGCTCACTTCTTGCTGTCCACCTGCAGCACGGCCAGGAAGGCCTCCTGCGGGATCTCCACCTTGCCCACTTGCTTCATGCGCTTCTTGCCGGCTTTCTGCTTCTCCAGCAGCTTCTTCTTGCGCGAGACGTCGCCGCCATAGCATTTGGCCAGCACGTTCTTGCGCAGGGCCTTGACCGTGGAACGGGCGATGATATGCGAGCCGATGGCCGCCTGGATGGCCACCTCGAACATCTGGCGCGGAATCAGATCCTTCATGCGCTCGGTCAGTTCGCGACCGCGGTACTGGGCCTGGTCGCGGTGCACGATCACCGACAGCGCATCGACCTTGTCGCCGTTGATCAGCACGTCCACCTTGACCAGCGGCGCCGCCTGGAAGCGCTCGAAGCTGTAATCGAAGGAAGCGAAGCCGCGGGACACCGACTTCAGCCGGTCGAAGAAGTCCAGCACCACCTCGCTTAGCGGCAGCTCGAAGGAGAGCTGCACCTGGCCGCCGGCGGCGTAGTGCATATTGCGCTGTACACCGCGTTTTTCGATACACAAGGTGATGACGTTGCCCAGATAGTCCTGCGGCACCAGGATGTTGGCCAGGATGATGGGCTCGCGGATCTCCTTGAGCTTGTTGGCCGGCGGCAGCTTGTCCGGGTTGTCGATGTAGAGGGTCTCGCCGGCGGTGGTCTCGACCTCGTAGACCACGGTGGGCGCCGTGGTGATGAGGTCCAGGTCGTACTCCCGCTCCAGCCGCTCCTGCACGATCTCCATGTGCAGCATGCCAAGAAAGCCGCAGCGGAAGCCGAAACCCAGCGCCTGCGAGGTTTCCGGCTCGAAATGCAGCGAGGCATCGTTGAGACGCAGTTTCTGCAACGCCTCGCGCAAATCCTCGTAGTCGTCCGACTCCACCGGGAACAGACCGGCGAACACTCGCGGCTGCACCTTCTGGAAACCCGGCAGGGGCTCGGCGGCCGGGTTGTCCGGGCAGGTGAAGGTGTCGCCCACCGGGGCGCCGTCGATCTCCTTGATGCCGGCGATGACGTAGCCCACCTCGCCGGCACCAAGCCGTTCGCGATCCTGGCGCTTGGGGGTGAAAATGCCGACCTTGTCCACCTGGTAGGTGCGGCCGATGGACATGGCCTGGATCTTCATCTTCGGCGTGATCTCGCCATCGACCACCCGCACCAGGGAAATCACGCCGACGTAGGAGTCGAACCAGGAGTCGATGATCAGCGCCTTGAGCGGTCCCTCGGGATTGCCCTTGGGCGGCGGGATGCGC
Source organism: Candidatus Competibacteraceae bacterium (assembly GCA_035575095.1). GTDB lineage: Bacteria > Pseudomonadota > Gammaproteobacteria > Competibacterales > Competibacteraceae > DATLYF01. The sequence continues at coordinate 10,878 of DATLYF010000172.1, forward strand.
TCGACGATCCGCTCCAGCAGCTCCTCGACGTTGAGTCCGGTCTTGGCGCTGACGCGGAGAGCGTCCGAAGCGTCGATGCCGATGATATCGCCGATCTCCGCGGCGACGCGCTCCGGCTCGGCCTGCGGCAGGTCGATCTTATTCAGTACTGGCAGCACCTCCAGACCCTGATCGATGGCGGTATAGCAATTGGCCACCGACTGCGCCTCCACGCCCTGGGCGGCATCCACCACCAGCAGCGCCCCCTCGCAGGCCGCCAGCGAGCGGCTCACCTCGTAGGAAAAGTCGACATGACCCGGGGTGTCGATGATGTTGAACTGATAGGTACCGCCATTACGCGATTGGAAATTGAGCGAGACGCTCTGCGCCTTGATGGTGATGCCGCGCTCCCGCTCCAGGTCCATGGAATCCAGCACCTGCTCGGACATCTCGCGCTCGCTCAGCCCTCCGCAGATCTGGATGAAACGGTCGGCCAGGGTGGATTTGCCGTGGTCGATATGAGCGATGATGGAGAAGTTACGAATATGGTCCATGGACTGAAAACTGCAACGGCCCGCCAGCGGGCCGGAGATTGAGCTCGACGCCCCCGCGTCGGAATGCCGTCTCGGGCGCGACCGGAGGATTTCAGGCGGCCAAGATTAACCGAAGTCGCCGCAGATTGCATGCATCGCCGGAAAACGCCGGTCGAGACTCAGCCCTCCCTATTCGTCAGGGGTCGGAGATGTGGGTCTGGCGACGGCAGCGCGGTATCGATCCGGCGCAACACGATCGGTTGATAGCGGGCGTCGTCGCGAATTTCCCGGGAGCGCCAGTAGAGCCCGGCGAAACCTGCCAGCAGACCGGCACCGCCCAGTACGATGCTGAGCGCCTCCTGCTGCGGAAACTGATTGTCGCCGTAGGCGGCAGCGCACAGCATGGTGACCAGCGGCAGCAGGTAGACCAACAGGGAACCGCGTAGCAAGGCACCCTCCTTCAATCCCACCACCACCTCGTCACCCGGTTCCAGCACCAGGGTGTTCAGGGCACGCACACGCACAGAGCGCTGTCCCAGCACGCGCGCCAGCACAGCCGTGCCGCAGCCTTTGTCAGCAGCGCAAGCGGCGCAGGCCGATTGCCGCCGGGCCTCGATCCAGGCGTAACCTTGTTCCAGCGCCACCACCACGCCGCGCTCCTCGATCACGGCGGGGCGGCCCCCTCACGGCGGCTGAGCGCGGTGGCGATACGTTCCACCGTCGCCACCGGCGCCTCCCCCACCACCAGCGCCTGATGGCCGGCCACCACTCGGCCGTAGGCGTTCATGGCACCGATCGGAGAAGCGCCCTCCAGCACCGGCTTGTCGCCTTCGGCCAGCCGCTCCAGGAACACGGAGATGGTCGCCAGACCATCGCTGAGTACGATGTGCTCGGTGGGCGCCTTGCTGCCCATGCGCCGGTAGCGAGTGTGCATCACCTCGCGGAATCCGGGGGGGAGCTCGGCGATCACCCAGTCGCTGCGGCTGACCGCCTCCGGCGCCGGCTCGGTGGTCGGCCTGTCCGGCGCTGCTGCCGCGTCCAACTGGCTCTCGTCGACGGCCGTATCGAGCCGCAGCGTAGTAAACATGATCTGTTCGAGGATGCGTTGGCGTTCGTCCAGCAGTGCCGAGCGCAGCACCATGGCGCTATCGTCCTCCAGCCACAGACGGTAGCCGTAGCGCATCTGGTCGCGAGGACGGATGTCGACGATCTTGACTTTGTAGCCGGCCACCCGATCTTCGCCCAACAGCTTGAAGTCGTAACTGCCCTCGAGCTGGTCCAGTTCCTCGGGCAGCGTCGGAGGAAACGGTGCCCGCCGGTAGCCGGCCCCGCCCATGGCCAGGCGCTGGTTGGGCAGCAGACAGACCACGCCGCTGCTGGCCACCACCACTTCGCGTGGCATGCCGTTGAGGGCGATCATGCGCTGGCGGCCGCTGGCGGCGTTCTGCAAGATGCGCATGCTCTCCACATGCTGTCCCTGCACATAGACGAACACGCCTTCGTAATTCAGGCGGCCGGCGGACTGGATCATGCGGCTCAGCCACGCCTTGGCTTCGGCATCGCTATCACCGGCCCACAGCGAGCTGGCCGGAGCAACCAGGAGAGCCAGCACCGCCAGGGAAAGGGTCGCGGTCTTCATGAAGGTCCGTGATCAGCGACTGGTTTCGTAGCCGACCATGCGGACGTAGGGAAGCACGCCCTGCATGCCGTTGCGCGAAGCGTATTCGTTGTGGTTGACCAGATACTGGTTCAACTTGGCCTCCCAGTCCGCCTCCAGCGGGTTGCCGTGCTCGACCGGCAATGGCCGGCCGCTGGCCAGCACCGGTCCCACAGGGGTGGCGTCATGGGACGCCACGGGGGCAACCGGCTCCGGCTGCGGGCTCTGGCGCAGCACCAATGCCGATACCAGAGCTACGGAGGCCGCCAGCCCGACTCCTATCAGGAATTTGCCCCAGGCGCTACGGCCCGGGGCCTTGGCGGGGGGGGATGGCGGCAACCCCGATTCCACCGTTGGAACCACGCCCTGCAGGGAAGGTTCTGCCTCGATCAGGCGCTGTATTCGTGTGGAGAACTCGGGGTCCACCGCGACCGGGAGATGACTCTTGAGGGCGTCGCTCACTAGATGGTAGCGCTGCCATCGCGCCTTCAGCTCCTCGTCCTTGGCGAGACGGCGCAAGGCCAGTTCCAACTCGTGTGCTTTACATTCCCCGTCGACTAAAGCCGACAACTGCTCACCCGTTTTGTCCACCATAGCTCTTCCCACTGTCACTCAACTCAGCAAGGGCCGGAGTTTGTTATCGATCGACTCGCGTGCTCGAAAGATCCGCGAGCGCACCGTGCCGATGGGGCACCCCATGGTTTGGGCGATCTCCTCGTAGCTCATACCCTCCAGCTCGCGTAAGGTAATGGCCGTACGCAGATCCTCGGGCAGTTCCTCGATGGCCTTGAACACCGTGGCCTCGATCTCGTCCTTGAGCAGCAGCCGTTCTGGGGTTTCGTACTCCTTCAGCAGGGACTCCCCGTCGTACTGCTCAGCCTCCTGAGCATCGATATCCGAACCCGGGGGACGCCGCCCCTGGGCGACCAGATAGTTTTTGGCCGTATTGATGGCGATGCGATAGAGCCAGGTATAGAAGGCGCTGTCCCCGCGAAAACCCGGCAATGCTCGGTAAGCCTTGAGGAAGGCCTCCTGGGAGACATCCATGGCTTCGTTGGGATCGTGCACATAGCGGGAGATCAGTTTGATGATCTTGAACTGGTATTTGCGTACCAGTACATCGAACGCACTCTTGTCACCCTTCTGCACCCTCAAGACCAGCTCTCGGTCTACATTCTGCTCGCCCATCCGGGCTGACCCCTTGCTCTCAAGCTCAGGCAATATCCCTACAGCCGCTAAGGTAGACCCGCGGCCCACCCGATAAGTTCGCCACGATCCTGGAATCTATTGTTACACTGCGGGGCGTTACGGCGGGATATCGCGTTAGAATCCCGGCCAAGATACCTGCTCACAAAGCCCCACTCAACACCATGTCCAGCTACCACGAAACCGACATTCTCATCATAGGCTGCGGCGCCGCGGGCCTTAGTCTGGCCCTGCGCCTGGCGCCGCGCCTGCGCGTCACTGCGCTGGCCAAGAACGAGTTGTCCGAGGGCAGCACGCTCTACGCCCAGGGCGGCGTTTCGGCGGTGCTGGACGCTGCCGACTCCCTAGACGCCCATGTCGCGGACACGCTGATCGCCGGCGCCGGACTGTGCCACGAGGACGCCGTGCGCTTTACCGTGGAGCACGGTAAAGCCGTCATAGACTGGCTGAGCGACCTGGGCGTGCCGTTCACCACGGAGGCCGGCGAGGATGGCTCGATGAGCTACCACCTCACCCGCGAGGGCGGCCACAGTCACCGCCGCGTGGTGCACGCCGCCGATGCCACCGGCCGTGCCATCCAGCTCGCTCTGGAAGCGCGCACCCGCCAGACTCCCAATCTGGAGCTGCGCCCCCATTGCGTGGCGATCGACCTGATCACCACCCGCAAGCTAGGGCTGCCGGGCAACCGTTGCCTGGGAGCCTATGTATTCAACCGCGCCAGCGGCCGGGTGGAGGTGTGGGCGGCGCGCTGCGTGGTGCTGGCCACCGGCGGGGCGAGCCGGGTGTATCTCTATTCCAGCAACCCGGACGGTTCCACCGGCGACGGCATCGCCATGGCCTGGCGCGCGGGCTGCAGAGTGGCCAATATGGAATTCATGCAATTCCATCCCACCTGCCTCTATCATCCCCAGGCCAAGACCTATCTGATCAGCGAGGCAGTGCGCGGCGAGGGCGGCCGCCTGCTACTGCCCGACGGCACGCGCTTCATGGAGCGCTTCGACCCGCGCCTGGAGCTGGCCCCGCGCGACGTGGTGGCGCGTGCCATCGACCACGAAATGAAGCGCTTGGGCATCCCCTGCGTCTACCTCGACATCAGCCACCAGCCCGCCGAATTCATCACCGGCCACTTCCCCAACATCCACGCCAAGTGCCTGGAATACGGCATCGACATGACCCGCGAGCCGATCCCGGTGGTACCGGCGGCCCACTACACCTGCGGCGGGGTGATGACCGACCTGCGCGGGCGCACCGATCTGGAAGGACTGTACGCCATCGGCGAAGTGGCCTTCACCGGCCTACACGGCGCCAATCGCATGGCCAGCAACTCGCTGCTGGAATGCCTAGTGTTCGCCGCTGCCGCCAGCCAGGACATCGCGGACAACTTGGCCCGTCTCACTCTGGCCAGCGAACTCCCGGCCTGGGACGAGAGCCGTGTCACCGACTCCGACGAGGAAGTGGTGGTGACCCACAACTGGATGGAGTTGCGCCGCTTCATGTGGGACTACGTCGGCATCGTGCGCACCAACAAGCGTCTGGCCCGGGCCAAGCACCGCATCGACCTGCTGCTGCGCGAGATCGACGAATACTACGGCCATTTCCGCGTCAGCGCCGACCTGCTGGAGCTGCGCAACCTGGCCCTGGTGGCCGATCTGATCATCCGCTGCGCCCTGGCGCGCAAGGAAAGCCGCGGGCTGCACTACAGCCTGAACTATCCGCAGCCCCTGCCCTTGGCCCGCGATACGGTACTGGTGCCGCCCAACTTTGCCGGCGGCGAGCAGTTGCCGCGCTGGCAGGATTGAGCCTTGGCGGAGCGGAGTCGGCGTTGAGGACCGGCACCGCCTCGCTCATGGCGTGCCTCCGGGCCTGGCGCTGCGTCGGGCATGGGCAAGCAGGCTGAGCAGCGCGGTGGAAGCCAGGCGGCTACGCACCGAGTCGGCACGGCTGGTGAGAACGATGGGTACCCGCGCCCCGAGCACGATGCCGGCGCTGTCGGCCCCGGCCAGATAGGCCAGCTGTTTGGCCAGCATGTTGCCGGCCTCCAGGTCCGGCACCAGCAGAATGTCGGCCTGTCCCGCCACCGGCGAGACGATATGCTTGGCTTGTGCCGCTTCTAGGCTGATGGCGTTGTCGAAGGCCAGCGGACCATCGAGCAGCCCGCCGCTGATCTGGCCGCGGTCGGCCATCTTGCACAGCGCCGCCGCGTCCAGGGTGGCGGGCATCTTGGGATTGACCGTCTCCACCGCCGCCAGGATCGCCACCCGCGGCTGCTTGATGCCGAGCACGTGGGCCAGGTCGATGGCGTTCTGCACGATATCGCGCTTGTCCTCCAGGTCAGGTGTGATGTTGATGGCGGCATCGGTGATCAGCAGCAGTCGCGGGTAGGTGGGCACGTCCATGACGAACACGTGGCTGATGCGCCGGGCGGTGCGCAGCCCGGTGCTCGCCGGCATCACCGCCTCCATCAACTCGTCGGTGTGCAAACTGCCCTTCATGAGCGCCTCCACCACCCCGGCTCGGGCCAAAGCGACCGCCCGTTCGGCCGCGGCATGGCTGTGCTCCACCGGCTCGAGGCGATAGGGGGTGAGGTCCACGCCCTCGGCCGCCGCTGCCGCCCGGATCTTGGCCTCCGGCCCGACCAGCACTGGCGTGATCAGACCGCGGCGGGCGGCTTCCACAGCCCCCAGCAGGGAATCGCGGTCGCAGGGATGGACCACGGCGCAGGACACCGGCGGCAGGCCGCTGCAGGCCTGCAGCAGGCGCCCGAAGGCATCGTGGCGGCGCAGCGAGAACTCGGGCAGCGTGACTTCGACGCTGTCGAGTTTCTCCCGCGGCGCCTGCACGGTGACCTCGCCGCTCACCAGCGGGTTGCCCTGCTCGTCCAGGCACAGACAGTCCAACAGCACCACTTGCCTGTCCGGATGTTTCTCGCGCACGCTCACCGTGGCGGTCAAGCGGCTGCCTACCGCCACCTCGCCCTGGTAGGCAAGCCTCTGCGTGAGGATCACGCTGCCGGGGCCAGGTAATCGGCTGCCGATGAGCGCGGCGATCAGCACCTCGCCGCCCAGCGCTTGGGTCTGCGCACGTCCCCCGATGCCATTGCCCGGATGGCCGCTGGCGAAGCGCCGCACATCGCCGGCGAACACCGCCAGCAGTTCCACATCCGCCGGGCTCAGGATACGGCTTACGCTGGCCGAGGCGCCGATGGTGATCTCGTCGAAGGTCAGGTTACGGATTTCCATGGGTTTCAATCTTTGCCGGTTGCAGAGCGACGCCGGCGATGCCGGCCGAGCTGATAGCCGACGAAGATACCCGCCTCCCGCCACAGGGTATTGACCCCGGTCACCTCCGTCGCTATTCCCTGAACATGAGCAGCGGGGTGCAAGTCAGATTGTGGCCTTTCCAGTAGATGTGAGTCACCCGGGCGACTACCACCTTGGCCGCGGCCGCGCTGATGTCCATCTTGATCAGCGCCCCGGGCTGGTTGCCGGAACCTTCCAGGATATTCACCTCCAGCACCCCCTCCAGACCGTGCTGCTCGAGCACTTCCCTGAGCTCCTCCGCGCTGACCCCGGGCGGAAGATTGCCGATGCTGATCACCATGGCGCGCACCTCGGGTTGGCCAAGTCATCCATTGATATAGCCCAGTCCTGCTCACACCACTGTAACACCGGCAGATACAAGGACGCTCGATCAGGGCGACGGCTCAGCCATCCTGGGTCGCCTCCCAGGGTTCGCTGCGGCGTTGTAGCTGCGCGCGCAGGCGGCGCAGCGCATCGGCATCGGCGGCATCGCTCGGGATCACCAGGCCGCGGTGGCGGAGGCGACCGGTGCCAAACGCCAGCACCACTACCCAGGACTGAACAAAGGCCGCGTGCAATTGTGCCGCCTGCCGCCGTCCATCGCCGTACTCCAGCCACCACCCTTGCTGCGCCATCCAGCCCAGCCGGCGCACGCAGACCGGCGAGCGCGGCACAGCGTAGCACCACCCCTGCCAGACGGCAGAGACGAGCACGAGAGGCACCAGGACCAGACGCATGGCCAGCGGGGCCGCAGCCAGGGCGAGCCCGAACAGGGCCAGCAGATGCAGGGCGGCCAGCACCGCCAGCAGGATGCGAGAGGGCCTCAGCTCAAGGCTGAAGGCCGGCGCGGATGCATTCGACGACACGGCGGACCACCTCGTCCGTGGGGATCTCGCGGCCGATCAGATAGGCGTAGAGCTGCGGGTCCTGCAACTCGAGCAGATGGTGGAAAGCCTGACGCTCTGCGGCCGAGGCGCCATCGTAGTGCCGCTCCAGATAGGCGAGCAGTAGCACGTCCAGTTCCTTCATGCCGCGCCGGCAGCGCCAAATCAGCTTGGAACGTTCGCTCATGAACAATCCTTGACTCGAAATATCCCTCTCCCACACGCGGGAGAGGGATGGCCCGGCACACCCTTCCCCTGAAGGGAAAGGGCGATCAGGCAGTCAATGCCTCAGCGCCGCAGCACCATGAGTTTCTTGATCTCGGCGATGGCCTTGGCCGGGTTGAGGCCCTTCGGGCAGGTCCGCGTGCAATTCATGATGGTGTGGCAGCGGTATAGCCGGAACGGATCCTCCAGGGCATCCAGGCGCTCACCGGTGAACTCGTCACGGGAATCGGCGATCCAGCGGTAAGCCTGCAACAGAATGGCCGGCCCCAGGTAGCGTTCGCCGTTCCACCAGTAGCTCGGGCACGAGGTCGAGCAGCAGGCGCAGAGGATGCACTCGTAGAGCCCATCGAGCTTGGCGCGATCCTCCTTGGACTGCAGCCGCTCGCGATCCGGCGGCGGCGGGGTCTGGGTCTGCAGCCAGGGCTTGATCGAGGCGTACTGGGCGTAGAAGTGGGTGAGATCCGGCACCAGGTCCTTGATCACCGGCATATGCGGCAAGGGATAGATCTTCACGTCCCCCGGGATGTCGTCGATGGCCTTGATGCACGCCAGGGTGTTGGTGCCATCGATGTTCATCGCGCACGAGCCGCAGATGCCCTCGCGGCAGGAGCGGCGGAAGGTCAGGGTCGGATCGATCTCGTTCTTGATCTTGATCAGCGCATCCAGGACCATCGGACCGCAGTTGCCCACGTCCACCTGATATTCATCCAGGCGCGGATTCTCGCCGGAATCCGGATCCCAACGGTAGATCTTGAAGGTCCTGACCTTCTTCGCCTCCTGCGGAGCGTAGTAGGTCTTGCCGCGGCCCACGATGGAGTTGGCCGGTAGCTTGAACTGAGCCATTGCAACTCTCCTCGACCGATCAATAGACGCGCTTCTTGGGCGGAATGACCTCGACTTCGTCGGTCAGCGTGTGCATGTGCACCGGCCGATAGTCGATGCGCACCCGGCTGTTCTCGTCCATCCAGGTCAGGGTGTGCTTCATCCACTGCTCGTCGTCGCGTTCCGGATAGTCCTCACGGGCATGGGCGCCACGGCTCTCGGTACGGTTCAGCGCCGCGTTGATGGACACCGTGGCACAGCCCAGCAGGTTCTCCAGCTCCAGGGTTTCCACCAGATCGGAGTTCCAGATCAGGCTGCGGTCGGCGACGCGCACGTCGGCGAAGGCGGCCTGGATCTGCCTCATCCTGTCCACGCCCTCCTGCATGGACTCGCCGGTGCGGAACACCGCCGCGTGGTTCTGCATGGTGCGCTGCATCTCCAGGCGCAGCTTGGCGGTGGGCTGCGAACCGTTGGCATTGCGCAGGCGGTCGAAGCGGGTGAGGATGGCATCCACCGCCTTGGCTGGCAGCGGTCGCTGCGGCGCGCCGGGCTTGAGCAGCTCGGCGCAGCGGTTGGCGGCAGCGCGGCCGAACACCACCAGGTCGAGCAGCGAGTTGGAGCCCAAGCGGTTGGCGCCGTGCACCGACACGCAAGCGGCTTCGCCGATGGCCATCAGGCCCGGCACCACCGCTTCGGGATTGCCGTCGCGCAGGTCGGTGACCTCGCCGTGGTAGTTGGTGGGAATGCCGCCCATGTTGTAGTGAACGGTCGGGATCACCGGGATGGGCTCCTTGGTCACGTCCACGCCGGCGAAGATCTTGGCGCTCTCGGAGATGCCGGGCAGGCGTTCGTGGAGCACCTCGGGGCCGAGATGTTCCAGATGCAGGTGGATGTGGTCCTTGTGCTCGCCCACGCCGCGCCCCTCACGGATCTCGATGGTCATGGCGCGCGACACCACATCGCGGGAGGCCAGATCCTTGGCGTTGGGGGCGTAGCGCTCCATGAAGCGCTCGCCCTTGGAGTTGGTGAGATAACCGCCCTCGCCGCGGGCGCCCTCAGTGATCAGGCAGCCGGAGCCGTAGATGCCGGTGGGATGGAACTGGGTAAATTCCATATCCATGAGTGGCAGCCCCGCGCGCAGCACCATGCCGTTACCGTCGCCGGTACAGGTATGGGCCGAGGTGCAGGAGAAGAAGGCGCGGCCGTAGCCGCCGGTGGCGAGCACGGTCATCTGCGCCCGGAAGGCGTGCAGGGTCCCATCGGACAGATCCCAGGCCAGCACGCCGCGGCACTGCCCGTCTTCCATGATCAGGTCGATGGCGAAGTACTCGATGAAGAATTCCGCCTCGTGCTTGAGCGACTGCTGGTACAGGGTGTGCAGGATGGCGTGGCCGGTGCGGTCGGCGGCGGCGCAGGTGCGCTGGGCCTGACCCTGACCGTAGTTGGTAGTCATGCCGCCGAACGGGCGCTGGTAGATCTTGCCTTCCTCGGTGCGGGAGAACGGCACGCCGTAGTGCTCCAGCTCGATGATGGCCGGGATGGCCTCGCGGCACATGTACTCGATGGCGTCCTGGTCGCCGAGCCAGTCGGAGCCCTTGACAGTGTCGTACATGTGCCAGCGCCAGTCGTCCGGGCCCATGTTGCCGAGCGCGGCGGAGATGCCGCCCTGGGCGGCCACGGTGTGCGAGCGGGTGGGGAAGACCTTGGTCACACAGGCGGTCTTCAGGCCCTTGACTGCCATGCCGAAGGTGGCGCGCAAGCCAGCGCCGCCGGCGCCCACCACGACGACGTCATAGGTGTGCTCGATGATCTTGTAGTCGGTGGTAGCCATGTGACGAACTCAACCTCCGAAGGCGACGCGCAGGACGGCGACGATGCCGGTGGCACCCAGCAGCACGATGACGAAGTTGGTGGCCAGCAGTGCGGCCATCTTGACGCCCTCGGCGTGGACGTAGTCTTCGATCACGACCTGCAAGCCGAGCTTGGCGTGATAGAACAGGGTGAACAGGAACACGACCAGCAGCGCGGTATTGAAGGGCCGGCGCATCCACTCCACTACGGCGGCGTAGTCGGCACCCACCAGCGACAACAGCGAGATGACGAACCACAATACCAGCGGCACCAGGGCGACGGCGGTGACGCGCTGCGCCCACCAGTGCTGCACACCCTCTTTGGCGGAACCCAGGCCGCGCACGCGGCCCAGAGGCGTACGGAGACTCATGATGGCTTCCTTCTCAGGCGGTGGCGAGCAGCCAGGTCAACAGGGTCAGCGCGATGGAGGCGGCGATTACGGCCTTGCCGGTCTTGTAGACGGTGGGGATATCGAAACCGTAGCCGGCGTCCCAGAACAGATGGCGGATGCCATTGCAGAGGTGATAGAACAGCGCCCAGGTCCAGGCGAACAAGAACAACTGACCCAGCATCGAGCCCAGCACGCGCTGGGCGTCATGGTAACTCTCCTCGCCGCCGGCCACTCCCACCAGCCAGTAGACCAGCAATGGGGAGCCGAGTGACAGCAAGATGCCGGTGATGCGGTGCGTGATGGAGAGAACGGAGGTGAGCTGCGGTTTGTAATACGGGCCTATCATGAACGGCGACAACGGCCGCTTGTCCGTCGACATGGGTAGCACCTCGTGTATTTCATGATGTTTATTGTTGAGCGAGCGAATCCTCTGGGCGCTCGGCGCGTTATATTACCATTGTTGCATTGCAACCGCTGGTTCTCGTAACGCGCCTGTAGCCTTCGCCGGGTAATCCCGCAGGCCTGGCAGCAGCCTCAGAAGTCGATACAGCGGCCACCCTTCTCCCAGTCCCCGTAACGGGTGGGCTCCGGTCCTTTGGGACCTCCGATTTCCTTGGGCGGTTGGCGGGGCGCCTCGGCAGACGGCGCAGGGGTGACCGCGGGCGCGGTCGGCGGGGTATCATGGGCGGGCTTGGACGGGCTATCGGACATGCTTCACCTCCGCAGAAACTTTATTATTATGTGGTCCGCCTTCCGCCTTGCGCAATGCAACATCGAGACTCCTCAGCCATCCTCCCGGCACGCCAAGGAAACCCCATGATTCATCCGCAATGGCGCGAGTTTCTGCAGAGCCTGGGAGCCCGCCCGGGCACAGACCCCGGCGCGGCAGTCGAAGACTTCGGCGATGCCGCGGCCGAGCGGCAGGCTGCCGTGGACGGCGACGTGCTCTGCGACCTCTCCCCGCTCGCTCTGCTTGCCATCGCCGGTGCCGATGCCGTCGCCTTCCTGCAAGGGCAATTGACCAACGATGTGCAGCGGGTCGATGCCAGCCACAGCCAGCTCACCGCCCATTGCAACCCCAAGGGCCGCATGCTGTTCCTCGGCCGGCTGCTGCGCCACGCCGAGGAGGGCTTGCTGCTGTGCCTGCCGCAGCCGCTGCTGGATACGGCACTGAAGCGGCTGCGGTTGTACGTGCTGCGCGCTAAGGTTGCTCTGGCGGACCGCAGTGTTGAACTGGCGCGCCTGGGCGTGGCCGGCCCACAGGCTCTGGCGCGCCTGGCGCAGCGGCTAGGACCGCTGCCGGAGGCCGCCGATGCCTGCCGGCATTATGACGGGCTGAGTGTGGTACGCCTGCCGGGCCCGCGCCCGCGGGTCATGCTCATCGGCCCCGTGGTGCAGTGCCGGAGTCTGTGGCAGGAACTGGCGGCGCTGGCGCGCCCGGCGGGCTACCACGCCTGGCGGCTGCTGGATATCCTCGCCGGCCTGCCCTCCCTGCATCCAACCACGGTAGAGGCATTCGTACCGCAGATGGTCAATCTGCAATTGCTCAACGGCGTGAGCTTCAGGAAGGGCTGCTATACCGGCCAGGAGATCGTCGCCCGCACCGAGTATCTGGGCAAGCTCAAGCGGCGCATGTATCTGGCGCGGGTGGCCAGCGACGAGCCGCCCGCCCCCGGCAGCCCGCTGTACTCGCCCCAAGCCGATCCCGGCCAGGAGACCGGCCGGGTGGTAGACGCCGTGTCCCATCCCGCGGGCGGCAGCGTGCTGCTGGCGGTGTGCCTGATCGCCTGCGCCGAGGGCGGTGAGGTACGGCTGGGCGGCGCAGCTGGTCCGCGCCTAGCGTTCCAGCCCTTGCCCTATCCGTTGCCGACCGGAAACTGAGTCATCCGGGAGGGGGATGCATTGCCATGGCCCTGCTGGATATTCCCATGTCGCCGGGAGATAAAGCTTTGCGCAGGGCATGCGCGTATCATCCCGCGGTGCGCCGAAATCCCCGGCAACGATCCACGAACCCGCGAGGAGAGACCCCATGGCCTTCGAACTGGCTTACGACCTGAGCATCGCCGTCGACAACGAGGTAGTGTTCGTGAAGAGTGACGACTGGCACCGCAAGGTACGGGTGCTGATCACCGAGTGCCAAGAGGAGCATGGCAGCCTCAGCTTCACCGGCCACTCCCTGGGCAGCTCCTACCCGCCCATCAAGGCCGCCAAGAAAGACGAGATTCCGGTGGTGGTCAAGGGCCGCTTCCAGCGCCAAGGCGACAAGCTGGTAGGCGAGCTGACACCGGCCTGATGCGGCGCTTTCAAGCCAGGTTCTCGATGGCGACCGGTTCCACCGCCTCCACCAGCGGGAAGCCGAAGATACGGGAATAGAAATACAGTTCGCCCTCCAGACAGCGGCGGATGGTGTCACCGCGCTTGAAGCCATGCCCCTCTTCGGTGAAGCTCAGATAAGCCACCGGGATGCCCCGCGCGCGCAGCGCTGCCACCATGCCCTCGGCCTGGTTGGGCGGCACGATGCGATCCTGCAGACCCTGGAAGAAGATCACAGGACAGGACAGGCGCTCGGCAAAGTGGATGGGCGAGCGCTGGCGATAGACCTCCCGAGCCTCGGGATAGGGTCCCACCAAGCGCTCCAGGTAGCGCGATTCGAACTTGTGGGTGTCGCGCGCCAGCAACTCCAGGTCGCTGATGCCGTAGTAGCTGGCGCCGGCCCTGAAGGTATCGGTGAAGGCCAGCGCCGCCAGAGTGGTGTAGCCGCCGGCGCTGCCGCCGCGGATGATGAGCCGCTCGCCATCGGCCAGCCCCTGCGCCACCAGCCAGCGGGCACCGTGCACGCAGTCGGCCACGTCCACCACGCCCCAGCGCCCGTCCAGGCGCTGGCGGTAGGCGCGGCCGTAGCCGCTGCTGCCGCCGTAGTTGACATCCAGCACGGCAAAACCGCGACTGGTCCAGTACTGGATGGCCAGGTTCAGGGCCGTGCTCGCCGCCGAGGTGGGACCGCCGTGACTCAGCACCCGCAGCGGCGGGCGCTCGTCCGGCGCTGCCCGATAATCGCGATTGACGGGCGGATAGTAGAAGCCGTGCGCGGTCTCCCCTTCCAGGCTGGCAAAGCTGATCGGCTGCGGCCGCGCCAGATAACCCGGGTCCAGCTCCACCTGCAGCGAGCGGCGCAGCTCACGGCATTGGCCAGCGCCCCACTCCACGACGGCCGGCGCGCGGTCGGGGGCGGCGCCGACGAACACCGCCCGCCCGCCGTCGGCGGCGACGAACTCCACCTCGCTATAGGGGGTCTCGAGGGGCGTGAACGCCTGCCCGATGAGCGTCAGCAGGCCAAGCCGCCACAGCCCCTGCTGGCAGTAAGCCAGTAGCACCCGGTCGGCGTCCAGGAAGGCGTAGCTGGACATGCCGAAGACCCAGGCCGGGCGCGCGCATTCGGCCGCCATGACCAGCACCGGCCGCGCCCGCGCCGGTTCTTGGCGGTACAGATTCCACCAGCCACTGCGGTCCGACATGAAATACAGGATGCCGTCCGGCGACCACTCGGGCTGGACGATGGCCTCCTCGGCGCCGCCAGCGATCTTGCCGGCCGAACCCAGACCGTGCGAGCCGATTTCGGCCAGCCACAGCTCGCAGCCGTCCCAGGGCATGTTGGGATGATCCCAGCACAGCCAGGCGAGCCGGTCGCCCTGCGGATGGGGGCGCGGGCAGGCGTAGAAATCCCGTCCCTGGTGCAACACCTGCACCGCACCCGTATCCACGGCGATGCGCACCAGGCGGTTCAGCGCCTCGCCGCCTGCGCCCGGATGTTCCTCCTGCACCGCATAGAGCCAGCGCCGATCGGGGGAGACGGTGAGATCGGCATAGCGCACATCACCCATGGCGGCCGTCAACGGCTGGGGTGTGTCCCCCGGCTGCAGGCGGTAGATGCGCTGATCGGCGGCGTGGACGAAATACACCAGCCCTTCGGCTACCGTATAGGCGCCGCCCCCCATCTCGTGCACCTTGCTCAGCGCGCTCCAGGGCGCTGGCAGCACATCCGCCACCGTGCCCTCGCCGCGCCGGCGCACGATCACGCAGCGCCCGGCTTCGGCCGGACGCGCTTCCAGCCAGTACACGTCGGGGCCGTCCAGACGCGGATGACTCAGCCCCACCGTGCCGCCGACGATGAAGGCGCTGGTGATGGGGGAGTACCAGGAGCCATAGGGAGCGCTGGGCATGGCATCTCGCAGGGTGGTTGACCGACCCTGCATGCTAGCGCGCTTTGCCGCACCGACCAAGGGCGCAGCCAAGCTTTTTGGCTGGAAACCCGCATGGCGACATTAGGGCGGATGATTTCCTGAGCGAAATAGCGCAGAATTTGCCCGCTCCCAACGCACTACAGCAGGATGGCTCCGTGTCCCGCGTATTCGAGAAACGCCTGTCCCGCTTCATCAATGCCGGCCAGCCCGATCTGCTCCAGGATGCCCTGGTCGGCCTGGAAAAGGAAACCCTGCGGGTCTCATCCGAGGGCCTGATCGCCCAGACTCCGCATCCGGAGGTGCTGGGTTCAGCGCTCACTCACCCCTATATCACCACCGACTACTCCGAGGCGCTGCTGGAGTTCATCACCCCGCCCTTCCCCGATCCGCGGCAGACGCTAGATTTCCTCGAGGACATCCACCGCTTCGTCTACAACCAAGTGCGCGAGGAAATGCTGTGGGCCACCAGCATGCCCTGCGTAGTGGCCGGCGAGACCAGCATCCCCATCGCCCGCTATGGCAGCTCCAACGCCGGGCGCATGAAGCACCTCTACCGGGTCGGCCTGGGCTACCGCTACGGCAAGGTGATGCAGGTCATCTCCGGGGTGCATTTCAATTTCTCCATGGGCGATGGCTTCTGGGAGGCGTTCCGCGAACTGGAGCAGAGCCGCGAGCCGCTGCAGGATTTCCGCTCGGCCGGCTACTTCGCCCTGTGCCGCAACCTGCTGCGCCTGGGCTGGCTGATTCCCTACCTGTTCGGGGCTTCGCCGGCACTGTGCCGCTCCTTCCTTGGCGGGCGCTTGCGCCCGGGGTTGGTGGACCTGGACGGCCACAGCTACGGCGTTCCGCAGGGCACCTCGCTGCGCCTCTCCGATCTCGGCTACAGCAACCAGAAATCCGGCTTCAGCATCTCCTACAACAGCCTGGAGCAGTACATCAAGGACCTGACCTGGGCCATCAGCACGCCCTCGCCGCGCTTCCAGGCGATCGGCGTCAAGGTCAACGGCGAGTACCGCCAGCTCAACGCCAACCTCCTGCAGATCGAGAACGAGTACTACGCCACCATTCGCCCCAAGCAGGTCCTGCAGGGCGAGGAAAAGCCCACCCTCGCCCTGCATCGGCGCGGCGTGCAGTACGTGGAACTACGCTCCCTGGACGTCTCGCCCTTCGCCCCCCTGGGCGTGAGCGAAGAGCAGATGCGCTTCGTCCAGGCCCTGCTGCTCTACTGCCTGTTCGCGGAGGCGCCACCGCTGGATCCCGCCGCGCGCGATGGCGCCAGCCATAACCAGCTCGCCACCGCCATGGAGGGGCGTGCCCCCGGCTTCACCCTCAACCGCGACGGGCGCGCCATGCTCCTGCGCGACTGGGGGCTGGAGGTGTGCGACGCCCTGCAGGGCTTCTGCGAGCTGCTCGATCTCGGCCACGACGAGCGGCCGTATCAGCGTGCGCTAGAGCAAGCCCGCGCCGCTCTGCGCGATCCCGCACTCACCCCCTCGGCCCGGGTGCTGGCGGAAATGCGCGAACGCGACGAGACCTTCTTCCAGTTCGCCCGCCGCTGGTCCCTGGCACACCAGGCCCATTTCACCGACCTCGGCCCCGACCCCGAGCGCACGCCCTTCTTCGTCGACGCCGCCGCCGAATCCATCGAGCGGCAGCGCCGCATGGAAGCCAGCGACCGCATGTCGTTCGACGAGTACCTACAGCACTACTTCGAGCAACACCTGCCCTGAACCCTTCCGTCAAGCACTCCTGCCTGGACGCGACCATGACTCAAGACCTCGACGAAGCCGCTCTCAACTATCACCGCAAACCCCGTCCCGGCAAGCTGGCCATCCTCGCCACCAAGCCCATGGATACCCAGCGCGACCTGGCGCTGGCCTATTCCCCCGGCGTGGCCGCCGCCTGCCGCACCATCGTCGACAATCCGACCGAGGCCGCCACCGTCACCGCCCGCTCCAACCTGGTGGGCGTGATCACCAACGGCACGGCGGTGCTGGGCCTCGGCAACATCGGTCCGCTGGCCGCCAAGCCGGTGATGGAGGGCAAGGCGGTCCTGTTCAAGAAGTTCGCCAACGTCGACGTCTTCGACATCGAGATCGACGAGCTCGACCCCGAGGAGTTCGTCAAGACCGTGGCCCGGCTGGAGCCCACCTTCGGCGGCATCAACCTGGAGGACATCAAGGCGCCGGAGTGCTTCGTCATCGAACGGGCGCTGCGTGAGCGCATGAAGATTCCGGTGTTCCACGACGACCAGCACGGCACCGCCATCATCGTCGCCGCCGCCGTGCTCAACGGCCTGCGCGTGGTGGGCAAGGACATCGGCCGGGTCAAGCTGGTGGCCTCGGGCGCCGGTGCCGCGGCCCTGGCCTGCCTCAACCTGCTGCTGTCCCTGGGCCTCAAGCGCGAGAACGTCTGGGTCTGCGATATCGAGGGCGTGGTCTACAAGGGCCGCGAGAAGCTGATGGACGAGTGGAAGGCGGTGTTCGCCCAGGACACCTCGGCGCGCACCCTGGCCGAGGTCATCCCCGGCGCCGACATCTTCCTCGGCCTGTCCGCGCCCAACGTGCTCAAGCCCGAGCTGCTGGCGCGCATGGCCGACAAGCCCATCATCCTGGCCCTGGCCAACCCGGTGCCGGAGATCATGCCCGAGCTGGCCAAGGAGGTCAGGCCCGACGCCATCATCGCCACCGGCCGTTCCGACTATCCCAACCAGGTCAACAACGTCCTCTGCTTCCCCTACATCTTCCGCGGCGCGCTCGATGTCGGGGCGACCACCATCAACGAGGCGATGAAGCTGGCCGCGGTGCGCGCCATCGCCGATCTGGCCATGGCCGAGCCCTCCGATCTGGTAACCAAGGCCTATGGCGGCCAGCCCAGCCGCTTCGGGCCGGATTACCTGATTCCCAAGCCTTTCGATCCGCGCCTGATCCTGCGCATCGCTCCGGCAGTGGCGCAGGCGGCCATGGAGTCCGGCGTCGCCACCCGGCCCATCGAGGACTTCGCCGTCTATCGCCAGCAACTAGTGCAGTTCGTCTATCAGTCCGGGCTGCTGATGAAGCCCATCTTCGATCGGGCCAAGCGGGCGCCGAAGCGCTTGGTCTACGCCGAGGGCGAGGACCGCCGGGTGTTGCAGGCGACCCAGCAGGTCATCGACGAGGGCATCGCCCGCCCCATCCTGGTGGGTCGTCCCAAGGTGATCGAGGAGCGCATCGCCCAGCTCGGCTTGCGCATGCGCCCGGGGGTGGACGTGGAAATCGTCAACATCCTCAAAGACGAGCGCTACAAGAGCTACTGGACCGAGTACCACCAGCTGCTGGGCCGCAAGGGTGTTTCCCCCGAGGAGGCCAAGCGGGTGCTGCGCACCGATCCCACTGCCGTAGCCGCCCTCATGGTGCGCCGCGGCGACGCCGATTGCATGCTGTGCGGGTCGGTGGGCCAGTTCCGCCGGCATCTGGCCAAGGTGGAGGACGTGATCGGCCGCAAGCCGGGCATCCGCGATCTCTCCACCCTCACCGCCCTGATCCTACCCACCGGCACCTTCTTCATCGCCGACACCCACATCACCCCGGAGCCGGATGTGGAGGAGCTGGTGGAGATGACTCTGCTCGCCGCCGAGCAGGTCAGCTCCTTCGGTGTGCGGCCCAAGGTGGCCCTGGTGTCGCGCTCCAACTTCGGCACCCACGACACCCCGACCGCCCTGAAGATGCGCGAGGCGGTGCGCCTGCTGCACGCGCGCGCCCCGGAGCTGGAAGTGGACGGCGAAATGCACGCCGATGCCGCCCTGGACGAGAACATCCGCAAAGCGGTGCTGCCCGAGTCCAAGCTCACCGGCCAAGCCAATCTGTTCATCATGCCCAATGTGGAGGCCGCCCACATCGCCTACAACATGCTCAAGGTGTTGGGCGGCGGGGTATCGGTGGGGCCGATCCTGATCGGCGCTGCCTATCCGGCTCACGTGCTGACTCAGTCGGTGACGGTGCGCGGCCTGGTCAACATGAGCGCGCTCACCGTGACCCAGGCGCAAGCATTCGCGGATTGACCAATGCCCCTTACCACCTGGTTAGCCTTTCTCGCCGCCAGCATCGTGCTCAGCGTCACCCCCGGACCGGGGGTGGTGAACACCATGAGCAATGCGCTGAGTTACGGCTGGCGCCGCAGCCTGGCGGCCATCTTCGGGCTGCAGGCGGGCCTGGCCGGCACCATCGTGCTGGTCGGCGTGGGCCTGGGCTCGCTGATTGCCGCCTCCAGCACCGCCTTTACTGCGCTCAAGTGGCTGGGGGTGGGCTATCTCATTTATCTCGGCTGGGAGAAGTGGCGGGCCTGCGCCGAGTTCGCCGTGGATAGCAGCCGGCCCGCGCCCTCGCCCTGGAAGCTGTTCAACCAGGCGGTACTGGTCAACTTGACCAACCCCAAGGCCATCGTCTTCCTGGTGGCCTTCTTCCCGCAGTTCATCGACCCGGCCCGTTCCTATACCGAGCAGGTTGCGCTCATGGGATTTACCGCTATCGTCGTCGACACGCTGGTGATGACCGGCATTGCCGGTCTGGCCGCGCAGTTGCGCCGCTACGTGCAGGACCCGCGCTGCATGCGGCTACAGAACCGGCTGTTCGGCGGACTGTTCATGGGCGCCGGAATGCTGCTGGCCACCGCCAAGTCTTGAGCCCTCCACTTCAATGCGTCACGGCCGCTACCGCTTCCTCTTGCGCTAGCGGCTT
>DATLYF010000173.1:0-15415 GCA_035575095.1 Candidatus Competibacteraceae bacterium
CCGCCAGCAGCACCGCTACCAACGCCACCAGCGCCAGCAGCAGCCCCAGCGACAGCCGCGCCCGCAGCGAACGCATCTAGGGCTGGTCTCCGTCGGCGAAGACATAGCCCTGGCCGCGGCGGGTCATGATCAGCTCGCGTCCCAGCTTGCGGCGCAGACGGTTGACATAGACCTCGAGGACGTTGCTGTCCTTGTCAGCGTCGAAAGCGTAGACGTGCTCGGACAATTCGGTCTTGGACAGCACGCGCCCGGGGTGCAACATGAAGTAGCGCAGCAGGCGGAACTCCACTCCGGTCAGGGATTCGCTGCTGCCGCCGGGCAGGCGCACGCATTGTCGGTCCTCGTCCAGCTCCAGCCCGGCCACCCGCAGGGCCTGATTGTTACCGGCCTTGCTGCGCCGGATCAGGGCGTTGAGGCGGGCGATCAGCTCTTCGCTGTGGAAGGGTTTGCCCAGGTAGTCATCGGCACCGGCCTTGAAGCCATCGACCCGCTCCTGCCAGGCGTCGCGGGCGGTGAGGATCAGCACTGGCAGCGCCCGGCTGGCGGCGCGCCAGCGGCGCAACACCTCGAGCCCGGAGCGGTCGGGCAGGCCCAGGTCCAGCACCACCACGTCGTAGTCGACCTCGCGCCCCAGATGCTCGCCATCGATGCCGCTTTGTACCGCATCCACGGCAAAGCCGGCGCGCTCCAGCTCGAGGCGCAGCCGGCGATTGAGCTGGACGTCGTCCTCCACCAGCAACAGCCGCATCAATCGTCTCCCCACCCACTGCGCCTGCGTCCGCCATGCTTCTCGGTTGCGGACTTGACCCGCAGCAGCACGCCGCTGCGGGCATCGTACTCGAGTTCACGCACCTCGCCATCGTCGCCGAGGATGTAGAGCTCGTAGACCAGAACGCCGTCTTCCTGCTCCAGCTCGGTCTCCAGTATGCGGCCATCCGGATAGGTGCTGCGGTAGTGCTCGAGGATGGTTTCCAGGGGTAGAATCTCACCCGCCGCGCGCAGGTCGCGGATGCGTTCGTGATCCAGGCCGGCCAGTGCGCTGGAGGCGAACGCGGCCAGCACCAATCCCCACCGCCATCTCATTGCCGCGGCGCCCTTAGAGGCGCTTGCGCCCCGTGAGCATGGCCCGCACCAGGTTCTCCCGGTGCAGCAGGCTCTCCCACAGCACGCCCAGCAGATGCACACCCACCAGCAGCAGGGTGGCATTGGCCAGGAATTCGTGAGTTTCTTCGAGCCATTCCCAATTGCCCTCCAGGTCCTGCAGCAGCGGCGCCAGCGGCCCCTGCCACTGCTCGGCACCATAGTACGCCATGCCGCTCACGGTGGTCAGCAGCAGCAGCGCCAGCAGCACTATGATCATGGCGCCACCGGCCGGATTGTGGCCCAAATAGCGCTCGGCTCTGCGCTCGAGCACGGCGCGGGTATAACCCAGCACCCGCCGGGGGCCGTGGACGAAATCACCGAACCGGGCATGGCGGGTGCCAACGAAGCCCCAGACGATACGGATCAGGATCAGCCCGAGCACCAGATAGCCGGCCCAGGCGTGCAGCCACTGCCAGTCGTCCTCGGTCAGCCAGGCGACACTGACCCCGGCGACCAGCAGCCAGTGGAAGAGGCGCACCAGAGGATCCCAGACATAGACCGTTGCGGCAGAGTGTTCGGTGTGCACGGAGCGCATGGCGATGAGTCTCTCTCGGTGAAGCGCGGCCGCCGGCCGCGCTGGGCGCTTACTCGCCCTCTTCCTTGACCAGCTTGCCGCTGGCCACGTCGTAGTAGATTTCCCACTTCTTGCCATCCTGGCCTTCGATCTGCACCTCCCACACCGCCTTGCCTTTCAGCTTCTCTTGATAGGCCTTGATCAGCTCGCCGGGATGGGCCGCCTGAGCCTGTTCGATGGCCTGTTCCTTGGTCATCGCGGCGGCCTGGGCAAGCCCGGTGGCCAGGGTCAGGGCGGCTGCGATCAGCAGCGGAAGGGTTTTGCGCATGGCTCGGGTTCCTCGTGTCGGTATCGCTGTGGCTAGGGATTACGGGCGGCATCGGGTCCGCCGACTCCGTAGCGCCCACTTTAGAGACAGGGACTTAAACCAAGCTGAAACGCCATTGCTGCGTTGCGACAAAAAGCACTTGCTGCACTGCCACAAATGTTTACAATCACGTGACTCGCTTGCGCTGATAGTGATGGGTAAAATCGCGCAATTTTCATAACGAGCGCTCGTACCAGGCTTTGTGAAGGACGTCATCGCGATGCCGACGACCATAATGACTAAGCGCATCCTAAAGGCTCAAAACCGTGCCTTCAGTGGCACCGGCGGGGTCAGCAGCGGCTGTCGGTCCCAGGGCTTCGTGCCGGGTTTTCTGGATCAGGAAACCGGTGCCGTTTACCCCTCCCGCTTTCGCAACGGCTGTCCTGCCCCGGTGCACGTATTGGATGGTCTGCCCGAGCACCTGGTGCTGGAGCGCGCGCCCGGCGGTCGGGTGCTGGCGGTGCATGGCAGCGTCATTGCCGGCTTCATCAAGGACGGGTGCTTTTTCACCCGCGAACAGGTTGCGGCGCTGATCTGAAGCCGTTGCCACGACTTGTTATACTGGATGCCCTTCGCGAGCCGGGCATCCGCTCCGGTGCGTTCCGTGCGAGGAGCCCTGTCAGTGCCGGATTCCCCCGTGCAGACTCTGCGCCCGCCGGCGCAGCGCCTGACCCTCAAATACCTGCTGGAAGCGCTGGTGGCGGACGGCCTGATCGGCGCCCAGGACGCCGCCCGCATCGAGAGCCAGGGCCGCTGGCACAGCGAGCTGCATCCGCTGGTGATCATCGCCAACCAGAAGCTCGCCAGCCTCCAGCCGCCTCATGCCCTGCTCAGCCTGGAGGTGCTCACCGCCTGGCTGGCGCAACGGGCCGGGCTGCCCTACCAGCGCATCGACCCACTGAAGATCGACGTGCCCGCGGTGATGGGCCTGGTCTCCTACGCCTACGCAGCCCGCTATCGCATTCTGCCGCTGGCGGTCGACCAGAGCAGCGCCCTCTTCGCCACCGCCGAGCCCTTCATCAGCGACTGGGTGCCGGATCTGCGCAATCTGCTGCGCCGGGACATCCGCCGGGTGGTGGCCAACCCCCTCGACATCCATCGCTATCTGATGGAGTTCCACGGCCTGTCGCGCTCCATGCGCGGTGCCAGTCAACTGGAGGAGCAGGATCAGAGCGGGCTGCTCAACTTCGAGCAACTGCTGGAGCTGGGCCGCACCGGCGAGCTCGGTGCTGACGACAAGCCCATTGTGCAGATCGTCGACTGGCTGCTGCAATACGCCTTCGAGCAGCGCGCCAGCGACATTCACCTGGAGCCGCGGCGCGAGACCGGCCACGTGCGCTTCCGCATCGACGGCGTACTGCACCCGGTGTACCAGATGCCGCCGCCGGTGATGGCCGCGGTGACCAGCCGTATCAAGATCCTCGGGCGCATGGACGTAGCCGAGAAGCGCCGCCCCCAGGACGGACGCATCAAGACCCGCTCCCCGACCGGACGGGAGATCGAGCTGCGTCTATCCACCATGCCCACGGCCTTCGGCGAGAAATGCGTGCTGCGCATCTTCGACCCGGACACAGTGGTGAAAAGCTTCGCTCAGCTCGGCTTCTCGGCGCGTGAGGAGGAGGCCTGGCGCAACATGGTGGAGCGCCCTCACGGCATTATCCTGGTCACCGGCCCCACCGGCTCGGGCAAGACCACCACCCTGTACACCACCCTCAAGCACCTGGCCCGCCCCGAGGTCAACGTGTGCACGGTGGAGGACCCCATCGAGATGGTCTCCCCCGAATTCAACCAGATGCAGGTGCAGCCGGCCATTGGCCTGAGCTTCGCCCAGGGGGTGCGTACCCTGCTGCGTCAGGACCCGGACATCATCATGATCGGCGAGATCCGCGACCTGGAGACGGCGCAGATGGCGGTACAGGCCAGCCTCACCGGGCATCTGGTGCTGTCCACTCTGCACACCAACGACTCGGCTACCGCCATCACCCGTCTGCTGGATATCGGCGTGCCCCACTACCTGTTGCAGAGCACCCTGGTAGGGGTGGTGGCGCAGCGCCTGGCGCGCACCCTGTGCCCGCATTGCAAGCGCCCGGCCGCCCTGGACGAGGCGCTGTGGCGCACCCTCACCCATCCCTGGAATGTGCCGCTGCCGCGCGGTGCGTGCGCGCCGGTGGGCTGTCCGGAATGCCGCCAGACCGGCTATCTGGGACGCATCGGCCTGTATGAGATGCTCACCCTCACCCCGGCCCTGCGCCAGCTGGTCCGCGCCGAGCCCGATCTGGCCGCGCTGCGCCGCCAGGCCATGCAGGACGGCATGCGGCCGCTGCGCATCGCCGCCGCCCAGCAGGTGGCCGCCGGGCTGACCACGGTGCAGGAGGTGCTGAAGGTGGTGCCGCCGGCGGAGGACTAAAGAACGATCCGCCGGGCGCGGAGTCTGAGGGCAAGGCCGGCAGGCTTGCCTAGCGCCAGCG
Organism: Candidatus Competibacteraceae bacterium; assembly: GCA_035575095.1. Lineage (GTDB taxonomy): Bacteria > Pseudomonadota > Gammaproteobacteria > Competibacterales > Competibacteraceae > DATLYF01. Next base: position 4,493 of record DATLYF010000173.1, read on the forward strand.
GCCCATGCAGAATCCAGCCATTTTGAAGACTGACTAGCTCACTATCTCAAGGAACCCCCATGATCCGATTCCCCCGTGCCCTTGCCGCCCCGGCCGTGCTGCTGGCGGCGCTCGCCGCCGGCTCTGCCACCGTCTCCGCCAAGGAGCTGTCCAGCGATACCGAGAAGCTGAGCTATGTGCTCGGCATGGATGTGGGCAACTCCATCAAGAAGCTCAACGTCGAGCTGGATCGCAAGGTGCTGTTGCAGGCCATCAGCGACGTGCTAGAGGGCAAGAAGCTGCAGCTCACCGAGGAGCAGGCCAGCGAGATCAAGCAAGCCTACCTCAAGAAAAAGCAGGAGCAAGCCCAGGCCGAGGCCAGGGAGCTGGCCGAGAAGAACCTGAAGAAGAGCGAGGCGTTCCTGGCCGAGAACAAGACCAAGGACGGCGTCAAGGTCACCGACTCCGGCCTGCAGTACCAGGTGCTGGTCGAGGGCAAGGGCGACAAGCCCAAGGCCACCGACAAGGTCAAGGTGCACTACAAGGGCACCCTCATCGACGGCACCGAGTTCGACAGCTCCTACGCCCGCAACGAGCCTGCCACCTTCCCGCTGAACGGCGTGATCCCGGGCTGGACCGAGGGCCTGCAGCTGATGCCGGTGGGCAGCAAGTACAAATTCGTCATCCCGCCCCAGCTCGCCTACGGCGACCGTGGCGCCGGCAGCGCCATCGGCCCCAACGAGGCGCTGATCTTCGAAGTCGAGTTGCTGGAGATCATGAAGGATTAAGCCTCCTGCCATCCCCTCTCCTAGGTGCGGGAGAGGGGATGTGGCCCTTCACTTCACCGCCACCACCCGCCCGTCGACGATCCGGGTCAGATCCGCCACCCGCAACGGGAACACCGCGTTGGGCGTACCCGCCGCCGCCCACAGCTCCTGGTGGGCGAGCAGGTCCTCGTCGATGAAGGTGACCATCGCGCTGACGTGCCCCAGCGGCGCTACCCCGCCGATGGCAAAACCCGTGTGCTGACGCACGAAGGCGGCGTCGGCCTTGTCCAAGGACTCGCCCAGCAGCGCGGCGATGCGCCGCTCGTCGACGCGGTTGGCGCCGCTGGCCAGCACCAGCACCGGGCGGCCGCTGTCGCGGGCACGGAACACCAGTGATTTGATGATCTGCGCCACCTGGCAGCCGATGGCCTCGGCCGCCTGCTGGGCGGTGCGGGTGCTTTGCGGAAACTCCACCACGCGCAGCTCCAGGCCACGCTCGGCCAGGGCCTGCTGCACGCGCCGGGCGCTGGGGCTCAGGGTATCGCTCATGCGCATCTCCTCCTCGGGTTGCGGCGATGGCCGCTCAGCCTACCAGCTCCACCGCGCTGCGAGAAGGCAACGAACGCCTTCGCCCCGTGGCGCGACTGCGCTGGGCAACTTCGCATAACATGGAAGCTTTCCCCGCAAGGAGCCGCCATGTTCACCGGTATCGTGCAAGCCGCCCTGCCCGTCCACGCTATCATCCGCAAGCCCCAGCTCCATACCCTGACTCTGCGCTTCCCGCCGGAACTGGGCGCAGGCCTGCGGCTCGGCGCCAGTGTCGCCGTCAACGGCGTGTGCCTGACCGTGGCCCGCCTCGGCGCGGACGGCGCAGTGGATTTCGACGTGATGATGGAGAGCCTGCGCATCACCAACCTGGGCGGGCTCGAGGAAGGTGCGCGGGTCAACGTGGAGCGCGCCGCCCGCTTCGGCGACGAGATCGGCGGCCATCCGCTCTCCGGCCACATCAGCGACACCGTGGCGATCACCGCCATCGAGGCGCCGCAGAACAACCGGGTGCTCACCTTCCGCGCCGCCCCGCGCTGGATGAAATACATCCTGCCCAAGGGCTACGTGGCGCTGAACGGCTGCAGCCTGACCGTGGGCCAGGTCGGGGACGACTGGTTCAACGTCTACCTGATCCCCGAGACCTTGCGCATCACCACCTTCGGCGAGGCGCGGGTCGGCGACCGGGTCAACCTGGAGCTGGACAGCCAGACCCAGGCCATCGTGGATACGGTGGAGCGGGTACTGGCGCAGCGGGGACTGGGTTGAGATTCAGCGCCGCGCCGCCAGCAGATACAAAAACTCCAGCGCCAGGGTGGCTCCGGCCAGCGCGGTGATGTCGGCGTGGTCGTAGGGCGGCGCCACCTCGACCAGGTCCATGCCGACCAGGTTCACGTCCACCAGGCCGCGCACGATCTTCAGCGCCAGGTCGCTGCTCAGCCCGCCGCACACCGGGGTGCCGGTGCCCGGGGCATAGGCCGGATCCAGGCAATCGATGTCGAAGCTCAGATAGGCCGGCCGCGCCCCCACCACGCGCCGGATCGCCGCGCTCGTGGCCGCCGCCCCGTGGTCATTGACCCAGTCGGCTTCGAGCGCGGTGAAACGATGTGCTGCCCGGTCGTACTCGGTGCGGATGCCGATCTGCACCGAGTGTTGCGGATCGATCACGCCCTCCCGTAACGCCTGGTGGAACATGGTGCCATGGTCGTACGGCCCGCCCTGGGTATAGGTGTCGGTATGGGCGTCGAAGTGAATCAGCGACAGTGCGCCAAAACGCCGGGCATGCTCGCGCAGCAGCGGCAGGGCGATGAAGTGGTCGCCGCCCAGGGTGAGCAGGATCTTGCCGGCAGCCAGCACCTGCCGGGCATGGGCCTGCAGATTGTCGACCATGGACGCCGGCGAGCCGGACTCGAAGCCCACGTCGCCGCAGTCGATCACGCCGAGGCGCTCGAACACGCGAAAACCCCAGGGCCAGCGCGCTTGCTCCCAGCCCAGATGGGCCGAGGCGGCGCGCAGCGCGGCCGGCCCGAAACGGGTGCCGGCGCGGCCAGTGGTGGCCAGATCGAAGGGCACGCCGGTCACCACCACGTCCACCTCCGGATGCTCGAAGTCCTGGCTGAACTTGCGGCGCAGGAAGCTGTACACGCCGCCATAGAGCGCAGCCTCGGCGCTGGCGCGCGGCGAGCCGGGACGGATGGCGTGGTTGACGCTGTCGGCGGAGACAGTGGCTTGCATACGCATGACGCATTCTCCTGGTGAGCGAAGCGGATGTGCTCTCCATGCTAGGCTGGGCGGCGCTATGCTCAAGTTAGAATCCATCGGCCAGACCGATAGGTCATCATGAAGGCATCGCTGGAACAGTTGCAGACCTTCGCTGCCGCCGCCCGCTGCGGCTCCTTCTCCGCGGCCGCGCGACATCTGGGCAAGGCGCAGTCGGCGGTGAGCGAAGCCGTGCAGAACCTGGAGCTGGACTGCGGCGTGAGCCTGTTCGAACGCAGCGGCCGCTATCCCATCCTCACTGCCGCCGGCCGTGCCCTGCTGGAGGAGGCCGAGGCCCTGCTGCGCCGCCACGCCGCCCTGCTCGAGCGCGCCCACGCCCTGGCCGCCGGCGTGGAGCCACGCCTGACCCTGGCCATCGACGCCGCCCTGCCGATCGCGCCGTTCCTCGCCACGCTGGGGCGCTTCGAGGCCGTCTTCCCCCATGTGCAACTGGAGCTGCTCAGTCCCACCCTGGGTGATGTGGCCGAGCTGGTGCGCACCGGTCGCGCCGAGCTGGGGCTGATGTTCGAGCAGGAGGACTATCCCCAGGGCCTGCACTTCCGCGGCATTGGCCATCTCGGCCTGGTGGCGGTGGCCGGGGCGCAGCATCCGCTGGCTGCGCTGGAGCGGGTCGATGTCCGCCAGATCGCCGAGCAGCGCCAGTTGCTGCTCACCCCGCGCCAGCCGCAGAGCAGCCGCAAGCGCATCGTCTTCAGCCAGCCGCGCTGGGAGCTGGAGAGTCAGGCGGCGCTGCTGGAGCTGGTGCGGGCCGGGCTGGGCTGGGCGCTGCTGCCGCAGGTACTGGTGGAAGAGGATCTGCGCCTGGGCCGGTTGCGGCGCCTGGAGCTGGACTTCCAGCCGGCGCAGATCATCGAGGGCGTGGATCTGCTGTGGACCGCCGCACGCCCGCTCGGTCCGGCCGGCGAATGGCTGCTGCGGGCCCTGCCATCGGCCGCCGGCGCTGATGCGGCCGTTTAAAATATTCATCCATCTTGACGGATCAGGCCGATCATACAACTTGCATTGGCCCTGCATCCCGTCTAAAACTGTTTAGGATTTTAAGCGATGCCGCGGCCCAGGCCGTACCGCCCAACCGAGGAACCTGGATCATGCCCCATACCCTGACCCTGTCCGACTGGCAGGCTCGCGCCCGCGCCCTGACCATTCGCAACCAGGCCTTCATCGACGGCCGCTATGTGGACGCCGCCGACGGCCAGACCTTCGCCTGCATCAACCCGGCCAACGGCCAGCTCCTGACCCGGGTCGCGGCTTGCGATCGCGCCGACGTCGAGCGCGCCGTCGCCAGTGCCCGCCGCGCCTTCGAGGACGGCCGCTGGCGCGGGCAGGCGCCGGCCGAGCGCAAGCGCGTGCTGCTGCGCCTGGCCGAGCTGATGCGCGCTCATGCCGAGGAGCTGGCGTTGCTGGAAACCCTGGACATGGGCAAGCCCATCGCCGACAGCACCCGCATCGACGTGCCGGCCGCGGCGCGCTGCATCCAGTGGTATGCCGAGGCCATCGACAAGCTCTACGACGAGATCGCCCCCACCGGCGACGAGGTGCTGGCCACCATCACCCGCGAGCCGTTGGGGGTGGTGGCGGCAGTGGTGCCGTGGAACTTCCCGCTGCTGATGGCGGCGTGGAAGCTCGGCCCGGCCCTGGCCACCGGCAACAGCGTGATCCTCAAGCCTTCGGAGAAGTCGCCGCTCAGCGCCATCCGCATCGCCGAGCTGGCGGCCGAGGCCGGCCTCCCCGACGGCGTGCTCAATATCCTGCCCGGCTTCGGCCACACCGCCGGCCAGGCCCTGGCCGAGCACATGGATGTCGACGCCATCGCCTTCACCGGCTCGACCCGCACCGGCAAGCGCATCATGGAATGCGCCGCCCGCTCCAACCTCAAGCGGGTCAGCCTGGAGCTGGGCGGCAAATCGCCCAACATCGTGCTGGCCGACTGTCCCGATCTGGAGGCCGCAGCCCGCGCCGCTGCCTTCAACATCTTCTTCAACCAGGGCGAGATGTGCTCGGCTTCTTCGCGCCTCCTGGTGCAGGCCGAGATCCGCGACGCCCTGCTGGAGAAGGTGCTGGCGGTGGGCCGCAAGATGCAGCCCGGCGATCCCCTCGACCCGGCTACCCGCATGGGCGCCATCGTCGACTCCATCCAGCTCGACACCGTGCTCGGCTACATCGAGGCCGGGCTGCGCGAGGGAGCGAGACTGCTTCTCGGTGGCGAGCGGGTCCGCCAGGACAGCGGCGGCTACTATGTGGCGCCGACGGTATTCGACGGCGTGCACAACGACATGCGCATCGCCCGCGAGGAGATCTTCGGCCCGGTGCTGTCGGTACTCACCGTCGCCGATGTCGAGGAAGCGGTGCAGATCGCCAACGATACCCCCTACGGCCTGGGCGCGGCGGTGTGGACGCGCGATCTCGGCACCGCCCACCGCGTCGCCCGCCGCCTGCGCGCCGGCACGGTGTGGGTCAACAACTACGAGGAAAGCGACATCACCGTGCCCTTCGGCGGCTACAAGCAGTCCGGTATCGGTCGCGACAAATCGCTGCATGCGCTGGACAAGTACACCGAGCTGAAGACCACCTGGATCAAGTTGTAGAGCGGGACCACGGACCGGTCGCTTTGCCAACCAGTACTCTCTAAACTGAGGTCGGCTTGTTCAACGACTGACGGGAATGCGATGAGAAAGATCACCGTAGCCGCCACTCAGATGGCCTGCGATTGGGACATCGCGGGCAACGTCACCCGCGCCGAGCGCCTGGTGCGCCAGGCTGCCGCCCAGGGCGCCAACGTCGTCCTCATCCAGGAGTTGTTCGAGGCGCCTTATTTCTGCAAAGACCAGGATCCGCGTCACTTCGATCTGGCGCGGCCGGCGGCGGGCCATCCTACCCTGGAGCGCATGAGCGCGCTGGCCCGGGAACTCTCGGTGGTGCTGCCGGTAAGCTTCTTCGAGCGCGCCGGCAACGCCTTCTTCAACTCGCTGGCGATGATCGATGCCGACGGCCGGGTGCTGGGCATCTACCGCAAGTCCCACATCCCTGACGGCCCCGGCTACCAGGAGAAGTTCTATTTCTCCCCCGGCGATACCGGCTTCAAGGTCTGGGATACCGCTTACGGCCGGCTGGGGGTAGGCATCTGCTGGGACCAGTGGTTCCCCGAATCGGCCCGGGCCATGGCGCTGATGGGCGCCGAGATGCTGTTCTACCCCACCGCCATCGGCTCCGAGCCCACCGAGCCGCAGCTCGATTCCCGCGATCACTGGCAGCGGGTGATGCAGGGTCACGCCGGGGCCAACGTCATGCCGCTGGTGGCCTCGAACCGCATCGGCCGCGAGCAGGGAGAGAGCTGCGCGATCACCTTCTACGGTTCCTCGTTCATCGCCGACCACACTGGCGCCAAGTTGGCCGAGGCCGACCGCGAGACCGAGACCGTGCTGGTGCACAGCTTCGACCTGGACGCCATCGGCGAGGCGCGCCGCGCCTGGGGGGTGTTCCGCGACCGCCGGCCGGAGCTGTACCGGCCGCTGCTCACTCTGGACGGGGGACGGTGAGGCGATGAAAACCCTCTACACCGAAGACCATCGCCTGCAGCACGGTCAGGTCGAGCTGATCAATGGCCACCTGGAGCCCTGCCACGAGAAGCCGGCGCGCGCCGACTATGTCCTCAACCGCGTGCGCGAGGTCGGGCTGGGGCCGGTGCTGGCGCCCAGCGACTTCGGCCGCGGGCCCATCACCCGGGTGCATGCGGCCAACTACGTCGACTTCCTGGAGCGGGCCTGGGACCTGTGGACTGCCGAGGGCCGCGACTATGACGCCCTGCCGCTGGCCTGGGCGGTGCGCGGCATGCGCCAGGACATCGAGCCGGATTACATTGACGGCAAGCTGTCCTACTTCTCCTTCGACGCCGGCACCCCGATCACCGCCGGCACCTGGCGCGCCGCCTACAGCGCCGCCCAGGTTGCGCTCACCGGCCAGGCGCTGGTGAGCGGCGGCGAGCGCGCCGTCTTCGCCCTGTGCCGGCCGCCCGGGCACCATGCCGCCGCCGACTACTACGGCGGCTACTGCTTTCTCAACAACGCCGCCATCGCCGCCCAGGCCTTCCGCGACCAGGGCGCGGCCCGGGTGGCGGTGCTCGATATCGACTACCACCACGGCAACGGCACCCAGAGCATCTTCTACGCGCGCGGCGATGTGCTGTTCGCCTCCATCCACGCCGATCCACGCCAGGAGTATCCATTCTTCCTCGGCCACGCCGACGAGCACGGCATCGGGGCCGGCGCAGGCGCCAACTTCAACTACCCGCTGCCCTGGGGCACCGACTTCGAGCGCTGGTACGCCGCCCTGGACGACGCCTGCGGCCAGATCCAGCGCTTCGGCGCCGAGGTGCTGGTGCTCTCCTTGGGGGTCGATACCTACAAGGACGACCCCATCTCCCAGTTCCGGCTGGACAGCCCCGATTACCTCAAGATCGGCGCGCGCCTTGCCCGCCTCGGCTTACCGACGCTGTTCGTCATGGAGGGCGGCTATGCGGTTGAGGCCATCGGCGTCAACGCCGTCAACGTGCTGAGCGGCTTCGAGGGCGCCTGAGGCGCAGCGCCTCGCTCTAGCGGGGCTCGGGTGCGGCTTCCTCCTCCTCCATCCGGGCCGCCGCCGGCTGCGGCAAGCGGCGCACCAGCAGGCGAAAGAATAGCGGGATGAAGAAGGTGGCGATGAAGGTCGCCGCCAGCATGCCGCCGATCACGCCGGTGCCGATGGAATGGCGGCTGGCGGCGCCGGCGCCGCTAGACAGCGCCAGCGGCACCACGCCCAGCACGAAGGCCAGCGAGGTCATGATGATCGGGCGGAAGCGCAGCCGCGCCGCTTCCACCGCCGCCTCGGCCACCGCCATGCCCTGCTGCACCTTGAGCACCGCGAACTCGACGATGAGGATGGCGTTCTTGGCCGCCAGTCCGATCAGCGTCACCAGGCCGATCTGGAAATAGACATCGTTGGCCAGCCCGCGCGCCCACACCGCGACCAGCGCTCCGAACAGGGCAAAGGGCACCGCCAGCACCACCGCTAGGGGCAGGGTCCAGCGTTCGTACAGCGCCGCCAGGATCAGAAACACCATGATCAGGCCGAAGCCGAAGACGCTGCTGGAAGTGCCGCCGGTCAGCCGCTCCTGGTAGGCCGAGCCGGTCCAGGCCAGGGCGTAGTCCTCGTCCAGCACCTGGGCCGCCACCTCCTCCATGGCCGCCAGCGCCTGCCCGGAACTGTAGCCCGGCGCCGGGCCGCCGACGATCTTGGCCGCCGGAAACACGTTGTAGCGGTCCACCACCTCCGGGCCGGTGGTCTGCTGCACCTCCACCAGGGCGGTGAGCGGGATCATCTCGCCGCGCGCGGAGCGCACGAAGACGTTCTGTAGGTCTTCGGGCCTGGCGCGGAACTCCGCCTCCGACTGCAGCTGCACCTTGAAGATGCGGCCCAGCTTGTTGAAGTCGTTGACGTAGAGGGCGCCGAAGGTGGCCTGCATAGTGTCGAACACCACGTTCACCGGCACGCCGTAGGCGCGCGCCTTCTCCCGGTCGAGACGGATGTGGATCTGCGGCACGTTGGCGCTGAACACCGTGGACAGCCCGGTGAGCTCCGGCCGCTGTCGCGCTGCAGCCAGCAGCTTGTCGACCTGGGCGGCCAGGGCCTTGGAGTCGCCGCCGCCGCGGCTCTGCAGGTAGGCCTCGAAACCGCCGGTGGTGGACATGCCGGAGATCGGCGGCGGGTTGAAGGCCAGTACCAGGCCGTCGCGGATGGCTGCGGCCTTCATGAACATCTCGCCGACCAGGGATTGGGCATCCTGCCCCGGCGCCCGGCGCTCCTCCCAGTCCTTGAGGGTGAGGAAGGCCGCGGCATAGAACGAGGTGTTGGAGAAGGACAACAGATCCAGGCCCGACAGGGTGATGATGTTACTCACCGCCGGGTTGGCCATGGCGATCTCGGTGATGCGGTCGCTCACCGCCACGGTGCGCTCCAGAGAAGCGGCCGGCGGCAGGATGGACATGGTCATGATGTAGCCCTGGTCCTCGTCCGGCACCAGGCTGCCCGGCACCCGCACGAACAACTGCCAGGAGATCGCTAGCATGCCGGCGAACAGCACCACGCCGAGCAGGGCGCGCCGCAGCATAAAGCGCACCCCGGCGGTGTAGCCCGCCGTCAAGCGCTCGAAGCAGCGGTTGAACCAACGGAAGAAGCGTCCCGGCTCGCCATGGCCCGGTTTGAGCAGGGTAGCGCACAGCGCCGGGGTCAAGGTCAGCGCCACCAGGCCGGATAGGGTCACCGACACGGCGATGGTGATAGCGAACTGCTTGTACATTTCTCCGGCCAGCCCGCCGGCGAAGCCCACCGGCACGAACACCGCGCACAGCACCAGGACGATGGCCACCACCGGTCCGCTCACCTCCTCCATGGCCTTGAGCGTGGCCTGCCGCGGCGCCAGCCCCTCGCTGCGCATGATGCGCTCCACGTTCTCCAGCACCACGATGGCATCATCCACCACGATGCCGATGGCCAGCACCATACCGAACAGGGTCAGGGTGTTGACCGAGAAGCCGAGCAGCCACATGCCGGCGAAGGTGCCGATTAGCGACACCGGCACCGCCAGGAAGGGAATGATGGTGGCCCGCGCGCTCTGCAAGAACAGGAACACCACCAGGAACACCAGGCCCATGGCCTCGCCCAGGGTCTTGGCCACTTCGCGGATGGAGACCTCGACGAACTTGGTGGTGTCGTAGGGCAGGGTGTACTGCAGCCCGGCCGGGAAGCGTTGGGCCAGCTGCGCCATCTTGTCGTGCACCGCGCTGGCGGTGGCCAGGGCGTTGGCGCCGGGGGCGAGGAAGATGCCGATGGCTACGGTCTCGCGGCCGTTGCGCTTGGAGACCATGTCGTAGCTGGCCGCACCGAGCTCGATACGGGCCACGTCCTTGAGGCGCAGCACCGTGCCGTCGGGGTTGGCGCGCAGGATGATGCGCTCGAACTCCTCGGGCTCGGCGAGGCGGCCCTGGGTGGTGACGGTGTAGGTGAACTCCTGCGCTTCCTGCATCGGCGCCTGGCCGAACTTGCCGGCGGCGAACTGGGAATTCTGCTCGCGGATGGCGTTGGCCACGTCGCTGGGCGTGAGCCCGAGCTGGGCCAACCGGTCGGGCCTGAGCCAGATGCGCATGGCGTAGTCGCGGGCGCCGAAGATCTGGGCGTTGCCCACCCCGGGGATGCGGCGCAGCTCATCGAGCACGTTGATCAGCGCGTAGTTGCTGATGAACACCGTGTCGTAGCGGCCGTCCGGCGAGTCCAGCATGACGATCTGCAGGAAGTTGGAGCTGCGCTTGCTGACGTTGACACCCTGCCGGCGCACCTCCTCCGGCAACTGCGGCAACGCCGACTGCACCCGGTTGTTGACGTTGATGGTGGCCTGGTCCGGGTCGGTGCCGATGGCGAAGGTCACGTACAGGCTGAGCGTGCCGGCCGAGGCGCTGGAGCGCACATAGAGCATGTTGTCGACGCCGTTGATGGCCTGCTCCAGGGGGGTGGCCACGGTCTGGGCGATGACCTCGGCGCTGGCGCCCGGATAGACGGCGGTGACCTGCACCTCCGGCGGCACGATGTCCGGGTACTGGGCGATGGGCAGCCCACGTAGCGCGGCCAGCCCGGCCAGCACGATGACGATGGAGATCACGCTGGCGAGGATCGGGCGCTGGATGAAATAGCGGGAGAACATGGCCGCGGCCTCAGCGCTGGGCGGTCTGGCCGGCAGCGGGGGGAAGCGCCGGCGCCGCGGGCTCAGCGATGCGCACCGGCATGCCCGGCCGCAGCTTGAGCAGGTTGTCCAGCACCACCTGCT
>DATLYF010000174.1:0-6797 GCA_035575095.1 Candidatus Competibacteraceae bacterium
GCCGGACCGCCGCTCAGCACCACGCAGCGCACGGCGTCGTCGCCGGCGGCCGCTTGCAGGGCGGCGGCGAGCTCGGCCAGCAGCGGGGTGCGCAGGGCATTGCGCGCCTCCGGACGGTTGAGGGTGACGAGCAGCACCCCCGGCCGGGGATGGCTGAACAGGCAGTCGCTGGCGGCACTCAAGGGCGTGTCTCTCCCGGTGGTCCGGTCGCCGGTCCGGATTTGTATGATGTGATACGATTTTGTTTATGACCATTTTATTTTGGTATCACCAAATCTTGAGGTATCTTTTAGACTCAAGTCAATCTCGTCGCTCCTGGAATGACAGCCGCGCCCCCGATAGGGCAGCGGAAAGTCATGCGACAGGAGGCGGCGGTAACGGGACCACCACCCCGCCCAGCCGAGGAACCCAACGAGGAGCCCATCCATGAGCCATGCCTTTTTCGAGCGTCACCGCGCCACCCTGGAGCAGGCCGTGGCCGCCATCCACGACCGCGGCTACTGGAGCGCCTATCCGGAGATGCCCAGCGGCAAGATCTACGGCGAGAGCGCCGCCGACGCCGGCAAGGCCGCTTTCGAAGCGCATCTGAACCGTTCCTTCCCGCTCCCGCAGCCGGGCACGGTGGGGACAGTGGGGGCCGAGCGCTCGCCTTACGGCTTTGCCTTGGGCATCCGCTATCCCAAGGTCGACCTCGATGCGCTGCTGCCGGCCATGCAGGCGGCCATGCCGGCCTGGCGCAAGGTCGGGCCCGATACGCGCGCCGGGGTCTGTCTGGAGATCCTGGCCCGCCTCAATCAGCGCAGCTTCGAGATCGCCCATGCGGTGATGCATACCACCGGCCAGGCCTTCATGATGGCCTTCCAGGCCGGCGGTCCCCACGCCCAGGAGCGCGGCCTGGAGGCAGTGGCCTATGCCTGGCGGGAGATGAAGCAGCAGGTGGAGTCCGCCTACTGGGAGAAGCCGCAGGGCAAGAATGAGCCGCTGCGCATGCACAAGACCTTTCACATCGTGCCGCGCGGCGTGGCCCTGGTGATCGGCTGCTGCACCTTCCCCACCTGGAACGGCTATCCGGGGCTGTTCGCCAGTCTGGCCACCGGCAACGCGGTGCTGATCAAGCCGCATGCCGGCGCCATCCTGCCGCTGGCCATCACCGTCGCCGTCTGCCGCGAGGTGCTGGCCGAGGCCGGCTTCGACCCCAACCTGGTGGCGCTGGCGGCCAACGAGCCGGGCGATCCGCTGGCTTCCAGGCTGGCCCTGCGCCCCGAGGTGAAGATCATCGACTTTACCGGCAGCAGCCAGAATGGCGAGTGGCTGGAGCGCAACGCCACCCAGGCCCAGGTGTATACCGAGAAGGCTGGGGTCAATACCGTGGTGATCGACTCCACCGACGACTTCAAGGGCATGGTGCGCAACCTGGCCTTCTCGCTCTCGCTGTATTCCGGCCAGATGTGCACGGCGCCGCAGAACCTCTACATCCCCCGTGAGGGCATCGCCACCGAAGACGGCCACAAGAGCTTCGCTGAGGTGGCCCAGGCCCTGGCCAGCGGCGTGGACAAGCTGCTTGGCGACAGCGCCCGCGCCGTGGAAGTGCTGGGGGCGATCCAGAACGAGGGTGTGCTCAGGCGCATCGAGGCCGCGCACGGGCTGGGCGAGGTGGTGCTGGCCTCCAGGGCCATCGCGCATCCGCAGTTCCCCGACGCCACCGTGCGCACCCCGGTGCTGGTCAAGCTCGACGCCCAGCGCGACGAGGCGGTGTTCTGCCACGAGCACTTCGGCCCCATCGCCTTCGTCATCGCCACCGACTCGACCGAGCACTCCATCGCGCTCGCCAAGCGCATCATCAAGCAGCATGGCGCCATCACCGCGTCGGTGTATTCGTCCAGCGCGGCGGTGCTGGCGCAGATGGAGGAGGCCATGCTGGATGCCGGCGTGGCGCTATCCTGCAACCTCACCGACGGGGTATTCGTCAACCAGTCGGCGGCCTTCTCCGACTTCCACGCCACCGGCGCCAACCCGGCGGCCAACGCCAGTCTCACCGACGGGGCGTTCGTGGCCGGACGCTTCCGCGTGGTGCAGTCGCGGCGGCATGCCTGAGCGGTGAGGGATTCTCCCATGCCCTGCTACGAAATCGACGGCATCCGTCCGGTGGTCGATCCCACTGCCTACGTCCACCCCAGCGCGGTGCTCATCGGCGACGTCGTCGTCGGACCGCGCTGCTATGTTGGCCCTTGCGCCAGCCTCAGGGGTGACTTCGGTCGCTTGATCCTGGAAGAGGGCGCCAATGTGCAGGACACCTGCGTCATGCACGGCTTCCCCGATACCGACACGGTGATCGAGGTCGACGGCCACATCGGCCACGGCGCCGTGCTGCACGGTTGCCGGGTGGGGCGCAACGCCATGGTGGGCATGAACGCGGTGGTGATGGACGGCGCGGTGATCGGCGAGGCGTCCATCATCGCCGCCATGAGCTTCGTCAAGGCCGGCCTGATCGTGCCGCCGCGCTCGCTGGTGGTGGGCAGCCCCGGCAAGGTGATCCGCGCCCTGACCGATGAGGAGATCGCGTGGAAGTCCGAGGGCACGCGCACCTACCACACGCTGGCGGTGCGCTCGCTCAAGAGCATGCGCGAGGTCGAGCCGCTGACCCGCTTCGATCCGAACCGGCCGCGGCTCGCGGTGGCCAGCCCGGCGCCGCTGTATCAGATCAAGCGCTAAGACGACCCAATCCACGGCTCCCTCCCCCGCAAGGGCGGAGGGGCGCGACATCAGGGAGCCCAACGTGAGCTACGAAACCATCCTCGTCGAAACCCGCGACAGCGGCGTCGGCCTCATCACCCTCAACCGCCCGCAGGCGCTCAATGCGCTGTCCGGCGTGCTGGCGCGCGAGCTCGGTCAGGCCCTGGCCGCCTTCCAGGACGATCCCGCCGTGGGGGCCATTGTCGTGACCGGCAACGACAAAGCCTTCTCCGCCGGCGCCGACATCAAGGACATGGCGGGCCGCAGCAGCGTCGACCTGTTTCTGGCCGACTTCCCCTACCTGCAGGGCGATGTCTGGACCGTGCTGCCCACGGTGCGCAAGCCGGTGATCGCCGCGGTCAGCGGGCTGTGCCTGGGTGGCGGCTGCGAGCTGGCTATGGCTTGCGACTTCATCCTCGCCGCCGATACCGCCCGCTTCGGCCAGCCGGAGATCACCCTCGGCATCATGCCCGGCGGCGGTGGCACCCAGCGCCTGACCCGGCTGGTAGGCAAGGCCAAGGCCATGGAGATGTGCCTGAGCGGGCGCCTGATGGATGCTCAGGAAGCCGAGCGCGCCGGACTGGTGAGTCGGGTGCTGCCGGCCGCCGAACTGCTCGATGAAGCGCTCAAGGTGGCGGCGAAGATCGCCAGCTTGTCGCGACCGGCGGTATATGCGGTCAAGGAGGCGGTAAACGTGGCCTACGAGACCGCCTTGGCCGAGGGCCTGCGCTTCGAGCGTCGCGCCTTCGCGGCCACCTTCGCCAGCGCCGACTGCGCCGAGGGCATGCAGGCCTTCATCGAAAAGCGCAAGCCGGTGTTCCGGCATCGCTGAAGCGCCCGCACTCCGACCCGGCTGCGCACCACGGATGGTGCGCCCCCGCTGGGCGCTCGCGGCTGGGAGAGGGGGCGCGCTACAGGACAGGACGTGTCGACTCCCTCTCCTGCTCGCGGGAGAGGGGTGGGGTGAGGACATGCTTCCCTATCAGCTTCTGCCTCTTCTTAGTTATTTTTCATGACGCTTTTTCTTGACCGTCTGGACAGCATCTATTAGTTATTATCTTGACCATACGGTCAACATAAACCCCGGCCATGACCGAGGGACACAAGATACGACGCGCGGGTCCGGTTCCGTCCCGACGCGGAACACCAGACGAGGAGAGGATTCAGCCATGCGTGGTCCCTGGACCGCAGGTCGGCGTTGCCGGCCACAGCACGCCCTTGCCGCCGTTGCCGGATATGGTTGCGGCGCACGTCTCGATCCGCCCGTTCCGCCGCTCTTGCGCCCGCGCGCGTGGCCGCGACCATAGCGGATCTCTGACCCGTTTCCCTGACTGAATGCGCCGTGCAAGCGGCGCCCGAACCGTGTCTGCACGGGCACGGCAGGGTGGTTTTTGCCTGAATCCTGACCATGCGTTCAACTTTTGGTTGTCGAGGAGAAGACCGATGCACACGCTCAAGGCTGGACTGATCCAGATGGGACTGAAGGGCAGTACCGACATGTCCCCGGCCGAGATCCGCGACCACATGCTGGAGGCCCACATCCCGCTGATCGACGCGGCGGGGCGCCAGGGCGTGCAGGTGCTGTGCTTTCAGGAGGTGTTCACCCAGCCCTATTTCTGCCCCAGCCAGGATCGCAAATGGTACGCCGCCGCCGAGCGGATCCCCGACGGCCACACCACCCGGCTGATGCAGGAATATGCACGCAAGCACAACATGGTGATCGTGGTGCCCATCTACGAGGAGGACATCACCGGTGTCTACTACAACACCGCGGCGGTGATCGATGCCGACGGGCGCTATCTGGGCAAGTACCGCAAGACCCACATCCCCCAAGTCGCCGGCTTCTGGGAGAAGTTCTTCTTCAAGCCTGGCCACTCCGGCTGGCCGGTGTTCGACACGGCCTACGCCAGGATCGGCGTCTACATCTGCTACGACCGCCACTTCCCCGAGGGCTGGCGCGCCCTGGCGCTGAACGGCGCCGAGCTGATCCTCAACCCCTCCGCCACCGTGGCCGGGCTCTCCAAGTACCTGTGGGAGCTGGAGCAGCCGGCCGCGGCCGTGGCCAACGGCTGCTACATCGGCGCCATCAACCGGGTCGGCACCGAGGCGCCGTGGAATATCGGCACCTTCTACGGCTCCAGCTACTTCGTCGATCCGCGCGGGCGCATCGTCGCCCAGGCCAGCGCGGACCAGGACGAGCTGCTGGTGGCGGAACTCGACATGGGGCTGGTGCGGGAGGTGCGCGACACTTGGCAGTTCTTCCGCGACCGCCGGCCCGAGACTTACGACATCCTCACAGAACCCCGTTAGAGCACGGCGATGATCAGCGCGCCCTGGGGTGTTCGCCTTCGCTTACGCTCGTTCGCCCGTTCGCCATCCTTGGCGAACTCGCTGCGACGATGTCTCGGCTCCGCCTTCGATGGCTACGCCGGCCATCGACGCCACTTCGGCGAACATCCCAGGGCGCGGTCTACGAGCAACAGACAAGGTGCGGCAGAGCACCTGGAAATCAGGAGAGTCACCATCATGAGCGCCGTTGAGAACGACATCCCCAGCGCCAGCGCCCCGCCGCGGCGGGAAGTGGGCGACATCGCCACCGGCCGCCTCGCTCCGCGCCAATACGTCGACAATTTCGCCGATGCCGAGCCGCTGCTAACCCCCATGCAGGCGGCCATCGAGGCCGATCGCTGCTACTTCTGCTACGACGCCCCCTGCACCCGGGCTTGCCCCACTGGCATCGACATCCCCAGCTTCATCCGCAAGATCGCCACCGGCAATCCCAAAGGTGCGGCCCGCGACATCCTCACCGCCAATCCTCTGGGGGCGATGTGCGCTCGGGTCTGCCCCACCGAAGTGCTGTGCGAGGGCGAATGCGTGCGCAACGCCCACGAGGGCAGGCCGGTGGCCATCGGTCGGCTGCAGCGCTACGCCACCGACTGGGTGCTGGCACGCGACGTGCCGCTGTTCCAGCGCGCTCCGGCCACGGGCAAGCGCGTCGCCGTAGTCGGTGGCGGCCCGGCCGGTCTGGCCTGCGCCCATGGCCTGGCCCGGCGCGGTCACGAGGTGGTCATCTTCGAGTCGCGCGACAAGCTGGGCGGGCTCAACGAGTACGGCATCGCCGCCTACAAGGCGACCGGCGGCATCGCCCAGCGCGAGGTGGAGTACCTGTTGGCGGTCGGCGGCATCGAGCTGCGCACCGGCCAGGTGCTGGGCAAGGACCTCACCCTGGAGCAGCTGCGGCGCGAGTTCGACGCAGTGTTCCTGGGGCTGGGCCTGGCCGGGGTCAACGCTCTGGGCGTGAGCGGCGAGGCCATCCCCGGGGTGGAGGATGCGGTGCGCTACATCGCCCGCCTGCGCCAGGCCGAGAACCTGGCGGAGCTGCCGGTAGGCCGGCGGGTGGTGGTGATCGGCGGCGGCATGACCGCCATCGACATCGCGACCCAGAGCCGGCTGCTCGGCGCCGAGGAGGTGACCATCGTTTACCGCCGCGGCCCACAGCAGATGGGGGCGAGCCGCGCCGAGCAGGAATGGGCCCAGGTCAACGGCGTCAAGATCCGCCACTGGGCCGCGCCGAAGCGCCTGCTGCTCCGAGACGGCGTGCTGGCCGGCCTCGAGTTCGAGTGCACCCGCACCGATGACAAGGGCCGGCTGAGCGGCACTGGCGAGCACTTCCAGCTCGCCGCCGATATGGTGTTCAAGGCCATCGGTCAGCGCTTCATACCCAGCGCCGTGGCCGACAGCCTGGATATGCTCGCCCTGGAGCAGGGCCGCATCCGGGTCGATGGCGAACGGCGCACTTCGCTGGCCGACGTCTGGGCTGGCGGCGATTGCGTGGCCGGCGGCCAGGACCTGACCGTGGCCGCGGTGGAGGACGGCAAGCGCGCCGCCGAATCCATCGACTCTTATCTACGCGGCGCCTGAGCGAGGAGGACTCCCCGTGGCCGATCTGAGCTGCAACTTCATCGGAATCCATGCCCCCAATCCGTTTTGGCTGGCCTCGGCACCGCCCACCGACAAGGCCTACAACGTCATCCGCGCTTTCGAGGCCGGCTGGGGCGGGGTGG
>DATLYF010000175.1:0-7982 GCA_035575095.1 Candidatus Competibacteraceae bacterium
CCATCCCGGCTTCGGCTACGAGGACTTCGTCGAGGGCTACCGTCCCGATGGTACCGGCTTCACCCTGCGCCCCGGGGTACTGCGCCGCCTGGTGGCCCAGGCCGAGGCCCATCCTGGCCAGCCTTTCGTGCTGGTGGTGGACGAGATCAATCGCGGCGACCTGCCGCGCACCTTCGGCGAGCTCATCACCCTGCTGGAGCCGGGCCGGCGCGGTGAGCTCAAGGTGCGCCTGCCACTGTCCGGTGAGCTGCTGACGCTGCCGCCCAACCTCTACCTGATCGGCACCATGAACAGCGCCGATCGCTCCATCGTCACCCTGGACGCCGCCCTGCGCCGGCGTTTTGCCTTCCTGGAGCTGAACCCGCGGCCGGAGCTACTGGATGAGGTGGCGCTCGGCCGGGTCAGCCTGGGCGACTGGCTGCGTGCCCTCAACCGGCGCCTGGCCGAGCAGCTCGGCCAGGAGGGACGGCGGCTGCAGCTCGGCCACGGCTATTTCCTGCGCCAGGGGCGGCCGCTGGAGTCGCTGGCGGACATCGCTGACGTCGTACGCGACGCGCTGTGGCCGCTGCTGCAGGAGTACTGCGACGGCGAGCCGGCGCTGCTACAGGCCATCCTCGGCGCGGATGGCCTCTACGATGCCGAACGCGGCGCTCTGCGCGAGGAGCTGTTCGTGCCGGGCCGGGAGGAGGAGCTAACGGCGGCGCTACTGGCGGTCGTGGAGCAGGGCTGAGTCATGGCCGAGCGACCGCGTCTGCTGTTACGGGAATGGTCGCGGCTGACGCCGCAGGACTGTCCGGTGCTGCGCGGGCGGAGCCTCGAGGCCGCCGACCGGGCGTTGCTGGCGCGGTTGGCAGCGCGCAGCAGCCTGCGCGTGGAGGAGCTGCGCCACGGCCTGCGTATCGAGGTAGGGCCGCACGTCGGCACGGTCACCCTGAGCGCGCTGCGCCTCGATATCCTGCCCAAGCTGTCGCTGCGCCATTGGCTGGCCATGGCCGGGCGGGTGTTCGCGCTGCCGCAGTGGCTATGGGCCGATGCTATGAGTTCCCTGGCGCCCGGCGACGAGGGGCTGGCCGACCTGCTTGGGCTGGCCCTGCTGCGCGCCCTGCGCGCCCTGGAGCGCACCGGGCTGCGCCAGGACTATCGCGAGCGCGAAGCGGCCCTGGCGGCGCCGCGCGGAAGGCTACGTTTCGACCGCCTGGAGCGCTTCGGCCGGCGCCGGCTGTATTGCCGCTACGCCGAGCCCGATCCCGCTACCCTGGTCAACCGGGTGCTGGCCGGCGGCGTGACCCAGGTCTGCCGGCTACTGCTCGATGCCGGACTGGAACAAGCCCTGCGTCGGCTGGCGGCGCGGCTGTTCACGGGGCTCGATCCTCTGCCGGCGGACACCCACTGGCTGCGCCAGGCGCGCCGCGAGCTGCTGATGCGCCCCGGCCGCGATGCGGCGTATCGCGACGCCCTTACCCTGCTGGCGCTGTTGGCCCAGGGTGAGTATCCGGCCCAGCCTGGGGAAGGCCCGGCCCTGGGCGGCTTTCTGCTGGACATGAATGCCCTGTTCGAGTGGTTCCTCGACGAACATCTGCGCCGCCACGCGCCGCCCGGCCTGCAGATCGCCAGCCAGGAGACGCGCGCCGACGCCTTCGCCTATCTGGACAATCCGTTGCGCTGGCATCGGCCACGCATCCGCCCGGACCTGGTGTTCCGTCGCGCCGGTTGCCCCATCGCCGTCGGCGACGCCAAATACCGCGACTACCGCCGCCAGCCGCCCGGCAGCGGCGAACTGTTCCAGCTCACCGCCTACGGCCTGGCCTATCCGCTGCCGGAACCGCGCCAGGTGCTGCTGTTCCACCCGCTGGCCGACGGCGAGGAAGCCTCCTCGGCGACGCTGCTGTTCGCCCCCGGCGCATCGCCTCATCGGGTGCACATCCGCCTGGTCGGGGTGCCGCTGGCACGGTTGCTGGAAGGGGAAGGGTGGTGGCCGGAGGGGCTGGCCTGAGCGCCAGAGGGCATCACAGCCGCTTGCGCCATTCCCAACCGGCTGAGCGCCCCAATCGCCTCAGCTTCGCCTCCGCCACCAGCCTCCTGCTGCGGATGGCGTTCACTGACTACCCCTTCTCCGGATAGTCCACCCGTACCACGATATCATGATTCTTATATCATCATCTTGTAAGACGTTTTTCTGCCCTACGCGAAATCCTTATAATCCAGCCACCTCAGCGAGTGTACGCCTTCGCTCTACATTCCGATCAAGCTCACTGGAGATCACGACCTCATGCTGGATCCAAAACTGCTGCGCACCGACTTGACTCAGACCGCGGCGCAACTGGCCCGCCGCGGTTTTCGACTGGACGTGGAGCGGATCAGCGAGCTGGAGTCGCGGCGCAAGTCCCTACAGGTACTGACCCAGGAGCTGCAGAACGAACGCAACACCCGTTCCAAGGCCATTGGTCGAGCCAAGGCGGCAGGGCAGGACATCCAGCCGCTGCTGGATGAGGTGGCCCATCTGGGCGACCGCCTCAAGGAGACGGAACTCCAGTTGAGCGCAGTGCAGGCGGAACTGCTGGAGATCCAACTCGGCATTCCCAATATCCCCGATGTCTCGGTGCCGGACGGTGAAGATGAGACCGGTAACGTGGAGATTCGGCGCTGGGGCGAACCGCGGCACTTCGACTTCGCGCCCAAGGATCATGCCGATCTGGGCGGAAAGCTGCTCGATTTCGATACCGCTGCCAAGCTGAGCGGGTCGCGCTTCGCCGTGTTGCGGGGCAGCCTGGCACGACTGCATCGGGCGCTGATCCAGTTCATGCTGGATCTGCATACCCGGGAGCACGGTTACCAGGAGGTCTACGTTCCCTACCTGGTGAACGCCGACACCCTGCGCGGGACCGGACAGTTGCCCAAATTCGAGGCGGATCTGTTCCGGCTGGGCGGTGACTTCGCCAATTACTATCTAATCCCCACCGCGGAAGTGCCGGTCACCAACTTCGCTCGCGATGAGATCCTCGAGGCCGATACGCTGCCGCGGCAGTACGTTGCCCATACCCCATGCTTTCGCTCCGAGGCCGGTTCCTACGGCAAGGACGTGCGCGGCCTGATCCGCCAGCACCAGTTCGAGAAGGTGGAACTGGTGCATCTGGTACGCCCGGACGATTCCTATTTCGCACTCGAGCGCCTGGTCGGCCATGCCGAGGAGGTGCTGAAGCGTCTGGGGCTGCCGTACCGGGTGGTGGTGCTGTGTACCGGCGACATGGGCTTCGGTGCAGCCAAGACCTACGATATCGAGGTCTGGCTGCCGGGACAGAGCAGATACCGGGAGATCTCCTCCTGCAGCAACATGACCGATTTCCAGGCGCGGCGCATGCAGGCGCGCTGGCGCAATCCCGAGACCGGAAAGCCAGAGCTGTTGCATACCCTGAACGGCTCCGGCCTGGCGGTGGGTCGTACCCTGGTGGCAATCATGGAGAACTACCAGGACGCCCAGGGCCGCATCCGCATTCCCGAGGTTCTGCTGTCCTACATGGGCGGCATCGAGCTGATCGAGCCCTGAAGTGGGGCAGGGTGGAACGCCTCAGCGGCTGAGGCGCTCCAGCAGTTTCTGCCGATACCCTTCCTCCAGCAGCGCCGGGCTGATGCGGCTGCTTTCTGCCAGCTGCAGGCGCAGCCATTCCAGCCGCGCCAGGGCGCGGCGATATTCTCCCGCATCGCCATATTCGGCCTGGCGCAGCAACTGCTCGGCGTCACGGATCTCCCGGCGCAGCTCCAGTTCCGGGGGCAGACAGCCAGCGTTCTTGAGCAGGCGATAGGCGGCGCGCAGCTCTTCCGGTATCAGGCTGTCGTCATCCCATTGCAGGGGACGGCCAGCACCCGGCAGGTGATCGAACTCGCCGCGCTGCTGGGCTTCCAGAATGCGTGCCTCGGCGATGGCGTCGATGATATTCATGACTGATACCGTTTTTATATCATCATTTCTTTAAATAACTCGATCGAACCACACTTTCAAACCACACTTTCCATATTAGTTTAACACTGATAGCTATCATGCCCCGGGCTGGGTATGCTGCAAGCAGGGCAAGCGTGACCCCTTCGGAGCAGGTGATGAATTCGACCCCGCCGGAAGATTCCATGTCTGCCGCCTGGCAGGCCTATCAGGCCATGCAGGGCAGTAAGCAGCGGCATTTCGTCTATCTGCTGCATCTGGAGCGCAAGTACGAGCATGGCGGCAGCCCCAGCGCCACAGAACAGGCCCGTCTCGCCGAACTGCTGCAGGAGCACGATGCCGAAGTCAAGCGCTTCCGTGAAGCCCTCAGAGAGCTGCAGGCAAGCGATCCAGATGCCTATCGCAGGCTGGTGGCGCGGTTTGCGGCAGAGGGGGGACACCCGGCCAGTCAACAGTCGGGCAAATCCGGCGTAAAATAAAAAATTGTTGGGCCGAGGTGGGATATGATCATTCCTGTACGGTGGAGCAACCACGATATCCGACCGCCGCGCCCATCGGATGCCGCCCATATATGGATCTCGCTACCAGCCTGAGCTTCCTCAAGTATCTGTTGTTGCTCGCTCTGATCGTCGGTCTGAGGCGGCGCGCAGCTCTCGGCGTAATCCTGTTCCTGATGACCCTGTCTCTGTCCGGGACAAATCCGGCCGAGGCGGTGGAGACCTTTCCGCAATGGGACAAGCTGGCCGAGCGCTCTACCACTCGAGAGGCGCGCTGGAGCGTATATATCGATGCTGGCGACTGGTTCTTTGACAACGATCAGCAGGAGCAGGCCAAGCGCTATTACGAGAAGGCCCTGAAGATCGCCGAGAGCTTCGGTGAGGGCGATATCCGCCTGGCCAACACCCTGCTCAAGGTGGGCGTGCTGGAGGAGGACAAGCGCAAGGCGCGGCAGCTGTTTACCCGTGCGTTGCTGATCCAGGAGCGTGTGCTGGGTTCCGAGCATCCCGACCTGGCCTCTACCCTGGAGTTCCTGGCCTGGACCTACGACTACCAGGGGGATGCCTTCGACAGTGCCGTGGAACTGATGAAGCGTGCCATCGAGGCGCGGCGGCGCGGCGTCAACCAGGATGGACTGTCGGACACTATCCGCCTGCTGGGCTGGCTGTACGAAGCTAAGGAACAGCATGCCCTGGCCGAGCGCTACTACGAGGAAGCGCTGGCCCAGGACGAGAAGAGCCTCGGTGCGAACGACATCCGCACCATCCTCGCCATGGAGAATCTGGCCGCTTTCTACATGGAGCAGGGCGAGTTCGTCAAAGCGGAGAAGCTGCTGACCCGCAAGCTAGAGTTGCATCTGCAGGGCGAAGATGCCAAGGACTACTACAATCTCGCCCGTACCGAGTCGGCCCTGGGCTGGCTACGCCTGAAGCAGGGTGATCACGGCGCCGCCGAAAGGTATTTCTTGCAGTCGCTGGACCACCTCAACCAGGCGGTCGGCCCTGAGGACAGTGCCCTGCACATCCCCATGCTGCTGGATCTGGTTTATCTCTACGCCATCCAGCAGAAGTACGAGCAGGCCAAGCCTTATTTCCGACGGGTGCAGGAGATCCTGCAGGAGGATGGCGAAGGGACCATCGAAGAGCACGCTTCGGCCCTG
This sequence comes from Candidatus Competibacteraceae bacterium, assembly GCA_035575095.1. GTDB lineage: Bacteria > Pseudomonadota > Gammaproteobacteria > Competibacterales > Competibacteraceae > DATLYF01. The sequence goes on from DATLYF010000175.1 coordinate 5,592, forward strand.
GAACAGTCGCTGCAAGAACTGGGCAACCGGCAACTGCCCTGGCCGACCGAGGCCCAGGCCCTGGGCATCCGGTTGATGCTCAAGTATGTGGGCATCATCGGGCATTGAACGGCCGGGCGTGAATGCAGCCGGCCATGATGAAATTCGGTATCGAGCCATGATCGTTATAATGGAATCCAATGTCGGTGCGGCAGAACAGCAGCAGATTCTGGAGTTCCTCGCGCGGCTGCCGAACATCGAGACCCGTGTCCATACCGTCCAGGGAGCGCAGCAGACCCTGACCGAGATCTATCTGATCGGCGACACCGCCCGTCTCGACACCCAGGAGATCGCGGCACTGCCCGGTGTGGAGCGGGTGGTGCGGGTGTCAGAGGAATACCGCATCCTCGGCCGCCACAAGGATGACAAGCGCACCAGCAGCTTCGAGTACAACGGGGTCGTGTTCAGCCAGGACAATCTCAACGTGTTCGCCGGCCTATGTGCCGTAGACACCCCTGAGCATGTCGAGTTGATGATGCGGGCACTGCAGGAGCACGGCCAGGTCTGTACTCGCATGGGTGCCTACAAGCCGCGTACCAGCCCCTATGCCTTCCAGGGCCATGGCAAGAGCTGCCTGCCCTATGTCTTCGAGCTGGCAGGCAAGTACGGCATCAAGGTGATCGCCATGGAGGTGACTCACGAGAGCCACGTGGAGGAGATCGACGAGTGCCTGGAGCAGACCGGACGGCCTACCGGCATCATGCTGCAAATCGGTACCCGCAATACCCAGAACTTCGAGCTGCTCAAGGCCGTGGGCCGCCAGCAGGAGTTCCCGGTCTTGCTCAAGCGCGGCTTCGGCATCACGCTCAACGAATCCCTGAACGCCGCCGAATATCTGGCCAGCGAAGGCAACTCCCGGGTGATCTTCTGCCTGCGCGGGGTGAAGAGCAACCTGGGCGATCCGCATCGCAACCTGGTGGACTTCGGCCAGGTGCCGGTGGTCAAGCGCCTCACCCGCATGCCGGTGTGCATCGACCCCTCTCACTCCGTGGGGACCCGCGATCGAGCGCCGGACGGCATCCCCGATCTCATGCACACCACTGCTCAGGGCGTGACGGCCGGCGCCAACATGGTGCTGGTGGACTTCCATCCAGTCCCGGCCAAGGCGCTGGTGGACGGCCCCCAGGCGCTACAGCTCCACGAGCTGGGCTGGTTCCTGGAGGACGTGGCTCTGGCCCGCGAGTGCTACGAGAAGCGCCAGGCCCTGGCCCGGCGCCTGAAGATCAGCGCTCCAGCCACGCCCGCAAAGCCTGGTTGACCTCGGCGGGCCTCTCCAGGGTAGAGAGGTGACCGCAGTTCTCGATTACTACCAGGCGGGCGCCGGGAATGGCATCCGCCAGTTCCTCCTGCAAATACAGCGGTGTCATCTGATCCTGGCGGCCACCGATGACCAGGGTGGGGCACTCGATGGTCGGCAGCAGCGGCCGACTGTCGGGACGCCCGATGATGGCGTGCTCCTGGCGGATGAACGCTTCGGCGCCGGTGCGTTGGGTCATCTCCAGGATGATGCCGGTCAGCTCCGCTTCCTTGAGCCGGCTGGGATGGATCAGATTGGGCAGCAGCCCACGTCCCACGCCCAGAAAACGTCCGCGTCGCACCAAGGCAATGAAGCCCAGACGGCGCCTGCGCTGCTCCGGCGTATCCGGCCGCGCGCTGGTGTTGAGCAGGGCCAGACGTACGACCCGCTCCGGTGCCTGACGCAGCAGTTCCAGCGCGATATAGCCGCCCATGGACAGCCCAGCCACGGCGAAGCGAGGCGGAGCCCGGGTCAGGATGGCGCGCGCGAGGTCGGAGAGGTTGTGGTATCCGGTATGGTCAGCCACCCGGATCTCAGCGATGTCCTGCAGATGAGCGATCTGCGGTGCCCACAGCGCCGCGTCGCAGAGCAGACCGGGGATCAGCAGCAGGGGAGTGCGGGCGTCGGGCATGGAACTAGAACGGCTGGCTCATGCGCTGGCGCAACCGGATCATATCCAGTAGCAAGGTGTTGCAGGGCAAGGGGATGCCATGCGCGGCGCCCTGGCGCAACAGATAGCCGTTCAGATAGTCGATCTCCGTCGAGCGGCCGGCTCTCAGGTCCTGAAGCATGGAGGAATAGTTGTCGGCCGTGGCTTCGATTATGATGCAAACCCGGGCGTACAGTTCCTCGGCGTCACCGATAATGCCCTCGGCGGCCATGACCTGGGCTGCTTCTTCGCAGATGATACGGAGCACCCGGCGCTCTCCCGGCAGATCCAGCAGCTCGCCGTTGCGACAGCCGAGCAGGGCCGTCAGCGGATTGATGGCGCAATTGATGGCGAGCTTGTGCCATAGTCGCGTTTTTATATCATCATCTTTTTGCACCCTCAAAAA
>DATLYF010000176.1:0-4921 GCA_035575095.1 Candidatus Competibacteraceae bacterium
GGGCATGCTGCCGGGAGCGAGCAACGCGGCGCGGATGGCGTGCTCCTGGGCCGCCTCGTCGGCGGGCAGATGCGCCGGATCGGGGCGTCGCGCCAGATGCGCCTCGACCAGCCGCCGGTAGCGCTCACGCAGGCCCGGCAGCCGCTCCAGCACCCGCCGGCAGGCATGCTGACTGGCGCCGAACCAGTCGGCGGCGTGCCGCGGGTAATGGGCGTTGAGCGCTGCCAGCCACAGGTAGAGATCGCGGTTCAGGGCGGCCTCGGGGAACAGGGCGATGCGCTCTGGCAGGCGCAGGGTTTGCTCGTCGCGCCAGGCCAGTTGCACCTGGCGGTGGCTGCCGGCCAGACGCTGCAGCCAGTTGCGCCGGGCGCCGTGGGCGGTAGCGCTGGCATTGGTCACTTGCAGTCCGCCATCGCCGCCCAGGGCACGGAACAATATCCCCAGCGGACGCTCCACCTGCTCCAGCGTTACTGCCGCCGCGGGATGGTCGGTGGCGGCGGCGCGGGTGATGAGACGATGCCAGAGTTGACCGACGTGTTCTTCCATGGCGTGAGCGCTGTGATCAATGGCTGGTTCCGCTGGAGCGGTTGATCTTGTTGGAGACGTTGTACTTGCCCGAGGGCTTGCGCATCGGCAGGCGCTTGACCTCCTCCAGGGTGGCGGCATCGTACACCACCAGCGCGCCATCCCAATCGGCCACGCTCACCAGGGCGTAGCGGCCGTCATGGGTGAACTCGACATGGGCGGCGGTCTTGCCGGGGGCGGGACGCAGGCTCTTCACCACCTCCAGTGTACGCTTGTCGATGAGCTGCAACGTCTCCCGCGCCACGCCCGGGGCGAAGCTGTTGTCGACCCAGGCATAGGGGCTGTTCTCGTGGCTGCGCAGGAAGAAGCCCGGCCCCAGCGTGGGGATGCGCCTCAGCGTTTGCCAGCTCTGCAGGTCGATGATGCTGACCACGCCCTCCTTGAGGTTGGGGGTGGCGAGCACGCTACGGCCCTGGTACTCCCAGGTGATGCCGGAGCCGAGATGCGGCAGGCCGGGCAGAGCGACGCTGGCGATGGGCCGGCCTACCACCAGGTTGACCACCTGCCCCCGGCCTCCATCGCGGGAAGCGCCGATCAGGTGCTGATAGGAGGGATCGAAGAAGAAATCGTCCAGGTAGTCGTCCACGGCGATACGCCGCACCGGCAAGGGACGGCGGTCGATCAGGCTGGCCTCGCCGGACTCGCTGCGATAGTCGTGCATTACCCCCTGGTAGACCGGCTCGGCCTGCTCGTTGTAGGGGATCTCCCACACCTCCTTCAGATCCTTGAGGGCGGCGATGAAGCTGTGGCGCGGCGCGGCCGTGTAGACCGCGCTCACCCGCGAGGTGTGGCCCTGGCCATCGTCTACCGGGATCACCTTGAGCGGGCTGAGGTCGTCGGCGGACAGCGCCACCAGGGTGTGGGGCAGGTAGTTGGCCACCATCACCGTGCGCCCGTCGGCAGACACCGCCAGGTTGCGGGCGTTGATGCCGGCGCGGATCTCGGCCACGGTCTGTAGGCTGTAGAGATCGAACTTGCTTACCCAGCCATCGCGCGAGCACAGGTAGACGTAGCGCCCGTCAGGGGAAAACTTGGGGCCGCCGTGCAGGTTGGGGCGGGTGGCGAAGCGGTGGAGCGGTTCCAGGCGGTCGCCGTCGAGGATGGTGATGTGGTGGTCGCCGAGCTCCACGACCACGAACAGGTGCAGCGGATCGGCCGAGTGAAGCGGTTTGTCCGGCAGGCTGTCGGGGGTGTGGGCGAGCGTGTGACTGGCCCGGATCTCGTCCAGTCCCCAGCGCGGCGGCGTGGCCGGCGGGGTGTAGAGGTAATCGGCCAGGGCCTGGAGTGAGGCGTCGTCGAGCAGCCCCTGGAATCCCGGCATCTGGGTCAGCGCCCGGCCGTCGCGGATCACCGCCAGCGCTTCCGCTTTCTTCAGCCTTCCCAAGTTCTCCGGCAGTAGCGCCGGGCCCATGCCGCCCAGGCGCTCGACCCCGTGGCAGCGGGCGCAGTGCGCTTGGTAGAGGAGGGCGGCGGGCTCGGTGGCCCAGGTGCTGCCGGCGGCGCCAAGCCCGCCGATGAGGGCGATGGCTAGCAAAGCTTTCATAGCGCGGCCTCGGCGACGGGGGCGAGACCGATCTCGGCGTCGCTCAAATAACAGGCCGGGTCTTCGGCCCAGGGGTCGCCGCTCAACTGCCAGGCACGCACCCGGGTGTTGCCACCGCAGATGGCCTGGAAGGCACAGGCGGCGCAGCGGCCCTTGAGCGGGCGCGGACGTGATTTGAGACCATCCATGAGCGGATCGGAGCGATCCCGCCAGATAGCCGAGAATGGCCGCCGGCGCACGTTGCCCAGGTTATGGTTCCACCAGAAGGTATCGGGGTGGACGTTGCCCAGGTTGTCGATGTTGGCGATGTTGACCCCGGCGCTATTGCCGCCCCATTGCTCCAGCCGCCGGCGTAGATGGGCCACGCGCTCGGCCGGGAAGCGGGCAGCCGCCCAGTGCAGCAGGTAGACGCCGTCGGCATCGTTGTTGCCGGTGACGTATTCGCGTCGGTTGCCGCTCAGGATGTCCGCCCACGCCGTCTCGAACAGCAGATCCATGGCCGCGCGGCTCAGACGATGGGCGACGTCGTCGCGGCGGTTGCGGTTGCCGCGCCCGGCGTAGTTGAGATGCGACAGGTAGAACTTGTCCACCGCTTCCCGCTGCATCAGCTCCAGCAGGGCGGGCAGCTCGGCGGCGTTGTCCTGGGTCAGGGTGAAACGCAAGCCCACCTTGATGTCATGCGCGCGGCACAGGCGCAGCGCGGCCAGGGAGGCATCGAAAGCGCCGGCACGGCGGCGGAAACGGTCGTGGGTGGCACGCAGCCCATCCAGGCTGATGCCGACATAGTCGTAGCCGACTGCGGCGATGGCGCCGATGTTGCGCGGCTCGATGAGGGTGCCGTTGCTGGACAAGCCCAGATAGAAGCCCAGTTCCTTGGCGCGCCGGGAAATGGCAAACAGATCAGGCCGCAGCAGCGGCTCGCCGCCGGAGAGGATCAGCGCCGGCACGCCGAAGGCGCGCAGATCGTCCATGACCGTGAACACTTCGGCGGTGGAGAGTTCGCCGGGGAAGTCGATGTCGGCCGAAATCGAATAGCAGTGCTTGCAGGCGAGGTTGCAGCGGCGCACCAGGTTCCAGATCACCACCGGCCCCGGCGGTGTGCGCGTTGGCGGCGCAGGCGTCGGCTCCAGCAATTCTCGCAGGTAATGACTGATCCGCAACATCCCCATCCCTCCCACAATGCTGGCGGCGATGATGGCCCGAGGCCGAATGGTGCGACTTGATCTGGATTAAGGCCGCCCCCCCGCGGCGCCGCGCCTAATGCACGGCGCCTGACGAGGGAAACAAGGGGGGCATATGCCTGAGATCTTCACCAAGTCCATGGCGCGAAACATCTATTTCGGGGGCAGCTTGTTCTTCGTCTTGGTGTTTCTCGGCCTGACGTTTCATACCACCCGCGCGCTACCGGCGCGCGACCATCGCGAGAACCTCACCGAGCAGGTAGCGCGCGGCAAGCTGATCTGGGAGCAGAACAACTGCATCGGCTGTCACACCCTGCTGGGCGAAGGCGCCTACTACGCGCCTGAGCTGGGCAATGTCTACCAGCGGCGCGGGCCGGAGTTCATCAAGGCCTGGATCAAGGCCCAGCCGACCGGTGTGCCGGGGCGGCGGCAGATGCCCAATTTCGATCTGAGTGACGCCGAACTGGACGATCTGGTCGCCTTCCTCAAGTGGACCAGCGAGATCGATACCGCCAAGTGGCCACCCAACATCCAGGGTTGAGGAGGGAGACGTCATGCGCTACGCATCGCAAGCGGTCGCCAAGCCGTATTTCATCGCCGCCATCGGCCTGTTCCTGGGGCAGATCCTGTTCGGCCTGATCATGGGCCTGCAGTACGTAGTGGGAGATTTCCTATTCCCCGCCATCCCCTTCAACATCGCCCGCATGGTGCACACCAACCTGCTCATCGTTTGGCTGCTGTTCGGCTTCATGGGTGCCGCCTACTACCTGGTGCCCGAGGAGTCCGAGAGCGAGCTGTTCAGTCCCAAGCTGGCCCTGGCCCTGTTCTGGATCTTCTTGGTCGCCGGTGCGCTGACCATTCTCGGCTATTTACTCATGCCCTACGCCGAGCTGGCCCGGCTCACCAAAGACTATTTACTGCCCACCATGGGCCGCGAGTTCCTGGAACAGCCTACCCTGACTAAGATCGGCATCGTCGTGGTGGCCCTGGGCTTTCTGCTCAACCTCGGCATCACCGTGCTGCGTGGGCGCAAGACGGTGATCAACGTGGTACTGATGACCGGCCTGGTGGGGCTGGCGGTGATGTTTCTGTTCGCTTTCTATAACCCCGACAACCTGGCGCTGGACAAGTACTTCTGGTGGTGGGTGGTGCACCTCTGGGTGGAGGGCGTGTGGGAGCTGATCCTCGGCTCGCTGCTGGCCTATGTGCTGATCAAGACTACCGGCGTCGACCGCGAGGTGGTCGAGAAGTGGCTGTACCTGATCGTCGCCATGGCGCTCATCACCGGCATTCTCGGCACCGGCCACCACTACTACTGGATCGGCGCGCCGGAATACTGGCAATGGCTGGGCTCGATCTTCTCCGCCGTGGAGCCGCTGCCGTTCTTCCTGATGACCCTGTTCGCCTTCAACGTCGTCAAGCGCCGCCGCCGTGAACACCCCAACAAGGCCGCCGTGCTGTGGGCCCTGGGCACCTCGGTGGTGGGCTTCCTCGGCGCCGGCGTGTGGGGCTTTTTGCACACCCTGGCTCCGGTCAACTACTACACCCACGGCACCCAGATCACCGCTGCTCATGGTCACCTGGCCTTCTACGGCGCCTACGCCATGATCGT
>DATLYF010000177.1:0-17320 GCA_035575095.1 Candidatus Competibacteraceae bacterium
TGCCTGAGCAGCGCCTCGCGGGCGGCGGCGCGGGTGGCGCTGTCGCCGCCGGCTTGCTGGCGGCGCTCCAGCACCTGCACGATGTGCCAGCCGTCAGCCGACTGGAACGGGGCGCTGACCTGGCCCGGCTGCAAGCCGGCCAGTTCCTGTTCGACTGGCGGCGGCAGCGTGCCCGGGCCGATCCAGCCGAGGTCGCCGCCGCGCTCGGCGCTGGCGCTGTCCTCGGAATTGGCCCGGGCCAGGGCGGCGAAGTCCTCGCCGTTCTGCGCCCGCTCGCGCAGTCGCTCCAGCTTCTGCCGGGCCTGCTCATCGCTGATGCCGGAGCCGGTGCGCACCAGAATGTGGCGGACATGGCTCTGGGTGACCGGGGCGGCGGACGCGCTGGTTGCGCGCTCCTCTAGCAGCTTGATGATGTGGAAGCCGCGCGGACTGCGCACGATGTCGCTGACCTCGCCGGGCTTGAGGGTGCGCACCACCGGCAGGAACAGGCTGGGGATACGGTCCAGAGCGCGCCAGCCCAGGTCGCCGCCCTCCAGGGCTTCGCGGCCGTCGGAGACGCTGCTGGCCAGGCGCTTGAAGTCGGCACCCTGGTGCAGCCGCTCCAGCACCTGCCGGGCCTTGGCCTGGGCCTGTTCGAGCTGCTGCGCGGAGGCGCCCTCGGGTACGGCGATGAGGATCTGCGCCAGATGGAACTCGCGGCCCTGCACCTGGCCCTGGGCGCTGGCCAGGAAGGTGTCCAGCTCCTGCTCGCTGACGCTGAGCTTGCCCTCCACCACGCGCTGGCGCAGCCGGGTGGCGAGCAGCTCGCGGCGGATGTCCTCGCGGAAGCTGGCGAAGCTGTAGCCGTCCTTCTCCAGGGTAGCGCGCAACTGACTCAGGCTGAGGTTGTTGCGCTGGGCGATCGCCTCCATGGCGGCGTTGAGGGTCTGGTCGTCCACTGTCACGCCGCTCTTCTCGGCGGCGCGCAGCTGCAGCTGGTTCATGATCAGCCGCTCCAGCACCTGGTTCTCCAGGGCGGCCGCGGGCGGCGCCTGCACGCCGCGCTCGCGCAACTGGCGCTGCACGTTGGCCAGGGCGGCGTCGAGCTCGCGGCGGGTGATGACGTCGTCGTTGACTACAGCGACGATGGCGTCCAGGTCGGCGGCGCTGCCACGGCTGCTCGGGGCGGCGGAGGGGCCGGGGCCGAAGATCAGGTCCTGGGCGCAGGCGAGCGCCGGACCGCTCAGGGCCAGGCACAGGGTGAGAATGCGGGCGGCGGTCTTCATGACGGTGGTGCGGAGTGCGATCTCAGTAGCGGGTGCGTTCATAACCCAGGATGGTGTCTTCCATGAGGCCGGTGACATCATGACCGACGCCGCCCAGCCCCTTCAGCTCCAGCTCTAGGTAGACGGAGTTCTTGGCCTCCTCATCCTCGGGCTCGGAGCGGTGCTGGCGCGCCAGCATGCGCAGCGCCCAGCAGCAGTCGCCGTACTCGAAACCGGCGAACAAGTCGATGTTGCGCTCGTCCTGGAGCGAGTAGTTCCAGCGGCCGATGGCACTCCACTGCGGGTTGAGGCGCCACCACAAGGCCAGATCGGTCTGCTCCAGGCGCTCCTCGGCGTAGCGGTAGGCGACATTGACGATGCGGTCGCGGTTCGGCTGGTAGCGCAGGTCGAAGGCGCCGCGCTGGGTCTGGTTGAGGTCGCTGTCCCACTGCAGGGCGCCGCGCAGCGAGATGCTGGGGCTGACCCGCAGCATGGCCTCGGCGATCAGCGCCGACTCGCCTTGTTCCAGCTCGGCGCCGGGCGTGAGGGCGACCTCGGGGTCCTCGAAGTAGTAGATCTGGCCGAGGCTCAAGCGCAGGCGCTCGCGGCCGTCGCTTGGGCTGAGCAGACGGGTAGTGAGGGCGGCGGTGATCTGGTTGGCGTCGCCTAGGCGGTCGGCGCCGACGAAACGGTTCTCCAGGAACAGCCAGGGGTAGCTGCGATCGATCTCGGCGGTATCGAAAATGGGGATGTCATCCTGATTGCGAAACGGCACATACAGATAGAACAGCCGCGGCTCCAGGGTCTGGATGGCGTCGCCGCCGAACCACGACCAGCTCACCGGACGCTCGAAGAACAGGCCGCTGTCGAGGCTGAAGATGGGGGCACCGCGGGTCGGGCGGTCGTCGCCCCCGGACTGTACCGGGTCGCTCAGGTCATAGCCGGTATAACGATAGCCGAGGCGCGGGTCGACGAAACCCCAGGGCCACTCCAGCGGCAGGCTCAGAGTGGGCTGCAGATCCAGGCGGGTGCCGGTAATCTTCTCGTCATGGCTGAAGTGCACCAGCTCGCCGCTGAACTGCAGTGCCAGCCCGGCGGGCAGATCCCAGCCGGCGTTGAGCAGCAACTGCGGCTCGCGGCCGTAGGGCCGGTCCTGGGCGAACAGCTCCTCGTCGATGGTCTGGAAGTTCTGCAGCCGTGCCAGCAGGTTCCAGTTGCCGCCGTAGTAGCGCGCATCGAGGCGGCGTTCCAGATAGGTGGGGCTGAGCAGGTCGAGGTTATTGTCCAGATCCTTCAGGTAGTCGTCGTCGGAGACTTCCTGATAGAGCAGGTCGGTGTACAGTCCGGGCAGGAAGTTGGCCTGGTGCTGCAGCATGATCGCGCTGCGGTCGTCGCCGAACTTCTGATCGTCGGGCAGGTATTCCAGGTCGATCTCACCGCGCTGCTGCGGGGTGAGGAAGCGGTATTCCAGGCCGAGCTGCACGCCGCGCTCGCTGAGGATGCGCGGGGCGATGGTGGCATCCTGCTCAGGGGCGATGTTCCAGTAGTAGGGGACGCGCAGGTCGAAGCCGTTGTCGTCGTCGAAGCCGGTCCGCGGGGCGAGGAAACCCGACTGGCGCTGCTCGTTGATGGGGAAGGACAGGTAGGGCAGCCAGGCCACCGGCTTGTCCAGCAGCAGCACGGTGATGTTCCAAGCCTTGCCGCGGCCGGCCTTCTCGTCGAGCTCCAGACGCTCGGTCCTGAGCATCCAGAACTCGTTGCCACGCGGGCAGGTGGAATAGGTCACCTGCTGGAGCTGGCTCTGCGCGCTGTTGCGATCGGTCCTGACATCGGCGGCTTTGCCCTGGGCGTTGCGCTCGGCCAGGTAGTATTCGGCCGCGGTGAAATGCCCGCGGCTCTTGTCGAGCTCGACCTCGGCGCCCTGGCTGCGGATGGCGATGCGCGGATCGCCGTAGCGCACCTCGCCCTGGGCGGTGACGATGTTCTTCTCGCGGTCCATGCGTACCTGCCCGGCCTGCAGGTGCTGATCGCCGCGCACCACCTCGACGTCGCCCTCCAGCCGGGCCTCGCCTGGGGTGGATTCGGCGTGCTCGGCGCTGAACTGGATGGGGGCCTGGGTGCTGTCCACGCCGGTGTAGGGCGTGAGCTGGGCAGCCAGGGGGTCGGCCGGGCACAGGCCCCACAGCACCGGGTTGAAGAAGGGGGTCTGGGTCTGGGCCTGGGCAGCGCCATCCAGCAGCAGCGCGAGCCACAGGCAGTGGGCTAGGGATCGTAGTCGCAACACGAATCTGCTCAGGCCTGGAACCGAGGCCGTAACATGTCATAGTTTGTGGGTCGCATCAATTCGGTACGCCATATGAAAGCCATGATCCTGGCCGCCGGGCGCGGTGAACGTATGCGTCCGCTCACCGATCACACCCCCAAGCCGCTGCTCGTCGCCGGCGGCAAGCCGCTCATCGTTCATCACATCGAGGCCCTGGCCGCGGCCGGCTTGCGCGAGCTGGTGATCAACCTCGGCCACCTCGGCGAGCGGATTGCGGCGGCCCTGGGCGACGGTGCCCGCTGGGGCGTGCGCATCGCCTATTCACCGGAACCGCCGGGGGCGCTGGAGACCGGCGGCGGCATCCACCAGGCCTTGCCGCTGCTGGGCAATGAACCGTTCGCCGTGATCAACGGCGACATCTGGTGCGATTACCCCTACGCCCGACTGCCGCAACGCCCGGCCGGATTGGCCCATCTGCTGCTGGTGGACAATCCGCCGCACCATCCCCAGGGGGATTTCGCGCTGTGTGACGGGCGGGTGCGGGCCGATGGCGAGGCGCGTCTCACCTACAGCGGCATCGCCGTGCTCGACCCGCGGCTGTTCGCCGGCTGCACCCCCGGCCGCTTCCCCCTGGCGCCGCTGCTGCGGGCGGCGATGGCGCAGGATGCGGTGAGCGGGGAGCGGCACCGTGGCGCGTGGGCCGACATCGGCACGCCGCAGCGGCTGGAGGAGCTGCGGACGCGTCTGTCCGCTCTGCGCTCCCCGGTCCCCGGTCCCTAGTCGTGAAAGCACCAGTGCCAGGGCTCGTAGATCACGCCGTGAGGATTGTCGCGAGGGAAGGATAGGACGAAGCCGAAGCACCCGGCCTGGCGCATCAGCCAGGCGAAAGCCGCGGTCTCCTCGAACGCCTGCTCCAGCACCGCGCAGCCGGGAGTGGTGAGGTCCAGGGCACGACCGCTGTGGTGCTCGCTGTAGCCCGGCGCGGCGTTGACCCGGAGGATGTCGGCGATGGCCAGACCGCGTTCCAGCTTGCGGCGGATCAGTCCGGCCTGGTAGTCGATGTCGCGGAAGGCCGAGACCAGTTGCAATGCCACACCGTCGCCGGCGGCCGCCGCGCGCATGGCCTGCCAGTGGGCCAGGGTGGCGGCGGTCATGCGCTGCGGGCGGCCGTAGATATCGGCACCGGCCGCGACCAGTTCGTGCGCCCCGGCCTGGGGATAGAGTGGCCGGTTGCAAGCGTAGTCGGCGGGGATGCCCAGCTCCCGGTGCAGGGCGGCGATACGGCGATGATAGGCGGAATCCTCGATCATGGTTAGCGATTCTAGCGGAGTGCAGGCGATGACGGAGCAACAGACGGAAGGCTGGGCGGCCCGGGTCGGCCCGCTGCGCATCCTGGCGGCGGTGCTGGTGGCGTTCTGTCTGGCGATGGCAGCTTACAGCGACGCCAACCCGCAGGGGCTGGGCATCATTCCCAGCCAGGTGACGCCGGGGCTGGTGGTGTTCCTGGTATGGTCGCTGCCCTTTGACATGCTCATGGCACGGGTGACCAATGCCGAGTTCGGCGCCGCGGGGCGCGCCCGCTATCGCGCCGTGTGGGCGCTGGACGGCGCCCTGCTGCTGGCATTGCTGGCGGGGTGGGGGCCGTTCTTCTGGCGACTGCTGCGCCAAGCGGGGCTTGGGGGTTGATCATCCGACAGCGGCTCGCGCCTCAGCGCCGCGGGCCACGGTGTTCGACCACGCCATGTTCGGTCAGCATTGTGTTGGCGAGCGTCCGCTCGGCGTGGTTCATGCGCAGGCTGAGCAGCTTCTGCGCGTACTCCAGCACCTGGCCCTGATAGGCCGGATCAGCGGCCAGGTTGCGGAACTCCCAGGGATCCTCCTGCAGGTCGAAGAACAAGGGCGGCAGCGCGGTGAAGTGCACGTACTTGTAGCGCTCGCCCCGGAGCACGTTGAGGGTGCACTGGTCGCTCTTGAGACCCAGCGCCCGCTCCGGCGCCTGTCCCACGGGATCGCGGAAGTCGTATTCCCAGTGCACCGCGGTACGCCAGTCATGCGGCGTCTCGCCCTGCAGGAACGGTAGCAGCGAGACGCCGTCGCAGGCCGCCGGGATCTCCAGTCCCAGCCACTCCAGGATGGTAGGGACGATGTCCACCGCCTCGGTGAAGTGCTCCACCACCCGGCCGCGTGCCGCGCCCGGGCGCGGATCACGGATGATCAACGGGATGTGGTAGCTCTGCTCGAAGTAACCGCCCTTGCCCCACAGCCAGTGGTCGCCGAGCTGTTCGCCGTGGTCGACGGTAAAGACGATCAGCGTCTCGTCGTACTCGCCAGTGCGCTGGAGATGGTCGAGGAGGCGCCCGATATGGGTGTCCACCTCGCTGATCAGCCCGTAGTAGCTGGCGCGCATCTGGCGGATCTCGTGCTCCGGCAGATCGCGCACGTTCACCCCATGGTGATAGGTGTAGTAGCCGGGCCGGGCCTGCTGCTCCAGCCAGAACTGGAGGAACGGATGCTGGCGCTGTTCTGCCGCCAGGGTGGGGGCACGGATGGGGCCGGCCAGCTCGTCCGGGTGATAGAGAGCGTTGTAGGGTTCGGGGGCGAACAGCGGTGGATGCGGGCGCAGGAACACGCCGTGCACGAACCAGGGCTTGTGCCGGCGCAGCTCCAGATACTCCAGGATCTGGTCGGCGGTGAAGGCAGTGTCCGAGTCCTCGGCCCGGTACAGCGGCGCAGCGAAGCTGTGGCCGCGCGCGGCCGCACCCGGGTAGTGCTTGATGCCAACGTAGGTGTCGCGCAGGTCGGCCGGAAGCACATAGCCCTTGCGCCGCAGTGCCTGCATCCAGGCCAGGCAGATCTCGTCGTCGTAACGGAAGCCCTCGCGGAAGCCGGGCAGGATGCCGCCGTAGTCCCGCAGCAAGGGATCATGCGGCGGATACTGGCGCGGATCGGCGCTGCTGTCGGTGTAGCCGAACAGGATCGGCTCGTAGCCGCCCTTGCGCGCCTCCAAGGCGAGGTTGCTGTGGCGCCGGGCCAGGGGCGTGCCGTTCTGGATGGAACGGTGGTTCATGGCATACAGCCCGGTGAGCAGGCTGGTGCGCGCCGGCCCGCAGGGCGCGACCTGGCTGTAGTGACGGCGAAACAGCACGCCGTCCTGGGCCAGGCGATCCAGGTTGGGAGTCTGCACCGTCGGATGGCCCAGGGCCGACAGACACTCGCCGCGCCACTGATCGGCGCAGAGAAACAGGACTTTGCGCAGGGGGCGATGGCTCATGGGGCGACTCTCGACGTGTTTTCAGGGCAGAGTGCGGGGCAAAAATTCTAGTGCCCGTCCTCAGGAAACAGAAGCCAGCAACGCTAACGTTTTTCTAAAGATAAGGTTGTTTGCAGACATTGCGTGATAAATCGCTAAATTATGAGCGAATTAGAAAAAAACGAACGGCGCTGCATTGGACAGCCACCGCCCATGGACGATACTCGTAGTTTGCAGCGAGCGCCGGTGTCTGCAAGAGGCTTGCGAGGGCCCTGCAGGCGTCACGAGAGCTTCATACGGCTGCGCTATCTTCGCTTCGCTTTTTTTCGGTTGCCTAGTATCTGCCAGAGAGGTTTGCGAGTATGAACAAAAAAGATGACAGTCTGACGCATGCGAGCGCTGCTCTCGGCCGCCGCGCCTTCCTCAAGGCCACGGCGGCGCTGGGGGCCATGGCGGCCGTGGGGCCGTGGGTGGTGCGCGATGCCCGGGCCTCCTCCGGCGAGGTTCGCGTGTTCGGCTGGGCCGGCTATTTCACCGACGACCTGCTGGCCAAGTTCCAGAAGGACACCGGCATCAAGGCCATCTACACCCCCTACGGCACCAACGACGAGCTGCTCAACCAGCTCAAGGCGGTGCAGGGCGCGGGCTTCGACATCATCATGCCCACCGCCGACCGTGTGCCCAACTACACCGAACTCGACCTGATCCAGCCCATCGACGAGAACAAGGTCGCGCTGGAGCGCATCCTCTCCGGTCCGCTGGCCGGCTCGGCCGGTAAGCCCGGCGTGGGCACCGGGGCGCGCTACATGGTGCCCACCCACTGGGGCACCGAGGCCATCCTGTTCGACAAGGACAAGGCGTCGATCGCTTACGGTTTCTCCCTGGGCGATCTGTGGAAGCCCGAATACAAGGGCAAGGTGACGGTGCGCGGCCACTCCGCGCTGGCCGGCATCGGCCGCTGGCTGGATGCTCAGGGCAAGCTGCCGTATCCCTTCCTCGACGGTTTCAAGGACCAGACCAAGATGAAGGCGATCTGGGACGAGATCCTCAAGGTCGCCATTGCCAACAAGGCGTCCGTCGGCCAATTCTGGTCTAACGGCAACGAGGCCACCGCCGCCTATATCGTCAACGGCTGTGTCATCGGTCAGAACTGGGACGAGACCGCCGCCGCTCTGATCAAGGAAGGCCGCAACGTGGGCTACCTCGCGCCCAGCGAAGGGGCCTTCGCCTGGATGGAAGGCTATTGCCTGCCGAAGAAGGCCAAGAACGTCGAGCAGGCCTACGCCTGGATCAACTGGTTCCTGCAGCCCGAGAACGGCGCCATGTTCGCCGCTGCCCGTGCCTCCAACTCGGTGGCCAAGGGCGCCGACCAATATCTGCCGGAGTCGGCCAAAAAGTTCTTCGCCGCAGCCTATCCCCAGGACGCCCTCGACAAGCTGTGGTGGTGGCCCACTCAGGAGGCCTGGTACGTTGCCCTGCGCAACGAGTATCAGGACCGCTACCTGGCGGCCTGAACGCCAGCGGCTTCCTGCCCCCGCCGGGGGCAGGAAGCGGTGAGGGGGAAGCGCCCCGCCACCCGCGCCCCACCCTCTCCTCGCGGCCGGAGAGGGCCTGTGCCAACGTGTCGCGCATCCGCCGCCGGCACCGCCTATATCTTGCACCATGAGCCAGTCCGTCCAGATCGACCACGTCACCATGCGCTTCGGCGGCTTCACCGCCGTGCGCGACGTCTCCCTGGAGATTCGCCAGGGCGAGTTCTTCTCCTTTCTCGGCCCTTCCGGCTGCGGCAAGACCACGCTGCTGCGCCTGATCTCCGGCTTCATCGAGCCCACTGAGGGTGCCATCCGCATTGGCGGCAGAGACATGCGTGGCATCGGTCCCAACCGCCGGCCGACCGCCATGATCTTTCAGAACCTGGCCCTGTTCCCACTGATGACAGTAGCCGAGAACATCGCCTTCGGTCTGGAGGTGCGCGGCGTGGACCGCACCGCCCGGGCGCGCAAGGTGGAGCAACTGCTGGAACTCATCGCCCTGCCCGGCCAGGGCGAGAAGCGGGTGACCGAGCTCTCCGGCGGCCAGCGCCAGCGCGTGGCCATCGCCCGGGCGCTGGCGGTGGAGCCTGCAGTGCTGCTGCTCGACGAGCCGCTCTCGGCGCTGGACCTGAAGCTGCGCCAGCACATGCGCAGCGAGCTGCGCGCCATCCAGCAGCGCACCGGCGTGACCTTCATCTACATCACCCACGACCAGGGCGAGGCGCTCACCATGTCGGACCGGGTGGGCGTGATGAGCCAGGGTATGCTGCAGCAGGTGGCGCCGCCGGAGGAGCTCTATGCCCGCCCGGCGACCCCGTTCGTGGCCTCCTTCGTGGGCGAGAACAACCGCTTCGCCGGCACCGTGAGCGCGGTGCAGGATGGCTATGCCAGCGTCGCCACCGCCCTGGGCGTGCTGCTGCACGGCCGGGCCGGCGACGGCCTGCGCCCGGGGGAGCGCGCTGCACTGTTCGTGCGTCCGGAGCGGCTGCGCCTGGGCGAGGGCGGCGCCAACTGCCTGTCGGCCGTGGTCAGTCACCGCAATTTCGAGGGCTCGTTCCTGCACGTGGTAGCCCGCACCGGCAATGGTGTGCCCATCACCGTGCAACTGGCCAATGTCGGCCAGATGCCGGCCCTGGCCGAGCAGCAGAGCGTGACCCTGGCCTTCGACCCGGAGGATGCCGTGGTGCTGCGGGAGGAGCGCGCATGAGCAGCCTGCTGCGCCGTTTCGGGCTGCCGCTGACGCTGCTGATCGTCGCCCTGAGTCTGTTCTGGGTGCTGCTCCAGATCGTGCTGCCGCAACTGGTGATGATCGACTTCTCGTTGCGCCCCAACCTGCCGCCGGCGGCCCAGGGCGGGCCCGAGGACGCCTATACCCTGGTCAATTACCAGACCCTGTGGCGCAACACCATCCATTTCCAGATCTTCGTCAAGACCATCGTCGCCTCCGCGGTGGTGACGCTGGTGACCTTCCTGGTTTGCTATCCGGTGGCCTTCTACCTGGCCCAGGTGGCCCGCGGCGCCCGCGCCCGGCTGCTGCTCCTGATGCTGGTGGTGCCGTTTTGGATCAACGAGATCCTACGCACCTTCGCCTGGTTCATCATTCTCGCCTTCAACGGGCCGCTGAACGGGCTGCTGCTGGCGCTGGGAATCACCGCCGAGCCGATCCGCTGGCTGGACGGCAACACCGGCGTGATGCTGGGCATGGTCTACGCCTATCTGCTGTTCATGGTGTTTCCGCTGTACAACGCCATCGACAGCCTCGACCCCAACCAGATCGAGGCGGCGCGCGATCTCGGCGCCGCCTGGTGGCGCATCCACTGGCGCGTGGTGTTGCCCCACGCCAGGCCGGGCGTGGCTACCGGCTGCGTCATGGTGTTCATGCTCGCCGCCGGCAGCTACGCGGTGCCGGCCCTGCTCGGCTCGCCGCGCAGCCGCTGGTTCACCGAGATCATCTATAACTGGTTCTTCGAGGGCGGCAACTGGAACCAGGGAGCGGCCTACGCCTTCATCCTGCTGTTGCTGTGCGTGGGCTTTATCGTGCTGATGCTGAAGCTGTTTCGCGTCAACCTGGGGGACATCGCGAAATGAACCGCGACCCATTGGCCCGCACCCTGCTCAACGTCTACCTGGGGCTGTTCCTGGTCTACCTGTTTCTGCCATTGATCATCATGGCGGCAGCGACCTTCAATGACAGCCGCTTCCCCACCATCACCCCTTGGCAGGGCTACACACTCAAATGGTTCGGCCAGCTCTGGGCCGATACCCAAATGTGGACGGCGCTCACGACCTCGCTGCTCATCGGCGTCGGGGTGGTGGCGCTGGCGGTGCCGGTAGGGCTGGCCGCCGCGCTGCTGCTCACCGCTCTGCAGCGCCGGGCGCGCACCTTCGTCTACGCGGTCATGGTCTCGCCGTTGCTCACCCCGGGGGTGATCATCGGCATCTCCACCTTGATCTTCTGGCGGGAGACCTTGGGCTTGAGCGGCGGCGTGCTGCTCACCATCCTGGCGCAGTCGACCTTTATCACTGGTTATGTGATGCTCATGGTCACGGCGCACCTGGAGCGCTTCGACCGTACTCTGGAGGAGGCCGCCCTGGATCTCGGTGCGACCCATGTCCAGGTGTTCCGCCGCATCACCCTGCCATATCTGGCGCCGGCTCTGCTGGCAGCGGCGTTCCTGGCCTTCCTGCAGTCTTTCGAAAACTACAACACCACCCTGTTCGTGCGCGGCCTAGACACCACTCTGACCATCTACATCGCCTCCAAGGTGCGCACCGGCGTGACCCCGGCGGTGAATGCGCTGGGCCTGATCCTGATCGGCCTGACCATTCTCGGCGCGATCGTCTACGAGCTGCGCCGGCGGCGGCTGGAGCGCCGCCGGCGCGTCCAAGCGGCCCGCGCCACCGAGGCCGATCGCGCCATCCTCGCCACCGAAGCGGCGCTCATCGAGGGACGCTGAACGCCGCCGCCTGGCGCAATCCCTTCCTGATCTGCTGAAATATCCCGTCTAGCAGCATACCGACACGAACGCGTCGCTGTAGTTAAGGGGGGAAAGATGGGACTGCGCTGGTCTAGCCTGTTGTTGTGCCTGGCCGTGGGCGGCTGTGCGAGCAAGCCGCCCGCGCCGCCCGCGCCGCCACCGGTGGTCAAGGCGCCGCCGGTGAGCTTGCAAGGGCGCTTGCAGGCGGCCGGGCTGAACCTGGGCGATCCGGTGTTCATGCGTATCTTCAAGGAGGAGGCGCAGCTCGAAGTGTGGATGCAGCAGCAGGACGGCCGCTACAAACTGTTCCGCAGCTATCCCATCTGCAAGTACTCCGGCGATCTGGGGCCGAAGCAGCGCGAGGGCGACAAGCAGAGTCCGGAGGGCTTCTATTACGTCACCCTGGATCGCATGAATCCCAACAGCCAGTTCTATCTATCCTTCAACCTGGGCTTCCCCAACGCTTACGATCGCGCCCACGGCTATACCGGCAGCGCGCTCATGGTGCACGGTGACTGCGTATCCATTGGCTGCTACGCCATGACCGACCGCCAGATCCAGGAGATCTACACCCTGGCCGAAGCCGCCCTGAAAAACGGCCAGCCCTACTTCCGGGTGCACGCCTTTCCGTTTCGCCTGACGCCGCACAATCTGGCCCGACACAAGAACTCGCCGTGGTTCAGCTTCTGGGCCAATCTCAAGGAAGGCTACGACTACTTCGAGCAGCACAAGCTGCCGCCCGAGGTGTACGTGGAAGGGTTGGCCTATCGCTTCGCGCCGTCGGCGCCGACGGCGCGCGTGGCCGCCCGCAGCGCCAAAGCAGACGGCAGCGCCAACTGAACTTCCCCTTGGCCTAGGCGCGCTCACTGCGGCACAACTCGACCAGCCAGTCGCGGAACACCCGTACCCGGTATAGCTCGGCCTTGGCTTCGGGATAGACCAGGTAATAGGCGTGCTCGCTCGGCACCGGATACTCGACGGGGATGACCAGGCGACCGCTGACCAGCTCCTCCTGCACCAGGAAATGCGGCAGCAGGGCCACGCCCAGGCCGGCGATGGCGGCCTGGATCACCATGTGAAAGTGTTCGAAGCGCGGTCCGCTCAGCCCATCGAGATGGCCGAGCCCCACGGCGCGCAACCAGTCCTGCCAGGCCTGTGGGCGGGTGGTGTGCTGCAGCAGGGTGAAGCGGGCGATCCCGGCGGGATCGTCGAGCCGGCTGCGTTCGCCTAGCAGGGCTGGGGAGCAAACCGGTATCACCGTCTCGCCCATCAACCGGTGCATGATGGCCCCGGGCCAGGTCTCGGCGCCGAAGTGGATGGCCACGTCCACGTCGCTCTCGGCGAAGTCGAAGGGCTTTACCTGGGTCACCAGATTGAGCTGGATATCCGGGTAGCGGGCGGTGAAGCTGCCCAGGCGCGGGATCAGCCAGCGCGAGCCGAAGGTCGGCAGGATGGCCAGATTGAGCACGCCGCCCGCACCGCTGTAGGCCATGAGCTGCAGGGTGGCGGCCTCGGCGCGATCGAGCAGGGCGCGGATCTCGGCGGCGTAAGCCTCGCCCGCCGGAGTCAGCAGCAGGCGCTGCTTGAGGCGGCGGAACAGCGGCCGGCGCAGGGTCTCCTCGAGCTTGCGGATCTGTCGGCTGACCGCGCTCTGGGTGACGTGGAGCTCTTCGGCGGCGCGGGTAAAGCTCAGATGGCGGGCGGCGGCCTCGAAGAATTGCAGGGCGATGAACGAGGGCAGGACGCGACGCATGAGGCAAGGTCATGACTTTTCGGAATGATCCCACAACTATACATCGTTTGAGCGCAAGGCCGGCAAAACCCAATAATTCCCAGCATTTCCGCCGCCCGTGAATGATTGACGAGAGGGTACACCGCCCATGTCCCAGCCCCGCGATTCCCAGCTCTGGCAACTGCTGGCCGCCTGCCTCGGCGAGACGCGCACCGCCGAGCTATTGCGCATGATCTTTGTGCATGAGGCGCTGCTGACTCCGCCAGCCGACAGGGTGCCGCGGGTGATCCTGGCCCAGGCCATGAACATGGTGCTGTTCCACGGCCTGGTGGAGGCGGTGCCGGAGGGCAAGGTCTATGTGAGTGAGCGCCTCGCGGCCGGCGGCCAAGTGCTATTCGATCACGGCGCGCTGCGTACCGTGGACGCCCCCGACACCGGCGCCCTGCCGCGCGGCGAGCTGGCCTTCAAGCGCATCCTGGAGCCGCTGGGCTTCGCCATGGCCGGGCTCTACCCGCTCGCGCGCCTGAAGATGACCGGCCGCGCCTATTGTCACCAGGATATGCCCGAGGAGGTGGCGCAGTTCTTCGTCTCCGAGCTGCATGCCGGGCAGTTCTCGCCGGCCTTCCAGGCGGCGGTGGCACGCGTGGTGGGCAGTTCCCGCGATCCCCTCGACGCCCAGGACAAGGCATTGCTCGATAAGCTCGCTGCCGACAGGGCGCTGCCCTTTGTCGAAGCCGTGGCGCTGCTGCCCAGGCTGGTGGGCTGCTTCGCCGTGCAGCACGCTACGCCGCGCCTGGCCGATTACGAGATCCTGCTGGCCGAGTCCGCTGAGATGGCCTGGATCAGTACCGAGGGCAACTGCTTCAACCACGCCACCGACCGCGTCGCCGACGTGTTCCAGCTGGCCGAGCAGCAGAAGGCCCTGGGCCGGCCGATGAAAGAGCGGGTCGAGGTCTCCGCCGCTGGCAGCGTACGCCAGACCGCCTACAGGGCGACGCTAGTCGAGCGCTCCTTCCTCGACGCGCAGGGCCGGCTGGTGACCCGCACCGTGCCGGGCTCGTTCTACGAGTTCATCAGCCGCGACCGGCTGGCGGACGGCCGGCTGGACCTGCGCTTCGACAGCGGCAACGCCCAGGGCATCTTCAAGATGACCGCAGCGAATGCTGTCGAATGTTGATAAAGTGACGCCCCTCTCTATCCGTTTAGGGAGAGGGAAGACGAAATGCGTCGGCGGAGAGAGCCATGTCTTCACATCACTATGAGGTGATCATCGTCGGTGGCGCCATCATTGGCAGTGCCGTCGCCTATTTCCTGACTCGCGATCCGGCGTTCCGCGGCCGGGTGCTGGTGATCGAGAAAGACCCGAGCTACGCGAAAAGCTCCACCACCCTGTCGGCGGCCTCCATCCGCCAGCAGTTCTCCACCCCTACCAATATCCGCATCTCCCAGTTCGGCATCGAGTTCCTGCGCAGCCTCGCGGAGCGCTTCGGTCCCGGCGCTGACATCGGCCTGCGCGAGAACGGCTATCTGCTGCTGGCCTCGCCTTCGGGCCTGCCGATCCTGGAGGGCAACCACCGCATCCAGCGCGAGCACGGGGTGGACGTGGCCCTGCTGGACGGCCCGGCCCTGCAGGCTCGCTTCCCCTGGCTGAACGTGCAGGATCTGGCCGCCGGCTGTCTGGGTCTGTCCGGGGAGGGCTGGTTCGATGCCTACAGTCTGTTGCAGTTGCTGCGCCGCGCCGCGCGCGAGCAGGGTGCGGAATATGTGGATGGCGAGGTAGTGGCCATCGAGCGCAACGGCGAGCACATCCGCGGCGTACGTCTGGGCGACGGCCGCACCTACACCTGCGGCGAGCTGGTCAACGCCGCCGGTGCCGCCGCCGGACGGGTCGCCGCCCTGGCCGGCATTGCGCTGCCGGTAGAGCCGCGCAAGCGCTGCGTGTTCGTGTTCGCCTGCAAGGAGCGTCCGCGCTTCGACGACTGTCCGCTGGTGGTCGACCCGTCGGGGCTCTATTTCCGCCCCGAGGGCGAGTACTTCATCACCGGCCTGCCGCCGCGGCCCGACCCCGAGTGCTGGGATTTCGAGGTCGATCACGGCCTGTTCGACGAACATATCTGGCCGATCCTGGCCAATCGCGTGCCCGCCTTCGAGGCCATCAAGCTGATCAACGCCTGGGCCGGCCATTACGATTACAACACTCTGGACCAGAACGCCGTCGTCGGTCGCCACCCCGCGGTGGGCAACCTGATCTTCGCCAACGGCTTCTCCGGGCATGGCCTGCAGCAGGCCCCGGCGGTGGGGCGGGGGGTGGCCGAACTCATCGTCCACGGCGGCTACCGCAGCCTGGATCTGTCGGTGTTCGGCTACGAGCGGATCGTGGCCAACCGCCCGGTGCGGGAATTGAACGTAATCTGATACACGGCAGCCCACCCGCACAGGGGAAGGGCGTTTCCGCTCACAAACGAAAAACCCGTCTGGCCGTGCCAGACGGGTTTCGTATTTGGTAGCGGGGGCAGGATTTGAACCTACGACCTTCGGGTTATGAGCCCGACGAGCTACCGGACTGCTCCACCCCGCAGCAGAGGGAGCGCATTATGGCGATGCACGATGACCGTGTCAAGCACGCATCGCTGCGGCGCATCATTCACTGGCCACCAGGGCCTTGGTGTCGGGGCCGAGCGGCAGATTGTAGTCGTAGGAGGCCAGCACCACGCTGTCGGCGGCGCGGATCAGGCGGGCGCTGACGTACACCGAGCGGCGTCCCACGGCATAGGTGCCGGCGATGATGGCCGAGGCGTTGTGGTTCTGGGCCAGTTCCTTGACCGAGCGCGACAGCACGAACTCGCCCTCGTCGCCGCCCTGCTTGATGAAGACGTTGTTGCGCAACTTCATGTCGATGACGGTGTAGCCCTTCTGGGCGAAGCGCGAACCGATTTGCTCCGACATGATCCGTCCCAGCGCCGAGGAATCCTCCATGGCGTTGACATTGACGAAGCTGCCGTAGAGCAGCGGAGCATAGCTGTCCTTGAGCCAGGGGGCGCGCGCCAGCAGGGCATCAGCGGCCCTGTAGTTCTCCTGCACCAGGTCGGCGTCGGTAGGGGCCACTCGGGTCGGGGCCTCGCCCTTGGGCTCGAAATAGTTCTCGCCAGCACAGCCGGCGGCGGCCAGGCCGGCGCTGAGTACCATAGCGATCAACAGGGGCTTCGGATGCGCTTTAGTTGCCATTGCCGACCACCTCGATCAGCTTGGTGCTGGGAATATAGGCTGTCAGGTACTGCTGAAAGTTGTTGTCGTTGACGTAGTAGACGTCGCTCAAGCGGGCCAGATAGCGGTTACCGCTCATCACCGAGGTGGTGACGATGACCTCGTGGTCGCCATAGGAACCGGGTCCGGCCGGCGGTGCGCCGCGATCGGCGTAAGCGACCGGCTGGATGTCGTAGCTCAGCGGCAGACCCTGGCTACGGTCCTCAGTGACGCCGAAGCCGTGCTGCAGCAGCGCGGTTACCAGCATCTCGTGGAAGGCCCGGCTGAAGGTGGAGTTGTTCCGATGCGGCTCCACGTGCAGCACCATACGTTGCTTGCTGTCGGGGCTGAGCAGTGCAGTCTGCAGGCGCGCGGCGACGTCGTTGGCCACGAAACCCCAGTGCTTGGCCGCCTGCATCTGATTCTGCGAGGTGCGCGGGAATGAGGTGGTGACCGGAACTTCGGTGGTGCTGCAGCCGACCAGCCCGACGGCAAGGGCCAGCAACGATGGGTAGAGGGCTTTCATTGGGAGTCTCCCTAGGCAGGCGTCCGTACTGGATTTTTTCTGGCTTGTTCCCAATTGTAGCCGTTTATATCACTGCTGCCATGGCTTTACAACGGCGGTTGCTATATCACAACAAATATTCTCTTCTATGCTACAAATAATTCCTCTTTCCGCTGCTCCGAAACACTGGCCGCGCCAAGTCGCTGATAGTCTCGGCAAATTGCAAAACACACTATGTTGTGTCCAATAATTTGTATGGGCACATTCTATTGTGTTTTGCAAGGTTGTGTTTTGCCGGCTTTGAACTAAACTAGCCGGCGAACATCCCAGGTGGCGGGGCTCCAACCGAGGACCATGCCCTGCCATTGCCCACGGAGACGAGGTAACCATACCCATGAAAATCGCCCGCCTGCCGACCGGACAGAACAGCCCGAAACCGGTGGAGATCCCTCTGCAGCCCGCGTCCCTGGACATCTGGGACAAGAAGTACCGGCTCAAGGCCAAGGACGGACAGGCGGTGGATCAGACCATCGACGATACCTACAAACGGGTCGCCCGGGCGCTGGCCGAGGT
>DATLYF010000178.1:0-6789 GCA_035575095.1 Candidatus Competibacteraceae bacterium
CACTGGTCGGCGGGCCAGAAGCGCGAGGAATCCGGGGTGAAGATCTCGTCCATCAGTACCAACCGGCCGGCCTCGTCCAGGCCGAACTCGAACTTGGTGTCGGCGATGATGATGCCGCGGGAAGCCGCATAGTCGGCCGCCTCCCGGTACAGGCGCAGGCTTACCGCACGCATCTCTTCGGCGCGCTCGCGGCCGATCAGCTCCACCACCCGGGCGAAGCTGACGTTCTCGTCGTGGTCACCGACGGCGGCCTTGGTCGAGGGGGTGAAGATGGGCTCGGGCAGCTTGTCGGCAATCCGCAAGCCCGGCGGCAGAATGATGCCGCAGATGGCCCCGGTCTGCTGATATTCCTTCCAGCCCGAGCCGATGATGTAGCCGCGCACGATGGCCTCCACCGGCAGCGCCTTGAGCCTGCGCGCCACCACGGCGCGGCCCTCGACCTGGGCGCGCTCGGCCGGGTCGGGCAGGGCTTGCGCCAGGCTCTTCTCGGCCAGATCCAGATGATTGGGTACGATATGTCGGGTGCGGGCGAACCAGAAATTCGATACCGCGGTGAGCACGATCCCCTTGCCGGGGATGGGGGTGGGCAGGATGACGTCGAAGGCCGACAGGCGGTCGGTGGCTACCATCAGATAGTGCCGCTCGTCCACCTCGTAGAGGTCGCGCACCTTGCCGCGGTAGACCAGCGGCAGGCTGGTGAGATGGGATTGCAACAACGCGGCGGGGGGCTGGGTCACGGCATCACTCCTGGGCTTGGGCGCGGCTGGCGGCACTCTACCGCCAAGCGGCACGCGCTGCAACGGCAACGCCCGGCCTTGGTCCAATCGAACAAAGCGCGGAGCTTCCATGCATCTTCCCGATACCCTGTTGTCGACCCCGTGGCTGGTCGCGAGCTGGCTGCTGTGGTTGGGTCTGCTGGCGCTGGCGGCGCTACGCGCGCCCTGGCGGCGGCTGCGTGATGCCCACCAACAGCATGTGTTCCTGGGCGCAGTGGTGGCGCTGCTGGTGCTGTGGAGCTTTCAAGCCGGGGTGCGCCCCGGTCTGGGCTTCCACTTTCTCGGCACCACCGTGTTCAGCCTGATGTTCGGCTGGCCGCTGGCGCTGATCGGCACGGCGCTGACTGCGACCGCACTGGCTGCCGCCGGCCAGGGCGCCTGGGCCATGCTGGCCGCCGACGGCCTGCTGCTGGCGGCGCTGCCGGTGACCCTGGCCCATCACATCCAGCGCCAGGTGCAACGGCGCCTGCCGCGCCATGTCTTCATTTACATCTTTCTCTGCGGCTTCCTCGGTGCCATCGTCAGCGCCGGGCTCACCGTGCTCGCGCTGGTGGCGGCGCTGACCCTGGGCGGGGCCTATCCCTTTGCCCGCATCGCCGAGGAATACCTGCCCTTCCTGCCCCTCTACCTGTTCCCCGAGGGGCTGCTCAACGGCATGCTCACCACCGTGTTCGTCGGCCTGCGCCCGCAGTGGCTCTGCACTTTCGACGAGGTGCGCTATCTGGGGCGGCGCTGAGCAGGCTCAGCGGATTGGCCCCGCACCCCCAGCCCTTCCAGCACCAGGGTGAGGATGGTCTCGATTGCGGCGGCGTAGTCGGCGTCGCTGAGTTCCCGACGGCCGAGCACGGCGACGATCTGGTCGTGGAAATCGGCATAGGTCTGGGTCATGGCCCAGAGCAGAAAGAGCAGATGGCGCGGCTCGACGCGGCGCATCTTGCCCGCTGCCATCCACTGTTCGAACACCGCCGCCTTGGCTTCGACGAACTCGCGCAGTTCGCCGCGCAAGAGCGGCAGCAGATAGGGTGCACCGTTGATGATTTCGTTGGCGAACACCTTGGAGGCCAGCGGGTGCTCGCGGGAGAAGGCCAGCTTGGCGCGCACGAAGGCCTCCAGGGCGGCGGCCGGCTCCTCGGCGGCGTCGAGGGTGTCGGCCACCGCCAGCCAGGTGCGCAGCACCCGGGCGAGCAGGGTGAGGTAGAGCTCTTCCTTGCTCTTGAAATAGTAGTGGACGTTGGGCTTGGGCACGCCGGCGCGCTCGGCGACCATGGCCATGGTGGCGCCGTGCAGGCCGTACTGGCCGAACACTTCCTCGGCCGCGGCCAGGATCTTGGCCTCCTGCTCCTCGCGGATGGCGGCCTTGCGGCCCTGGGCGGGTGGTCGCTCCACCAGTTTCAAGGCGAATTCCCCTCATCGTGCAGTACGCGTCATTGCTAAGGGATGCTAGCAACCGGCGGATGGCGACGACAACCAGAACGCTGCCCGGCGTCAAACGCTCCTGTCAAGATCTGATCAACCCCCTCTGCTCTCTGGGGAGAGGGGACTCATTCCTCAGCGGTCACGCTCGACCGCCGTGGGCCGCTGCCGTCGCGCCTGCTTGCCCAGGGCCGCGAACACCGGATTGAAGGCCGGCCGCTCGATGTAGCGCCCGGCGCCGCGCTCGGCGCGCAGCTCGCCGTCCTTCCACACCACGCGGCCGCGGCTCACGGTGTGACTGGGAATGCCCTGCACCGTGCGCCCCTCGAAGATATTGAAGTCGATGTTCTGGTGGTGGGTCTTGGCGGAGATGGTGCGGCTACCGGCCGGATCCCATACCACCAGATCGGCATCGGCACCGACGCCGATATGGCCCTTGCGCGGATAGAGGTTGAAGATCTGCGCAGCGTTGCTGGAGGTCACGGCGACGAACTCGCTGGGGGTGAGTCTTCCCGAGTTCACCCCCTCGTGCCAGAGGATGGCCATGCGCTCCTCGATGCCGGCGCAGCCGTTGGGGATCTTGGTGAAATCGGCGCGGCCCATGGCCTTTTGCTCGGCGCAGAAGGCGCAGTGGTCGGTGGCCGTGGTGTGCAGATTGCCGCCGGCCAGACCGCGCCACAAGGCGTCCTGGTGCTCACGGGAGCGGAACGGCGGGCTCATCACGTGGGCGGCGGCGAAGTTGAAATCCGGATCGCGGTAGACCGAGTCGTCGATCACCAGATGCCCGGCCAGACACTCGCCGTAGACCCGCTGGCCGGCGTTGCGGGCGCGGGTGATGGCCTCCAGCGCCTCGCGGCAGGAGACATGCACGATGTAGATCGGTACGTTCAGCACCTGGGCGATCTGGATGGCGCGGTTGGCAGCCTCGCCTTCGACGATGGGCGGCCGCGACAAGGGATGCCCCTCCGGACCGGTGATGCCCAGCTTCAGCAGCTCGCGTTGCAGCAGGTAGACCAGCTCGCCGTTCTCGGCATGCACGGTGGGGATGGCGCCCAGCTCCAGGCAGCGGCGGAAGCTGTTCACCAGCGTCTCGTCGTCGGCCATGATGGCGTTTTTGTAGGCCATGAAATGCTTGAAGCTGTTCACCCCGTGCTCCTGCACCAGAGTGCCCATGTCTTCGCGTACCGACTCATCCCACCAGGTGACGGCGACGTGGAAGCTGTAGTCGGCGGCCGCCTTCTCGGCCCAGCCGCGCCACTGCCAGTAGGCATCCAGCAGCGGCTGCTGCGGGTTGGGGATGACGAAGTCGATGATCAGCGTGGTGCCGCCGGCCAGCCCGGCGGCGGTGCCGGTGTAGAAGTCGTCGGTGGTCACCGTGCCCATGAAGGGCAGTTGCATGTGGGTGTGCGGATCGATGCCG
Organism: Candidatus Competibacteraceae bacterium; assembly: GCA_035575095.1. Taxonomy (GTDB): domain Bacteria; phylum Pseudomonadota; class Gammaproteobacteria; order Competibacterales; family Competibacteraceae; genus DATLYF01. The sequence goes on from DATLYF010000178.1 coordinate 3,610, forward strand.
CCGGGCATGACGTACTGGCCGCCGGCATCGATCACCTCGCTGCCGGCTGGCACCTCCAGGTTGTCGCCCACGGCGCGGATCACCCCGCCTTCGCAGTAGACGTCGGCGCGGAAGCTGCGGTCGGTGTTGACCACCGTGCCGCCTCGGATCAGAACGGACATGGTATTGCTCCTCATTCACGAATCTTGTATCCCCTCTCCCCTCGGGAGAGGGTCAGGGTGAGTGCGTTCTCCCCACCCCCTGCCCTCTCTCTGGAAGGGGCAGGGAGTCGCAGCACTTATGCCCGTCTCTTCCCAGCCATCAACCCCAGGTACACCACGAAGGCGATGCCCAACCCGACGAACCAGGCGTAGCCATACAGGGTGTTGAGGAAGGCCGGCACCTGGATGGCGCCGTTGCTGGCCGCTTGCAGAAAGCCCGGCACGTTGGGCAGCACACCCAGGGCAAAGGCGATCAATGCCGCCGGATTCCAGCCGCTGCCGCCATAGGCGTATTCGCCGTGGCGCCGATACAGCGCAGTGGCGTCGAGCTCGGTCTGGCGCACCAGGTAATAGTCGGCCAGGAGGATGCCGGCGATCGGCCCGAGCAGGCCGGAGTAGCCGATCAGCCAGGTGAAGATATAGCCCGACAGGCTACCCAGCAGGAACCACGGGTGCATCAGGATGCCGACGGCGGCGGTGATGTAGCCGCCTCTGGCGAAGTCGATCTTCTGCGGCGCCAGAATGGAGAAGTCATAGGCCGGGCTGACCACGTTGGCGGCGATGTTGGTGGTGAGGGTGGCGATGATCAGCAGCAGCAACGCCAGCACCACGGCGAAGCCGCCCATATGGCCGGCCAGTTCCACCGGGTCCCAGATCGCCTTGCCGTACACCAGCAGGGTCGCCGAGGCCACCGCCGCACCGATGAAAGCGAAGAAGCCCATCGGAATCGGCAGGCCGAGCGCCTGGCCGAGCACCTGATCCTTCTGGCTCTTGGCGAAGCGGGTGAAGTCGGGGATGTTCAGCGCCAGCGTCGCCCAGAAGCCGACCATGGCGGTCAAGGACGGCCAGAAGGCGGCCCAGAACTCGGCATCGCTCTGGAACGTGGCCGGCTGGCCGAGCAGCTTGCTCCAGTCGCCGGCCTGCATCCAGGCCCAGCCCAGCAGCGCCACGCCCATGACCAGCAGTACCGGCGCCGACCAGGTCTCCAGCCAGCGGATCGACTCGGTGCCGTGCTTGATGAAGTACAGGTGGATGGCCCAGAACACCAGGAAGCACGCCAACTGCCCCAGGTCGGCGCCGAAATAGCCGAGCGGCGTGCCCCGGAGCGCATCACCGGTGAGGATGTTGAGGATCTGGTAGATGGCCATGCCGCCGATCCAGGTCTGGATGCCGAACCAGCCGCAGGCCACCACGGCGCGTAACATGGCCGGCAGCCGTGCTCCGAGCACGCCGAAAGAGGCGCGCGCCAATACCGGGTAGGGCACGCCGTGCTTGGCGCCGGCGTGGCCGATCAGCAGCATCGGCACCAGCACGATGAGGTTGCCGAGAAAGACGGTGAGCACCGCCTGGGTCAGGCTCATGCCGCCGGCGATCAGCCCGGCGGCCAGGGTGTAGGTGGGCACGCACACCACCATGCCCACCCAGAGCGCGGCGAAGTGCCGCCACTCCCAGGTACGCTCGCGTGCCGTGGTGGGCATCAGGTCGTCGTTGAGCAGGTCGGCGTCGCTCTCCCGGGACAGGTCGGGCGCACTGCGGATGGCCGCGGTGGCGGCCAGGGCGGCGGAATCTTGAGCCATGTGCGGAAACCCCTCTTGATCAGTGCATTACAGGTGAGTGCGGCAGGCCGCCTCGTGCGGTGCGAGGGTCGTGTCGTACTGGCGTGGTCATTTTCTAGTCTCCCCTTTGGTGTCCGGCTCGGGCCGGCCTATCATGCAGCGCCGACAGCCCGCCGGGCGGAACCGGCGGGCTCGGCGGTGCCGAAAAATCTGCGCAAGCCATGTCGTCACTTGCCGACGGCGGCGGCCTCCTCCCTGACCCGCTGTGGGTTGTTGGGATGGGTGGTCCAGTTGGCGTAGGGCGCGACGCGCTGGCCGGTGCGCGGGTCCACCTGGCCGACCGGAATCTCGCGCAGGGTGATGCAGTTGTCGATCGGGCAGACGCTGACGCAGAGGTTGCAACCCACGCATTCCTCGTCCTTGACCTGGAAGCGGCGCTGGCCGTCGACCCTGTCGGTGATGGCCTGGTGCGAGGTGTCCTCGCACACCACGTGGCAGCGTCCGCACTGGATGCACAGATCCTGATCGATGTGCGCCTTGACCACGTAGTTGAGGTTGAGGCTCTTCCAATCGGTGACGTTGGGCACGGCGCGGCCGACGAAGTCGCCGAGGCGCTCATAGCCCTGGGCATCCATCCAGTCGGAGAGGCCGTCGATCAGGTCGGTGACGATCTTGAAACCATAGGTCATGGCGGCGGTGCAGACCTGCACCGAACCGGCACCGAGCGCCATGAACTCGGCGGCATCGCGCCAGGTGGTCACTCCGCCGATGCCGGAGATGGGCAGCCCCCGGGTCTCGGCGTCGCGGGCGATCTCCGCCACCATGTTGAGGGCGATGGGCTTGACCGCCGGGCCGCAGTAGCCGCCGTGCGCTCCCTTGCCGTCGGTGTGGGGGTAGGGTGCCATGCGCTCTAGATCGACCCCCATGATGGAGTTGATGGTGTTGATCAGCGACACTGCATCGGCGCCGCCGCGCCTGGCCGCCCGCGCCGGGTGCAGGATGTTGGTGATGTTGGGAGTGAGCTTGACGATCACCGGCAGTCGGCTGTAGTGCTTGCACCAGGCGGTGACCATCTCGATGTACTCCGGCACCTGCCCCACCGCCGAGCCCATGCCGCGCTCGGACATGCCGTGGGGACAGCCGAAGTTGAGCTCGATGCCATCCGCCCCGGTGTCCTCCACCATGGGCAGGATGCGCTTCCAGCTCTGCTCCACGCACGGCACCATCAGCGACACCACTAGCGCCCGGTCCGGCCAGTCGCGCTTGACCTGGCGGATCTCCTGCAGATTGACCTGTAACGGGCGGTCGGAGATCAGCTCGATATTGTTGAAGCCCAGCACCTTGCGGTCGAAGCCCAGCAGGGTCGAATAGCGCGGGCCATGCACGTTGACCACCGGCGGGTCCTCGCCCAGGGTCTTCCACAC
>DATLYF010000179.1:0-5382 GCA_035575095.1 Candidatus Competibacteraceae bacterium
GCGCCGTACCCCAGACGATGGCACCGCCCCAGGCATAGACCGCCACGGCGATGCTGGTCAGCACCGCCGAGACCAGGTTCTTGAGGCCATTCATGGCGTTGAGATCGGCCATGCCGAGCAGGCCGAACAGCGCCAACAGCAGGATGCCGAGCCCGCCGTTGAAATAGCCGCCGTAAACGGTGACCGCTAGCACCCCCAGCGCAGTTGCCGCCGGGCCGGCCTCGTGCCGGCCGCGCAGGCCGCGCAGCAGCCGCGGGCCGTAGGCGAACAGCGCCGTGGCGGCGAGCAGCAGCCAGGGCACGATGGCGCGAAAGGTGGCGTTGGGGGTGATCAGCAACAGCAGCGCGCCGGCCGAGCCGCCAGCCAGGCTCAGCAGGATCAGTGGGCCCAGGGACAGACTGTGCGGCGGCCGGATGTCCTCGCGGAAACCCCAGGCACCGGACAGATAGCCCGGCAGCAGGGCCAGGGTGCCGGTGGCGTTGGCCGTCACCGGCGGTACGCCAACGAATACCAGGGCTGGCAGGGTGAGGAAGCTGCCGCCGCCGGCGACGGCATTGAGGGCGCCGGCAAAGAAGGCAGCGGCGAGCAACAGGGGCAGGGTGAGCAGGGCGTCGGCGGGCATGATGTTCCTTGTTCTGGGGTTACGGTCCGGCGCGGGCGGCACCGGCAGGATTGTAAGGCGTCGGCGTCATTTCCGGGGTGGTGCGAGGAACTTGCCGCAGCCGTCGTTGCCCCCATATCCAGATTGAATGAAAGTGGAGAGAGTCTCCATGCGCCGCGATACCTGGCTTCACGGCCGTTTCGTCAACGGCTTGCAATCTATCGGCCTGCTCGCCATGCTCGGCGGGCTGATGGCCTATCTCGCCTGGGTGCTGGCCGGGCCGCTGTTCGCCGTGCTGGCCGTGGCCGGGGTCGTCTGGCTGTACGCCGCCACGCCCGCCATCGCCGGGCAGTTGGTGCTGGCGGTGTTCCGCTGCCGGCCGCTGACCTACCACGAGGCGCCGGGGCTGCATCAGCTGCTGCAGCTGCTTGCCGGGCGTGCCGGTCTGCCGCGGGTGCCGCAGCTCTACTATCTGCCCAGCGCGGCGATGAACGCCTTCACCGTGGGCGGCCGCGAGCAGGCCGCCATCGCCATGTCCGACGGCATGCTGCGGCGCATGGACGGGACCGAGCTGGCCGGGGTGCTGGCCCACGAGATCAGCCATCTCCGCCACGGCGACGTGCGGGTGATGACCTTCGCCGACCTGGTCAGCCGGGTCACCAAGCTGCTGTCCACGGTCGGCCAGTTCCTCATCCTGATCAACCTGCCGCTGCTGCTGCTCGGGGCGGTACAATTGCCGTGGCTGCCAGTGCTGGTGCTGGCCTTCGCCCCTCTAGCCTCGGACTTGATCCAGCTCGCGCTGTCGCGGGTGCGGGAGTACGATGCCGACCTGGGTGCCGCCGAGCTGCTCGGCGATCCGCTGCCGCTGGTGCGGGCCCTGGACAAGCTGGAGCGCTACCAGGGCGGCTGGCTGGAGCGGCTGTTCGGGCCGGGCCGCCGCATGTCCGAGCCCTCGCTGCTGCGCACTCACCCGCCCACCGAAGAACGCATCCGCCGCCTGCTGGCGCTGCGCGAGTCGCCGGAGTTTCGCGCTGCTCTTCCGGCATGGCCACCGCACCTGCCGGAAGAGCAGCTGTTCCTGGGCGACCCGCCGCCGCGCCAGCGCTGGCGCCGTGGCGGCTTCTGGTTCTGAGCGGAGCGGGCCGGGCGAGCAATGCCGGTGGAGGAGGGCAACATGACCATTCTGCTGCAACAGCTCCTGGCGCTGCTAGGGCTGATCGCGGCCCTGTGGCTCGGTCATCGCCACTGGATCGCTCCGCGCGCCGGGCGCTTCGATGCTGGCGGCCGGGTATTGCTCGGCCTGGTGCTGGTGGCCTTCCTGGGCGGGCTGCTGGGCAGCCCGTTCTGGTGGCTGGATGCGCCCCAGTCCTTCGCCTGGGATCTGCCGCCGCTGGCCAGTCGGCTGCTGGCGGCGGCGGGCTTTACCTTCGCGCTGCTGGGCTTTCTCGCCCTGCGCCGGCCGACGGCGGCGCGGCTGCGCCTGGTGAACTGGCTGCTGGCGGTGTATCTGCTGCCGTTGGTGGCAGCCATCCTGCTGTTCCACCTCGACCGCTTCGACCCCCATGCCCTCATCACCTGGGCCTTTTTCACCATCGCTGCCGGTATGAGCGTGACCGCGCTGGGGCTGCTGCTACGCCCGCCGGCCTTGGCCAAGGAGGAAGCTGCCGCCAACGGCACGGTGACGAACGGCTGGTTTGTGCTCACGGCGCTGGTCATGGGGCTATGGGGACTGGCCCTGTTGGTCACCGATCACGGTCCGCTGCCCTGGGTCTGGGCCTGGTCCGGCGATGCGCTCAGCACTCGGGTGATCGCAGTGATGCTGCTGGCCATCGCCGCCGGCAGCCTCTATGCCCTGCGTGCGCCCGGAGCAGGGCGGTTGATGCTGGCGGGCATGCTGGCCTATGGCGTGCTGGGGACTGCCGCCAGCCTGTGGAACCTGATGTCTGGCAAGCCGCTCCCGGTGGGCTATGTGAGTGTGTTCGCAGCGCTGGCGCTGGGGGCGGCGGTACTGCTGCTGGCGGGCCGTGCGAGCGCTCAGTATGCTGGCAGCGGCGATACGCCGAACAGATAGGGATGCAGTACCAGGAGCAGGACATAGCCGATACCGCCGGCGAGCAGCGGCTTGAGATCGGCCATGAGCGGCTGGCGCTCGGGCCGCTGCCAGGGCCCTTCGCGCCGGTTGATGAAAGCCATCTCGAGCAGCGCCCACAGCGCGAAGCCGCCAAAGAGCACGAGCGAGCGGCTATCCCCATTGGCGAGCAGGTGGGCGCCGGCCCAGACCGCCACCCCCGTGAGCTGCGGATGCCGGAGGAAGCGTTTGATATTGCTCGGCAGACGAGCGGCGGCGAAGAGGATGAGGGCGAAGAACATGAGAACACCGGCAGCGGCTCGACTCCATGGCGGTGGCTCGTAGATCGGGACAACCGTCGTGGCCCGCCAGCCCATGACCATGAGGATGATTGCAGCGACGATCGCAAGCGCGAAGCCGGCGCGATATCCGCCCTCGCCCAAGGTTTCGACGAGGCGCGCCCGCAGCGGCCTGGCGAGGCTCGGGATCAGGTGAACGCCGCTCCAGAGGAGGACTCCAAGTACCAGCCAGATCATGCCGTTTCCTCCCGCTTCAAGGATCCACGCCGAGTGTGTCTCCGAACAATAGCAGAGCCGTGTGACGCCTGACGTCCCGCCGGATCCGAGCTTCCTCGATATCCTCGAACAGCGCCCGGATGTTGCCCGCGCCCAGACCCGCGTCGCTCTTGCGCTCTCAGGGCAGCCGGCTCGGCGGCAGCACCGGGGTTTCCTTCTCCGGCAGCGCCACGTGGCTGATGCGGGCGTTCTCCTGCAGCGCCCGCAGGCGCTTGAGGTCGTAGCGATCGAGGGTGAGCGCGGTCATCGAGGCTGTGCCCGCAGTCCGCGCAGGAGCAGTTCGAGCAGCGGCTCGGCCAGGCTCTTGAGGTCGTAGTGCTGGGGCGCGAACAGCCAGTCGCTGACCGTGCCGAGCACGAAGTTGCGTAGCGCCAGCGCGGCGAGTCCGGGCTCGACACCAGCGGCCAGCAGCCCTTGACGGCGAGCCTTCTCGAAGGCTTGGGTCATCACCTCCACCAGTGAGCAGCAGGTGTGGTCGCGCCGATGCAGCAGCACGCTCATCTCGTCCACGTACTCGCACTTGTGGAACATGATGCTGAGCACGCAGCGCACCTGTTCGTCGTCCACCACCTCGTGGAAGGCACGGACCCAGAAGTCGCGCAGCGCCGTCAGCGGGTCGGCCTGTTCGGCGATATCGGCCTGTAACGACTCGATGGGCAGCTCGATGCGCTCCAGCATGGCCTCGAACAAATCGACCTTGTTGGCGAAGTGCCAGTAGATCGCGCCGCGGGTCAGGCCGGCGGCCTGGGCGATGTCGGCCAAGGAGGTGCGCGAGACGCCCTTCTCGGAGAAAACTTTCTCGGCGGTGTCCAGGATCAGGCTACGGGTCTGTTCGGCTTCGGCTTTGGTCCGTCTGACCATGTTTCTCTCGGGGCTGGGAACAGCGGGGGTTTGCAGAGGAATAACCACAGTTTAGCAGGTATTTGCATACATACACGAATGTATGTAAATTGGGCAAGCCTGAACCTGCTCTCGGGCCAAAAGCCTGTCGGTGAGTGTCCTCGTTCCAGCCAGAGAACCCGGAGGGAGTTCCGCCATGCCCAGCCTCGCTTCACGGCCGTTCTTGTCCGCGCGGCGGCGCATCGCTGCCGTGCTCGTGCTGTTCGGTGCCAGCGCTGTCACTCTGAGCGGCTGCGGCAAGAGCGAAGCCAATGCTCCGGCTGCGCAGATGCCGCCGCCCGAGGTCGCCCGCCTCACCGTCGCCCCTCGCGACGTGGAGCTGCCCATCGAATACGTAGCCCAGGTGGCCGGTTCACGCCAGGTCGAGGTGCGCGCCCGCGTCGAAGGCATCCTGCTGCAGCGCACCTACATCGAGGGTCGGCCGGTGCAGGCCGGTGACACCCTGTTCGTGATCGATCCGGCACCGTTTCAGGCCGCCCTGGAGCAGGCCCGCGGCAACCTGGCCGAGCAGCAGGCGCGGCTGGCCCAGGCCGAGCGCGATCTCAAGCGCGTGCTGGCGCTGGTCGCCGACAAGGCGCTCAGCCAGCGCGACCGCGACGCCGCCATCGCCGAGCGCGACAAGGCCCAGGCTGCGGTGCGTGCCGCCCAGGCCGCGGTGCGCGAGGCCGAGATCAACCTCGGCTATACCAAGGTTACGGCGCCGATCGCCGGCATCACCAGCAAGGAAGTGCGCTCCGAAGGCAGTCTGGTGCGGCCCGGCGAGGATTCCGGGCTGCTCACCACCATCTCCCAGCTCGATCCGGCCTACGTCAACTTCTCCTACGCCGACAACGAGTTGTTGGCCCTGCGCCGCGCCGTGGCCGAGGGCAAGGTGAGCATGCCCGAGGGACAGGGGCTGGAGGTAGAGCTGCGCCTGGCCGATGGCAGCCTCTATCCCCATGCCGGTCGGGTGAATTTCACCGACTCGGTGATCGACACCGGCACCGGCAGTGTGCGCGCCCGTGCCGAATTCCCCAACCCCGACGCTGCCCTGCTGCCGGGTCAGTTCGTGCGGGTGCGGGTCAAGGGCGTGGTGCGGCGCAACGTGGTGCTGGTGCCGCAGCGCGCGGTGATGCAGGCACCCAACGGCAAGTTCGTCTACCTCGTCGGCGCCGAGAACAAGGTCGAGATGCGGTCCATCGAGACCGGCGCCGCCATCGGCAAGGAGTGGCTGGTGGAGCGCGGTCTCGGCGGCGGCG
>DATLYF010000180.1:0-14487 GCA_035575095.1 Candidatus Competibacteraceae bacterium
CCATTTCTCCCGCCTGCGCCGCCACATCCTGCTGCGTCACCGAGAACTTGCGCGACGCTGAGCGGGCTAAATTTTTCCTTGCCGCGTCGCTTAGCAGGGCGCGATAAGGTGTCGTATCATGGGATCACAAAATAAGGAGGATTCTGGGGTGCTCAAGCGGGAGATAACCATTATCAACAAGCTGGGGCTGCACGCTCGTGCGGCGGCCAAGTTTGTGACGCTGGCCGCCCGCTTCGCCAGTGACATCCGCGTACAACGCGGCAATCGTGTCGTCAATGGCAAGAGCATCATGGGCGTAATGATGCTGGCAGCCTCCAAGGGCACGCAGCTCGAGCTGCGTGCCTGCGGGGAGGATGCGGAACAGGCCCTGGAACACCTGACCCAACTGATCAACCAACGTTTCGGCGAGGACGAGTGAGCGGCGGGTACCCTCATGCTGCTCTCCCTGCACGGCATCGGCGTCTCCCGGGGCTATGCCATCGGCAAGGCCTTTATCCTGCAGCGTGATCAGCCCGAGATCACCGAGTACGTCCTACCACCCAACCTCATCGCCGACGAGATCGAGCGCTTCCTGGCTGGCGTTGAGGCGGCACGCCGCCAGTTGCGGGAGATCCGTGAGCGCATTCCGATCAGCGCCGGCACTGACCTCACCTCATTCATCGACACCCATTTGCTGATGCTGCAGGACTCCACCTTCACCGAGGGTCCGATCCAGCTCATCCGCCAGCATCAGTGCAACGCCGAATGGGCACTGAAGATGCAACGTGATCGGGTGGTGAAGGTGTTCGAGGAGATGGAGGACCCCTATCTGCGCACCCGCAAGGACGACGTCGACCACGTGGTGCGGCGCATTCTGCGCATCCTGCTGGCCGAAGACGGCGGCGAGCCGGTCGCCGCCATCGCCAGCAATCGCCTAGAGGGGCGCATCGTGGTGGCCGACGACCTCACCCCGGCCGACACCATCCTGATGCAGCACCAAGGCATCCGAGCCTTCATCACCGAGTACGGCGGCCCGCTCTCCCACACTGCCATCCTCGCCCGCAGCTTGGGGATACCGGCGGTGGTAGGGGTGCGCCACGCTCGCCGCTACCTGCAAGACGACGAGCAGCTCATCGTCGACGGCCAGCACGGGGTGGTATTGGCCGGCTTCGACGAGAACGTGCTGGCCTACTACTACCGCCGCCAGGAAGAGGAGGTGCAGCAGCGCCGCACTCTGGAGCGCCTCAAGGGTCAGCCGGCGGTGACCCGCGACCGGGTGCCCATCGAGCTGCACGCTAACATCGAGCTGCCCGAGGACGTGGAGGCAGTGTGCCAGGTGGCGGCCAGCGGCGTGGGTCTGTACCGCACCGAGTTCTTGTTCATGAACCGCGTTTCGGCCCCCGACGAAGAGGAGCACCTGGCCTCCTACCTACACGTCGTCAAGGCCCTGGCCGGCCGCCCCATCACCATCCGCACCGCTGACCTCGGTTCCGACAAGCAGGTAGACGGCGGGCGCAGCGGCGGGCCGGTGGCCACCAACCCGGCGCTGGGCCTGCGCGGCATCCGCTTGTGCCTCAAGGATCTGGACCTGTTCCGCCCGCAACTGCGGGCCATCCTGCGTGCCTCGGCCTTTGGTCCGGTGCGCATGATGATCCCCATGCTCTCCACGCTGCAGGAGGTCAACCAGGTATTGCGCCTGTTGGAGGAGACCAAGCAGGAGCTGCGCCGGCGCGGCGAGCCGTTCGACGAGCACCTGCCGGTGGGCGGCATGATCGAAGTGCCGGCGGCGGCAGTATGCGCCCATCTCTTCGCCCGCAAACTGGATTTTCTCTCCATTGGCACCAATGACCTGATCCAGTACACGCTGGCCATCGACCGCATCGACGATGAGGTCAACTATCTCTACGATCCTCTGCATCCGTCGGTGCTGACTCTGATCCACGCCACCATCCAGGCCGGCGAACGCGCCGGCATTCCGGTCAGCATGTGCGGCGAGATGGCCGGCGACCCGCGCTACGCGCGCTTGCTGCTGGGCCTGGGTCTGACCCAGTTCAGCATGCACCCCGCCAACCTGCTCGAGGTCAAGCGCGTAATCAACGACAGCGACCGCGGCGAACTGCGCGCCCGAGTGCGCCGCCTGCTGCGCATCCAGGATCCGCAGCGCCTGCAACAACTGCTGCAGGAGCTGGTGTACTGACCTCCTTACCCCTGCCGCAGCCGTAGACCTGCCGGACAAACCCGGCTACACTGCCGCCCGCTTTTCCGTCTGCCCACTCCCCACGCTCAGGCTCCGCGCCACGACTCAGGAGGTTTTCATGTCAGAGCTCGAGTCCGTGGAACGCCCCACGCCCCTGCTCCGGCTGCGCCGGGCGCTGGAGCGCGGCACCCTGCAGAACGTCAAACGCATGCTGGCGGCCCTGCACCCGGCCGAGATCGCCAATCTACTGGAATCCCTGCCGCCGGCCGAGCGCAAGCTGGTGTGGGAGATGGTGGACCCGGACAGCGATGGCGAAGTGCTGCTGCACGTCACCGACGAAGTGCGCACCAGCCTGCTCGCCGACATGGACCTGCAGGAACTGCGTGCCGCCACCGAGGACATGGACCTGGACGATCTCGCCGACCTGCTGCAGGACCTGCCGGAAGCGGTCAGCGCCGAACTGCTGCGCTCCATGGATCTGCAGAACCGGCGGCGCCTGGAAGCGGTTCTGTCCTATCCCGAAGACAGCGCCGGCGGCCTGATGAACACCGACCCGATCACGGTGCGCGCCGACGTCACGCTAGACGTGGTGCTGCGCTACCTGCGCCTGCGCGGCGAGATCCCCGCGCAGACCGACAGCCTAATGGTGGTGGATCGGGCCAACCGCTACCAGGGCGTGCTGCCGCTCAGCGCATTGCTGATCAACGACCCCGCAGTCACCGTAGCCGAGGTGATGAACCGCGAGATGGAAGGCATCCCCGCCGACACCCCGGCCGAGGACGTGGCCATCCTGTTCGAGCAGCGCGACTTCATCTCGGCGCCGGTGGTGGACGCCAACGGCGTCCTGCTCGGGCGCATCACCATCGATGATGTGGTCGACGTGATCCGCGAGCAGGCCGAGCACAACCTGATGAGTATGGCCGGCCTGGACGAGGAAGAGGACATGTTCGCACCGGTACTCACGCATGTGCGCCGGCGCATCGTCTGGCTGTGCGTCAACCTGGTCTCCTCCCTCACCGCTGCCTTCGTCATCAGTCTGTTTGAAGGTACTCTGGAGAAGATCGTGGTCTTGGCATCACTGATGCCCATCGTCGCCAGCATGGGCGGGGTGGCCGGTAACCAGACCGTGGTGCTGATGATCCGCGGCATGGCCCTGGGTCAGGTGGACGCCAGCAATGCCCGGCCGCTGCTGCTGCGCGAGCTGGCGGTGGGCGCGCTCAACGGACTGCTGCTGGCGCTGGTGGTGGGCTTGATCGCCTTCTTCTGGTTTGGCCACCTGGGCGTCGGCCTCACCCTCGCCGCCGCCCTGGTCTGCAACCTGTTGGTGGCGGCACTGGCTGGCGGCGGCATCCCCCTGCTGCTGCGCAAGCTGGGTATCGACCCGGCCCTGGCAGGGAGCATGATGCTTACCTCCACCACCGACATGATGGGCTTCTTCGTCTTCCTCGGCCTGGCCACCTGGTTCCTGCTGTAGCGGGTCGGGCAGATAGCGCACACAAAAAAACGGGTGCCCGAAGGCACCCGTCAAACACCACCTATACCCTAGAGGAGGAGAGGAGGAAAAGCGTTCGCCCGCTCAGGCGCGCCAGAACGGCTTGTGCGCGATGTACATGGCGGTGGCGCGATCGATGCCGATGTCGGCCAGCATGCGCTCGTCCAGCTCCAGCAACTGGCGGCGGGACACGGCGCGCTCATGCCAGACGGCGAGCGTGTTCAGAACACCGCGGAGGCTGTGCAGCGGCGCGAAGAACCAGCTCCGCTCGTTGCGCTCAGCCTGACCCAGAACCTGGTTGACACCTTCGAAGAAGCGAATCGTGTGCATTGCTCGACTCCTGTACGCCTGATTGTCTCTGTTGGCGTTCATTATAACAAATAGAACAATCGATGCAATACACCGTTCAGTATAATGACAATCTCGTGCGCGACATCTAACTGCCTCGGATCGACGCACTGGCGCTGTCACGCCGCGGATAATGCGCGTAAATAGGCCTGTACCGTATCGTGCAGCCCCATTTTCAGGGCGTCGGCGATCAAGGCATGGCCGATCGACACTTCCTGCACCCAGGGAATGGCGCGGATGAAAGGCGGTAGATTGTCCAGGTTGAGGTCGTGGCCCGCATTGAGGCCCAGCCCCAGTTCTCGAGCCAGGGTGGCCGCTGCCAGATAGCGTGGCATCTGGCTCGCGGCTTCGCCGCGAGCGAAGGCGGCAGCGTAGGGTTCGGTATAGAGTTCGATGCGGTCGGCCCCCACCGCTTTGGCCAGGCGCACCTGCTCGGGCTCGGGGTCGAGAAACAGGCTGACGCGGATGCCCAGCGCCTGCAACTCAGCGATGATCGGGCGCAGACGTTCGCCGTCGCGGACCAGATCCCAGCCGTGGTCGGAGGTCTGCTGCTCGGGGCTGTCCGGTACCAGGGTGCATTGGGTAGGGCGCACCTCGCGCACCAAAGCCATGAACTCGGCAAAGGGATTGCCCTCGATGTTGTATTCGACCGGTTTCACCTCAGCCAGCAGGCCGGCCAGGTCGTAGACGTCCCGGATGCGGATATGGCGTTGATCGGGGCGGGGATGCACGGTGATGCCGTGGGCCCCGGCGGCGATACAGATCCGGGCGGCCTCGACGACGCTGGGAATGCCGATGTTGCGGGAATTGCGCAGCAACGCCACTTTGTTCAGGTTGACGCTGAGTGCTGTCATGCGGATCTTGCTCCTCGAGGTGGCTGCAATCGGGCGAACCGGTCCGTCACTGGCATGACCGGTCGAGGTGCCGCTTGATACGGTTCATCAAGACGTTAGCGTGCGGGCAGTTAAATTGTCCTTGTCATAGAGTCGAAATATAGTTAAAAATGTATTAATTTCCAACAATAACAATACTCCAAACGTTGTATCCGACGAACCACCATATCGCTACAATCATGACGAACTGGCATCCCTGTATCGATGATCTCCCCGGTCCTCGCTACCTGGCCATTGCCGATGCTTTGGCACGGGATCTGGCAGAGGGTCGCCTGACCCCCGGAACGCGCCTGCCCACCCACCGCGAACTGGCGCAGCGCCTGGGGGTGACGGTCGGTACCGTGAGCCGTGCCTATGCCGAAGCGGAACGCCGCGGGCTGACCTTCGGCGAGGTAGGGCGCGGCACCTTCGTCCAGGAACAGTCTAAGAGCGCCATCGGCCCTGCCGTCCCCCCCCGCACCCCCGGCAATATCGACCTCTCCATCATCCGCCCCAGCGAAGACCTCTACGCCCCGTTGCTGGCCGAGGCCATGCGCGATCTGGCCAACCGCAAGGATCTCGGCCAGTTGCTCAGCTATTCTCCGTACGGCGGCCTGCCGCAGCATCGCGCCGCCGGTGCCGAGTGGGTCCGCCAATGCGGCTTGGCCGCCGAGCCGCAGCAGGTGATCGTCACCAGCGGCGCCCAGCATGGCCTGGCGGTGACCATCGCCGCCCTGACCGAGCCCGGCGATCTGCTGCTCACCGAAAGCATCAGCTACACCGGCATCACCGCCATCGCCACGCAGTTACACCGGCGCCGGGTGCAAGGTCTGGAGATGGACGAGTACGGCATCCGCCCCGATGCCCTGGAAGCGGCTTGCCGCAGCGGTCAGGCGCGCGCCCTGGTCTGTGTGCCCACGCTGCACAATCCCACCACCGTCACCATGTCGGAGGAGCGTCGGCGCCAGATCGCCCAGATCGCCCGCGAGCACGATCTCAAGATCATCGACGACGACGTCTACGGCTTCCTCCTACCGGACGGTCCGCCGCCGCTGGCCAGCTTCGCCCCGGAGCGCAGTTGCTACGTCACCAGCCTGTCCAAGGCCCTGGTGCCGGGGTTGCGGGTCGGTTATGTGCTGGCCCCGGAACGCTGGGTAGAGGCCATCGCCGCCAGTGTGCGCACCTCGGTATGGATGCCTTCGCCGCTGACGGCCGAAATCGCCTCGCTGTGGATCCAGGACGGCACCGCCCTCTATCTGGCCGAGCGCCAGCGCGAGGAAGCCGCCATCCGCCAGGCCATCGCCCGCCGCATTCTCGGACCGTGGCAGCCCCAGACCCGTGACACCGCCTTCCACCTCTGGCTGCACATACCCGAGCACTGGCGCACCGACGTCTTCTGCCAGGAGGCGCTGAATCGCGGAGTCAGCGTCATCGACGGCGATGTCTTCGTGGTCGGCCGCGGCATACAGCCGCATGCGGTGCGCATCTGCCTTACCGCGCCGCGCAGCCGCGACGAGCTGGAAAAGGGGCTAAGCGTGCTGGCCGAACTGCTCTCCACCGCCCGCACGCCGCGGCGCGCGGTGATTTGAGCAACCGCCCAGCCCTTCCGCGGGGCTGCGGCGGTGGCAGGCGAGGGGCAGAGCCGGCACGTCGCATTGCTTGTGATAAGGAGAAGTTTATTTAAATTTTTTATATTTTGATTTTCATTATCAATTTTCCAAATACAATTCCCTTATATTACGATGCCGTCATGAGTACATAAGGTCACTACTACCAGGCGTGGCCAAAGGCTTCTCGGTACACCTCAGCCTCACCATGCATCCAGGAGAACAGCAATGACCGATCAGACCTTGGCCAGGACTCCGCTGTACGACTTGCACCTGGAGCTGGGCGCCCGCATGGTGCCCTTCGCCGGCTACGAGATGCCGGTGCAGTACCCTGCCGGGATCCTCAAGGAGCACAACCATACCCGCTCCCAGGCCGGGCTGTTCGATGTCTCTCACATGGGGCAGGTGCGCCTGAGCGGTCCCAACGCCGCCGCCGCCCTGGAGTCCCTGGTGCCGGTGGATCTCGTCGGTCTGGAGCGCGACTGCCAGCGCTATGCCCTGTTCACCAACGAGCAGGGGGGTATCCTAGACGATTTGATGGTGACCAACGTCGGCGATCATCTGTTTGTGGTAGTGAACGCCGCCTGCAAGGCCCAGGACCTCGCCCACCTGCGCGCTCACCTCGCCGGCCGCTGCGCCATTGAAGAACTGAGCGACCGCGCGCTGCTGGCACTGCAGGGTCCGGCCGCTGCTGCGGTCATGGCCAGACTGGCTCCGGAGACTGCGAAGATGGTGTTCATGACCGCGGCCAGGGTGCAACTGGTGGGGGTGGAGTGCTTCGTCACCCGCTCCGGCTATACCGGCGAGGACGGCTTCGAGATCTCCGTGCCCGCCGCCAAAGCCGAGGAACTGGCCCGAGCGCTGCTGGCCCAGGAAGAAGTCGCCCCGATCGGTCTGGGTGCCCGCGACTCCCTGCGCCTGGAGGCCGGGCTGTGCCTGTATGGTCATGACATCGACACCACCACCACGCCCGTGGAGGCCAGCCTGACCTGGGCCCTGTCCAAGGCCCGCCGCGCCGACGGCGCCCGCCCCGGCGGTTACCCGGGTGCCGAGGTGATCATGGCGCAGCTCGCCGGCGGCGTGTCCCGCAAGCGGGTCGGGCTGCTCCCCCAGGGCAAGACTCCGGTGCGGGAAGGTGCGGAACTGGTGGATGCCGATGGCCGGGTCGTGGGCAAGATCACCAGCGGGGGATTCGGTCCCACCGTGGGCGGACCGGTGGCCATGGGCTACGTGGAAACCGCGCTGGCCACGGTCGGCACCGAGCTCGCCGCCCTGGTGCGGGGCAAGCCGGTGCCGGTGAAGGTGGCCAGGATGCCCTTCGTCCAGCAGCGTTACTACCGCGGCTGAAGCGTTGACTGCGTGCGCACAGCCCCTAGCCAGGCGTGCACCGCCAGGGTAACGAGGATCATTGCGCCGCCGACAAAGGTCAGCGCCGGTGGCTGCTCGCCTACCGCCAGCCACACCCATACCGGCCCCAGGGTGGCCTCGATCAGCAGGAACAGACTCACCTCCGGCGCGCTCAGATAGCGCGTGCCTACCGCCATCAACACCATCGACGCCGGCAGCACCAGCCCGCCCTGCAACGCCACCGCCGCATAGCCGCTCCAGGACAGCGTCAATGGCTCGGCCAGCGGCAGCGCGAATAGCGCTGTCACCACGCCGCCGCCCCACACCAGGGGCATGCGTGGCAGATCGGGATGCCGGCGCAGCACGGTGAAGGTGCCGCCCAGCGAGAGCGCCGGGACGAGGGCGCAGAGGTTGCCCAGCCAGCCGTCACCGCTCATGGAACCGGCGAACACCAGAACCACCCCGGCGAAGGCGACGGCGATGGCGATCCAGGTGCGCAGCGGCACCCGCTCGCGCAACCACAGCCAGCTCAACAGCGCGGCGAAGATCGGCGCCGAACTGGCCAGCACCACGGTGTTGGCGGCCTTGGTCAGAGTCAGCGATAGCACGAAGAAAAAGCCACTGGTGCCAAACAAAAAGGCGCACAGCCAGGGCGCCAGCCCGCGCCGAAAGACGCGGAAGCCCGCCCCCCCCTCCCGCCAGAGCAGCAGCAATGCCAGTGCCAGGGTGATGAACACGCCGCGCCAGAACGCCACATTCCAGCCGCTGGTGGCAGCGAGCCGCACCAGTACAGCCTCAAAGCTGAGGATAAACACCCCCAGAGCGGTCACCCCCATGCCGTACAAATGCCGACCGGCAGCAGCGGTTGTGGTAGATAGAGCGAGGCTGGATTCGGTACTGGACATCAATGGATATTCCTCGGGCAGGAGCTGAAACTTTAGCGGATGAAGCAGCCGGCGGATTTGTCCAAATGCGCGTCGGAACCAACCAAATGCGACCCGGGGTACTGCCTAACATAGGGATCGATCCGGTTCAACCACCATGGAGATCCCGACCATGAACCTGCCTCAGACTCTGCGCATCCGCAACGGCGCCAAGGTGCAGCCTACCTTCTCCGCCCAGGAATACGCCAACCGCCAGGCCAAGCTGCGCGCCTACCTGGCCGAGCATGACATCGACGCCGCCCTGTTCACCTCCTATCACAACATCAACTACTACAGCGATTTCCTCTACTGCTCGTTCGGCCGGCCCTACGGGCTGATCGTCACCCAGGACCAGGCCGTCACCATCAGCGCCAACATCGACGGCGGCCAGCCCTGGCGGCGCACTGTCGGCACCGACAACCTGATCTATACCGACTGGCAGCGCGACAACTACTTCGTCGCCATCCAGCAGATCCTGCCCAAGGCGCGGCGCATCGGCATCGAATTCGATCACATCAGCGTGCAGAACCGCGACAAGCTCGCCGCCCGCTACCCCGGCACCGAGCTGGTCGACATCGCCGCCCCCTGCATGCGCATGCGCATGATCAAGTCCAAGGAAGAGCACGAGATCATCCGCCACGGCGCGGCCGTTGCCGACATCGGCGGCTGGGCGGTGGTCGAGGCCCTGCAGGATCAGGTGCCGGAGTACGAGGTGGCGCTGCACGCCACCCAGACCATGGTGCGCGAGATCGCCCGCCGCTTCCCGCACAGCGAGCTGATGGACACCTGGACCTGGTTCCAGTCTGGCATCAACACCGACGGCGCCCACAACCCGGTGACCACGCGCAAGGTCAACAAGGGCGACATCCTGAGCCTCAACTGCTTTCCGATGATCGCCGGCTACTACACCGCCCTGGAGCGCACCCTGTTCCTCGATCACTGCTCGGATGCGCACCTGCGCCTGTGGGAGATCAACGTCGAGGTGCACGAGGCCGGCCTCAAGCTGATCAAGCCCGGCATGCGCTGCTGTGACATCGCCCGCGAGCTCAACGAGATCTACCTCAAGTACGATCTGCTGCAGTACCGCACCTTCGGCTACGGCCACTCCTTCGGCACGCTTAGCCATTACTACGGCCGCGAGGCCGGCCTCGAGCTGCGCGAGGACATCGAGACGGTGCTCGAGCCGGGCATGGTGGTCTCCATGGAGCCGATGATCATGCTGCCCGAGGGCCAACCCGGCGCCGGCGGCTACCGCGAGCACGACATCCTCATCGTCACCGAGAACGGCGCGGAGAACATCACCAAGTTCCCCTACGGGCCCAAGCACAACATCATCCGCAAGTAATCCCGAGCCGCTGCGCGCGCGGGGTGCCGGACATCGCGCCGGCGCCCCACAGAGCTCATCTTCGCCCGGAGGAATCCCATGGCCGACAGCGTATTCATCGGCGAACTGACCTGGAAGGAGTACGAGGCGCGGGTGCGCGATGGCAAGGCCGTGGTCATGCTGCCGGTCGGCGCACTGGAACAGCACGGTCACCACATGTGCATGAACGTGGACGTGCTGCTGCCGACCGCGGTATGCGAACGCGTCGCCCGGCGCATCGGCGCCCTGGTCGCGCCGGCTATCCAGTATGGCTACAAGTCGCAGCAAAAGTCCGGCGGCGGCAACCACTTCCCCGGCACCACCAGCTTGGACGGCATGACCGTGGTGCACACCGTGCAGGACATCATCCGCGAGCTGGCCCGGCACGGGGTGCGGCGGCTGGTGATCATGAACGGACACTATGAAAACTCGATGTTCATCGTCGAGGGCATCGACCTCGCCCTGCGCGAGCTACGCGCCCACGGTGTCCACGACTTCCGCGCCATGACCCTGTCCTACTGGGACTTCGTCAATGACCCAGCGGTCATCGCCAAGCTCTACCCCGACGGTTTCCTGGGCTGGGACATCGAGCACGGCGGTGTGTTCGAGACTTCGCTGATGCTGGCTCTCTATCCCCATCTGGTCGACATGGGACGAGTGGTGCCCCACCCCCCCGCTCGCTTTCCGCCCTACGACGTCTATCCGGTGGTCCCGCAGCGCACGCCGGCGCCCGGCACCCTGTCCTCGGCGGAGAAGGCCAGCGCCGAAAAGGGGCAATTGATTCTGGAAGTCTGCGTGGAGGGCATCAGCCGCGCTGTCCGCGAGGAGTTCGCTCTATGAGCTTATGAACGACCGATTGCCGAGGTAATCGTCTGCATCGGATTTTCCCGAAGGAGGAGTTAGATGAACAACGACAATGAATACAGCGTCTCACGCCGCAGCTTTCTCAAGGGCATGGGCGCGCTGGCCGGCATGGCGACATTGTCCGGACTGGCGCCGCTGCGCTCGGCCAGGGCCGCCAACGAACTGGTGATCCTGTCCTGGCCCGGCCACGCCGCCCCCGACATCGTCGCCGATTTCGAGAAGAAGTTCGGCGTCAAGGTCAAGTCGAAGTACTACACCGGCGGCGACAACATGCTTGGCCTGCTCGCCCAGTCGCCGCCCGGCACCTACGATCTCATTCTCTCCGATGCCGAGTACGTCCAGCAGCTCAACGCCGCCGGCTACATCGAGCCGCTCGATCCCGCCGACTATCCCTTCGACGACTACTTTCCGGAGTTCCAGAAGTTCCCCGGCCACTGGCAGGACGGCACCCTGTATTCGGTGCTGATCCGCTTCGGCTTTCTCGGGGTGTCCTTCAACACCCAGCTGGTGGACGAGCGGAAGGCGCGCTCCTACAAGCTGTTCTGGGACCCGGCGCTGAAAGGCAAGGTCGGCCATTTCGACTGGTATTTGCCCAATCTCGGCCAGATCAGCCTGCTCAACGGCAACAAGAAACCCTTCAATATCGACGGCGCGCAGTGGGAGAAGCTCAAGCAGACCACCCGCAGCCTGCGTCCACAGGTGGCCGGCTTCTTCGACTACGGCGGCACCTTCTCCTCTCTCAAGAACGGCCAGGTGCACGCCATGTGCGGCATCGGCGACTGGATCACCGGCGTGCTGCAGCGCGCCGGCGCTCCGGTCAAGACCGTCATCCCCGACGAGGGCGGCCTGCAGTGGACCGAGTCCTACTGCATCGGCAAGGGCGCGCGCAATGCGCAGCTGGCGAAGCAGTTCATCCAGTACATCACTTCGCCGGAGGGGCAGGTGAAGTCGGCGATGATGGAGGCCTATCCGGCCCTGATCCCCAACAAGAAAGGCTGGGAGCTGCTCAACAAACTGCACCCGGAGGAAGCCAAGCGCCAGGAAATGGTCCTCGGCCAGCGCAATGTCATGGACTACATCCGCGAGGGCCTGATCCAGTGGCGCGAGCTGCCGGTGCAGCAGAGCCTGGAGGACTGGAACGGCTTCTGGTCGGAGTACAAGAGCGCCTGAGCCGCAGCATCGCTTCTCCGCCGGCCAGCTCTAGCGTCACCGGGGACCACAATGTGGGGCGCCATGGCCGGGCGCCCCATGTATGGCTCCGCAGCGCCAGCGCCGATGGTCGCCCACACCAGAGTGTAGCGTCATGACTCCCGTACCACCCGATCTGCTCGATCTGCACGAAACGCCGGCGCTGGGGGGTGCCAGCGCGCATGCGCGACCGCAACCCCCGGCCAAGCGTTTGGCATTCCCGCTCTATGGCTTGACGTTCGCGTCTCCGACCCTGCTGTGGCAGCTACTGTTCTTTCTGTTTCCGCTGGTCTTCCTGCTGACCATCACCTTCTGGACAGTGAAGAACTACCGGATGCTGCCGGACTTCAGCCTGACCAACTGGGCCTACATGCTGGCCCAGCCCTACTTCTGGACCACCTATTTCCGCACCCTGGGCTTAGCCGTCGCCGCCACCGTGCTGTGCAGCGCCATCGCCTTTCCCTGCGCCTATGCCATCGCCTTCAAGTTCCGCGAGTCGGCGCGGCGCTTCCTGATCTTCCTGCTGATCACCCCGTTCTTCACCAGCTACCTGGTGCGAGTCTATTCCTGGCAGGTGTTTCTCAGCGACAACGGTATCATCAACGCCCTGGCCGGTCTGCTCGGCTACGGGCCTTTCCCGATGCTGAACACCGTCTTCGGCACCTTCGTCGGCTACCTGACCCTATGCCTGCCGCTGGTGGTGCTGCTGCAACTGTTCAGTTTGCTCTACATCGACCGCAATCTGGTGGAAGCCGCCCACAACCTGGGCTGCGGGCGCATGCGCACGGTGTTCCGGGTGATCGTGCCACTGGCCAGAACCGGCATCGTCATCGCCGCCCTGTTCTGCTTCATCCTCACCTTCGGCGACTTCGTCAGCCCGCTCTACCTGGGGGGCGGCCACTCGCCGACCCTCAGCATCCTGATCACCGATACCACCAAGTCCGGCCAGCAGTGGCCGCGCGCCGCGGTGGTGGCCACCGTGATGATCCTCACCCTGCTGCTGACGGCCTTCGCCGCCGTGCGCTTTGCCTACCGGGGGCGCAAATGAACGAGAATCGACTGATCAACCTGTTGCTCAGGGGCTATGTGGTTCTGGTGCTGGTGTTCGTGTTCTTGCCCATCGGTGCCAGCTTCGTGTTCTCGCTCAACGCGGAGCGCTTCCCCACCCTGCCCTTGGGTGGCTTCAGCACCCAGTGGTACCAGGCCCTGCTGGAGGATCCGAGCATCGCCCAGGCCTTCCTCAACAGCCTGCAGGTGGGTCTGGTGGTGTCGCTGATCTCTACGGTGCTGGGTTTCACCGCCGCCTATACGGATTTCCGCTATCAGTTCTTCGGCAAGTCCTTGTACATGGCCCTGGCCCTGCTGCCGCCCACCATTCCCGTGGTCATCATGGGACTGGCGATGCTGGCCTTTCTCTCCCGCATCGGCCTGTCAGGCGATTTGCGCGCCATCATCGTCAGCCACGTGGTGATGTGCGCGCCCTTCGCCATGGCGGTGATCCGCATGCGCCTCGGACAGATGGACCCGGACCTGGAGCGGGCGGCGTGGAATCTGGGCGCCAGCCAGTGGAAGGCGATGCGCTACGTCATCCTGCCATTCACCGCGCCCAGCATCGTCTCCGCCTTGTTCGTCACCATGGCGGTGTCCTTCGATGAGTTCGCCGTGGCCTGGTTCGTGTCGGGGCTCAACGAGACCGTGCCGGTACGCATCCTCAATACGCTGCAGGGCCAGGTGAGCCCGGTCATCAACGCCATCGGTTCCATCGTCTTTACCACCACCATCACCCTGCTGGTGCTGGCGCAAATCCTGCTGGTGCGGCGCAAGCGCTGAACACGCCGCGAGGAGACTGTCATGAATCAACCCCTGGTCGTATTCGACAACGTGGTCAAGCGCTTCGAACAGTTCGTCGCCGTAGAGCGCATGAATCTGGAGATCTACGAAGGCGAGTTCCTGGCCATCATGGGTTCCAGCGGCTGCGGCAAGACCACCACGCTGCGCATGCTGGCCGGCCTGGACAAGCCCAGCGAGGGCGAGATCCGTCTCAATGGCAAGCGCATCAACGACTTACACTCCTGGGAACGGGAAACCCCGCTGGTGTGGCAGAGCCTGGCGCTGTTCCCCTTCCTCAGCGTGGTCGAGAACGTCGAGTTTGGCCTGCGCATGCGCGGCATGGACAAGGCGCAACGCCGCAAGAAGGCCATGGAATGGCTGGAGCGGCTCGGCATCGCCGAGTTCGCCGAGCGCAACATCAGCCAGCTCTCCGGCGGCCAGCGCCAGCGCGTGGCGCTGGCCCGCTCACTGGTGCTG
>DATLYF010000181.1:0-12952 GCA_035575095.1 Candidatus Competibacteraceae bacterium
ATGTGCTGATCGACGCCCGCCGCATCACCGACGTCACCGAGCTGCCGCTCTTGGTAGACATCGACACCGGCTGGGGCGGGGCCTTCAACATCGCCCGCACCATCAAGTCCATGATCAAGGCCGGGGTGGCGGCGGTGCACATCGAGGATCAGGTGGCGCAGAAGCGCTGCGGCCACCGCCCGGGCAAGGCCATCGTCTCCCAGGGCGAGATGGTGGATCGTATCAAGGCCGCAGTGGATGCCAAGACCGATGCCGAGTTCGTCATCATGGCCCGCACCGATGCCCTGGCGGTGGAAGGACTGGAGGCCGCCATCGACCGGGCCTGCGCCTGCGTCGAGGCCGGGGCCGACATGATCTTCCCCGAGGCCATGACCGATCTCGGCATGTACAGGCGGTTCGCCGAGGCGGTGAAGGTGCCGGTGCTGGCCAACATCACCGAGTTCGGCTCGACCCCGCTCTACACCACCGCGGAGCTGGTGGCCAACGGCGTCAGCCTGGTGCTGTATCCGCTCTCCGCTTTCCGCGCGGCGAGCAAGGCGGCGCTCGAGGTCTACCAGGCGATCCGTCGCGACGGCACGCAGCAGAACGTGCTGGAGATCATGCAGACCCGTGCCGAGCTCTACGAGCACCTCGACTACCACGCCTACGAGCGCAAGCTGGACGAGCTGTTCGCCCAGAGCCGATCGACCGATTGAGTGTTCAAGCCCCGCTCCCGCCCGTGGGCGCGGGGAAAGCCATCGAGAGAGGAGCCCCATGACCGACACTACCGTCACCACTGCCGGCCCCAAGCCGAAGAAATCCGTGGCGCTGAGCGGCGTGATCGCCGGCAACACCGCGATCTGCACCGTCGGCCGCGCCGGTAATGATCTGCACTACCGCGGCTATGACATCCTCGATATTGCCGAGCAGTGCGAGTTCGAAGAGGTGGCCCATCTGCTGATCCACGGCAAGCTGCCCAACCGCGCCGAGCTGGCCGCCTACAAGAGCAAGCTCAAGTCCCTGCGCGGCCTGCCGGCGGCGGTCAAGGCCGCCTTGGAAGCGCTGCCGGCCTCGGCGCATCCGATGGACGTGCTGCGTACCGGCTGCTCGGTGCTGGGCTGCGTGCTGCCGGAGAAGGAGGACCACAACCCGGCCGGCGCCCGCGATATCGCCGACCGGCTCATGGCCAGCTTCGGCTCCATGCTGCTGTACTGGTATCACTACGCAGTCAACGGCAAGCGCATCGAGGTAGAGAGCGACGAAGACTCCATCGGCGGCCACTTCCTGCACCTGCTGCACGGTCGGGAGCCGAGCGCGCTGTGGGTGCGTGCCATGCACACCTCGCTCATCCTCTACGCCGAGCACGAGTTCAACGCCTCCACCTTCACCGCCCGCGTCATCGCCGGCACTGGCTCCGACATGTACTCGGCCATCACCGGCGCCATCGGCGCCCTGCGCGGCCCCAAGCATGGCGGCGCCAACGAGGCGGCCTTCGAGATCCAGCAGCGCTACGACAGCCCGGACGAGGCCGAGGCCGACATCCGCAACCGGGTAGCCAACAAGGAGGTCATCATCGGCTTCGGCCACCCGGTTTACACCATCGCCGACCCGCGCAACAAGGTGATCAAGGAAGTGGCGCGCAGACTGGCCCAGGATGCCGGGAATACCAAGATGTTCGACATCGCCGAGCGCCTGGAATCGGTGATGTGGGAGATCAAGAAGATGTTCCCCAATCTGGACTGGTTCTCGGCGGTCAGCTATCACCTGATGGGCGTGCCCACCGCCATGTTCACGCCGCTGTTCGTGATCTCCCGCACCTGCGGCTGGAGCGCGCACGTCATCGAGCAGCGCATCGACGGCAAGATCATTCGCCCGAGCGCCAATTACATCGGTCCGGAGGATCAGCGCTTCGTGCCCATCGACGAGCGGCCGTAACTCGAAGACTCCTGCCGCCGCTGGCGAGGGAAGGTATCTGGATCTCACCGGGGCGGCGACCCCGCCCCTTGTCGCACAACCACGAGGAAAACCATGGCCACCCACGACATCCGCAACGCCAAGCGTCCCCCTTTCGACCAGGTCCTGCAGGACATCACCGATTACGTCATGAACTATGACGTGACCCAGTCCAAGCTCGCTATGGAAACTGCCCGCTACTGCCTGATGGATACCCTGGGCTGCGGCTTGATGGCGCTGGCCTATCCCGAGTGCACCAAGCTGATGGGCCCGGTGGTACCGGGCGCCGAGATGAAGGGCGGGGCACGTGTGCCCGGCACCAGCTACGAGCTGGACCCGGTCACCGCCGCCTTCAACATCGGCTGCATGATCCGCTGGCTGGACTTCAACGACACCTGGCTCGCCGCCGAGTGGGGCCACCCCTCCGACAACCTCGGCGGCATCCTGGCGGTGGCCGATTACCTCTCGCGCCGTCGCGTGGCCGAGGGCAAGACGCCGCTGACCGTCAAGGACGTGCTGGTGGGCATGATCCAGGCCCACGAGATCCAGGGCGTGACCGCGCTGGAGAACAGCTTCAACCGCGTCGGCCTGGATCACGTCATGCTGGTGCGCATCGCTAGCACCGCCGTGGTCACCCGCATGCTCGGCGGCAGTCGCGAGGAGGTGCTGAACGCCGTCTCCCACGCCTGGATCGACGGCTCGGCGCTGCGCACCTACCGCCACGCCCCCAACACCGGCTCGCGCAAATCCTGGGCCGCCGGCGATGCCACCGCCCGCGCCGTGCGCCTGGCGCTGTTCGCGCTCAAGGGCGAGATGGGCTATCCCTCGGCGCTGAGCGCCAAGACCTGGGGTTTCCAGGACGTGCTGTTCAAGGGCAATGCCCTCAAGTACAGCCAGCCCTTCGGCAGCTACGTGATGGAGAACGTGCTGTTCAAGATCTCCTTCCCGGCCGAGTTCCATGCCCAGACCGCGGTCGAGTGCGCCATCAAGCTGCATCCGCAGGTCAAGGATCGCCTCGAGCAGATCGAGCGCATCGAGATCGAGACCCAGGAAGCGGGCGTGCGCATCATCGACAAGACCGGTCCGCTGGACAACTATGCCGACCGCGACCACTGCATCCAGTACATGGTCGCCGTGCCGCTGATCAAGGGCAGTCTGACAGCCGAGGACTATACCGATGCGGCCGCTGCCGATCCCAGGATCGATGTGCTGCGCAGCAAGATGACCGTCAAGGAGAACCCGCGCTTCACCCGCGAGTATCTGGAGGCGGACAAGCGCTACATCGGCAACAGCGTGCAGGTGTTCTTCAAGGACGGCACCGCCACCGAGAAGGTCAGCATCGACGCCCCTATCGGTCATCGCGAACGCCGCGCCGAGGGCATCCCGGTGCTGGTGGCCAAGTTCGAGAAGGCCTTGGCCGGGCGACTGGCGCCCAAGAAGTGCCGCCAGATCCTCGAGCTGTGCGCCGACCAGGGCCGCCTCGAGGCTACCCCGGTGCACGAGTTCGTGGAGCTGTTCGTGCTGTAACCAATACGGCTCCCGAGCCGGAAACGGAACGGCGGCCGCGCGGCCGCCGTTGGTCATGGTGCAAGACCGAACGGCACGTTTCAGGCGGCGCGCACCACCCGGCCGCTACGCAGATCGCGGATCTCGGTGGGCTTGGCGGCGCCGCCGGTGGCACCGGGCAGCACATAGTCCACGGCCTTGCCCAGGCGCAGCCGCACCTGCAGGGCGCTGCGCGCCGGCGGGTGGCCGCTGCGGTTGGCGCTGGTGGAGACCAGGGCCGAGCCGCAGGCCCGGCACAGCGCGGCGGCCAGCGGGTGGGCAGTGACCCGCACCGCCAGGGTGTCGTGGTCGCCCCTGAGCCAGCGCGGCACCTCGGGGCGCACCGGCAGCAGCCAGGTCACCGGTCCCGGCCAGGTGGCCATGACCGTGGCGCGGTCGGCGCTGGAGAGCGGCAGCAGAAAGGGCTCGAGCTGGGCCAGCTCGGCGGCGATGAGAATCAGGCCCTTGCCCGGCGGACGGCGCTTGAGCCCCAGCAGCCGCGCCACCGCTGTGGCATCGCCGGGATCGCAGCCAAGGCCATACACCGCCTCGGTAGGGTAGGCGATCAGGCCGCCGGCGTGCACCACCCGGACAGCAGTCTTAATGTGCAGGAAGCTCATGGTCTGGTCACTCGGCGACGTCGGCCGCGGCCTCGTCCACCAGCTCGCTGTAGCCGCATGCCTTCTGCGGACAGACCTTCTCGGTGCCGCGCCGCTTGGTGGTCTTCAGGGTAAGGATCGGCCAGTTGCACTTAGGGCAGGGCTCGTCGATCGGCGGGTTCCACACCGCGTACTTGCACTCCGGATAGCTGGAGCAGGAATAGAACAGCTTGCCGTAGCGGGACTTGCGCTCGATGAGCCGGCCCTTGCGGCACTCCGGGCAGGTGACGCCGGTGTCCTTGGGTTTTTCCAGCGGCTCGATGTACTTGCACTTGGGGTAGTTGCTGCAGCCGATGAACTTGCCGTAGCGACCGCTGCGGATGAGCAGGGTGGAACCGCACTTGGGGCAGTTGCGGCCTTCCACCACTTCCGGCTCGGCGGCAGCTTCGGTTTCAGCTTCGCCCTCCAGATTGCGGGTGTAGTCGCACTGCGGATAGCCGGTGCAGCCGACGAAACGGCCGCGTTTGCCCAGGCGGATGGCCAGCGGCTTGCCGCACTTGGGGCAGGCTTCATCCAGGGTTTCGCTGGTCACCTCGCTGCGTGAGACGCTGCTCTCTTTGTCCTCGACCAAGGACTTGAACGGCTCCCAGAACTCGCCCATCAGTGGCACCCAGTCCTTCTCACCGCGGGATACCGCATCGAGCGCATCCTCCAGCCGGGCGGTGAAGTCGTAGTCGACGTACTGGGTGAAGTGCTGGGTGAGGAAGCGGTTGACGATACGCCCCACGTCGGTGGGCACGAAGCGGCGCTTGTCCAGCACCACATATTCGCGCTGCAACAGGGTGGAGATGATGGCGGCATAGGTGGAGGGGCGGCCGATGCCGTACTCCTCCAGGGCCTTGACCAGGCTGGCCTCGGAGTAGCGCGGCGGCGGCTCGGTGAAGTGCTGCTCGCTGCGGATGCCCCTGAGGAGCACCCACTCGCCCGCGGCCAGGGGCGGCAGGATGCGGCTCTCTTCATCCTCGCCGGCGGCATCGTCCAGTCCCTCCTGGTAGACGGCGATGAAGCCCGGGTCGGCGATGGTGGAGCCGGTGGCGCGGAACAGGTTGGACTCGTCGCCCACCGCCAGGTCTACCGCCACGGTGTCCAGGGTGGCCGGGATCATCTGGCAGGCGATGGTGCGCTTCCAGATCAGCTCGTAGAGTTTGTACTGGTCGGCGCCGAGCTTGCCCTTGAGCGCTTCCGGTTCCCGCAGCGCCGAGGTGGGGCGGATGGCCTCGTGGGCCTCCTGGGCGTTCTTGGCCTTGGTCTTGAAGTGGCGGGCCTGGTGCGGCAGGTTGTGGGCGCCGTAGCGCTGCCGGATCAGGGTGCGGATCTCGTCCAGCGCCTCCTGGGCCAGGTTGACCGAGTCGGTACGCATATAGGTGATGAGACCGACGCTGCCCTCGCCGATGTCTACGCCCTCGTAGAGCTGCTGGGCGGTGCGCATGGTGCGGCTGGCGGAGAAGCCGAGCTTGCGCGCGGCCTCCTGCTGTAGGGTGGAGGTCGTGAAGGGCGGCGCCGGATTGCGTTTGCGCTGTTTCTTGTCCACCTTGAGCACGCGCAGCCGGCCCTGGGCGGCCTGGAGCAGGGCCTTCTCGATGGTCTTGGCCGTGTGGCCGTCGGTGACGCTGAACTGGCCGATCTTCTCGCCACGGTAGAGGGCAAGCCTGGCGCTGAAACCCTGGCCGTCTTTTTCGCTGTCGGCGAGCAGGGTCCAGTATTCCTGAGGCTTAAAGCGCTCGATCTCCTCCTCGCGCTCGACGATCATGCGCAGTGCCGGCGACTGCACGCGGCCGGCGGACAACCCGCGGCGGATTTTCTTCCACAACAGCGGCGACAGGTTGAAGCCCACCAGGTAGTCCAGGGCGCGGCGCGCCTGCTGGGCGTTGACCAGATCCATGGACAGGTCGCGGGGCTGGCGGATCGCCTCCTGGATGGCACGCTGGGTGATCTCGTGGAACACCACGCGGCGCACCGGCTTGTCCTTGAGCTTGTCCTTGAGCAGCTCCAAGAGGTGCCAGGAAATGGCCTCGCCCTCACGGTCCGGGTCGGTGGCCAGATAGAGGGCGTCGGCCTGGGCCAGCGCCTTACCGATGGCGGCCACGTGCCGGGCGTTCTTGTCGATGACCTCGTAGCGCATGGCGAAGTCGCGGTCCGGGTCTACGGCCCCCTCCTTGGGCACGAGGTCGCGCACATGGCCGTAGGAGGCCAGCACCTCGAAATCCTTGCCCAGGTATTTCTTGATGGTCTTGGCCTTCGCCGGCGATTCCACGATGACCAGGTTCTTGCTCATAGTACCCAATCTGCAAGCAGGAGCGGCGGGTCAAAAAAACGACCGGCGGTCAGCCTGCGCTGAGCCGCCGTGCGCGGTCGGGGTGATGGGAGAGGGCCGGACGTCAATGCAGGAAGCTGGTCGCTTCCTCGAATAGCAGATCTTCCATCCAGGCATAGGCCTCCTCCTGACCGGGCTGGTTGAACAGCACCATCAGGATGATCCACTTGAGCTGGTCGAGATCGATCTCCTCGGTCTCCAGGGCCATGATGCGGTCGATCACCAGCTCGCGGGTCTCGGCGCTGAGGATACCAATCTGCTCCAGGAACAGCAGGAAGCCGCGGCACTCCAAGTCCATGCGCGCGCACTCCTGGGCGGTGAAGATGCGAAACGAGCGCTCGGCGGCAAACACCCGTACCGGCGTCTCGCGCCGGGCCGCCAGCCCGTCCAGCCATTCGAAGGCGCGGTTCACTTCGCGGGTGGGGAAACCGGCTTCCAGCAGCTCCGATTCCATGGAGGCACGGTCGCTGTGCAGCTCTGTGTCTTCGTCGATGTAGTTTTGGAACAGATACATCAGGACGTCCAAAACGTCTTCTTTCATTCAGCTTACCCAGGTCGTAGGCGGGAGTAAAACCCACCGGGCGCGGCGCACACATAACCCCGCAATTCCAATATCAGCAGCATGGAGGAAACCACCTCGGCCGTCAATCCGGTGCGCTGCACCAAAAGGTCCACGGAGACCGGCGCATCGCCCATCTGTGCTAACAGTTCGCGGTAGTCGGCGTCCAGTTCCGGCACCGCTTCGGCAGCGGCGCCGGCAGCGGCTTCCGGGGGCAGCGTCGCCCGGGCCAGGGCGCCCAGTTCCTCGAGGATATCCTGGGCGGTTTCCACCAGCTTGGCGCCTTGACGGATCAGGGCGTGGCAGCCGCGCGCCAGGGCGTTATGGATGGAGCCAGGGATGGCGAATACCTCGCGGCCCTGCTCGGCGGCCAGGCGCGCGGTGATCAGTGAGCCGCTCTGCAGGGCCGCCTCCACCACCAGCACGCCCAGAGACAGGCCGCTCAAGATGCGGTTGCGGCGCGGGAAGTGCTCGGCCAGGGGCGGGGTGCCGGGCGGCAGCTCGCTGACCAGAGCGCCGCGCTCGGCGATGGCGTAGGCCAGCTCGCGGTGCCGGGCCGGGTAGATGCGATCGGGGCCGGTACCCATCACCGCCAGGGTCAGTCCGCCCGCCTCCAGTGCGCCTTGGTGAGCTTCGCTGTCTATCCCCAAGGCCAGGCCGCTGCCGATGAGCAGACCATTGGCAGCCAGATGGGCGGCGAACTCGCGGGCGTTGCGGCGGCCGTCCGGGGTGGGGTGGCGGCTGCCGACCACGGCCAGCTGCGGCAGGCTCAGGCAGGCCGGATTGCCGTGCACGAACAGCAGCGGCGGCGGATCGGGGATCTGCCGCAGCAGCGCCGGATAGTCGGGGTGGCGCCAGTGGATGAGATGGTTGCGCGGCTTGGCCAGCCAGGCCAGGTCCTGCTCCACCGCGGCCCAGTCCGGGGCCGCCAGCCAGTCCAGCGCCGCCTCGGGCAGACCGAAGGCGGCCAGCTCGGCGCGGGGCGCGGCCAGCACCGCCGCCGGCTCGGCGTAACGCTCCAGCAGCCCGAGGAAGCGCGCCGGGCCGATGCCGGGGCAACGCCAGAGGGCCAGCCAGGGGCGTGGGTCCTGGGAGATGGCGTTCAAGCGCTGGGATCGACCACCCGATCGTAGGGCCGGATCGGGCGGTTGGCTTCCATGATCAGGCCGTAGCTGACGCTGTCGAATACTTTGTAGATCATCAGCAGGCCGGCGCGTTCATCGGGCAGGCGCACCTGCTGGCCGCTGAACGGGTCCTTGGCGTAGTCGCCCTGGTTGAGCACCTTGAGCACATGGCCGGGTTCGACGCCGTCCGCCTCACCCAGATTGACCACCACGGTGTGATAGCGGCCGATGAGGAACTCGCCGTTCAGCACCTCGAGGATCTGACCCTCGGTGTCCACCGGCGCCGGGCGCAGCTGGTACTGGTAGAGCGTCTCCTCCTCACCCTCTACCGGGAACAGGCGGTCGCCGGGCAGGGCGTTGCGCTCCACGGCGGTCAGCGTCAGGCTGGCGGGATCGCCATCCTCTTCGACCCGCGCCTCGCCGATGTAGACCATGTTATAGCCGAGCGGCTTTTGGCTCACCGGATCCCGATACTCGTTGCCGGGCCGGTAGATCTGGTAGATGGGATGGTCGAACATGGCGCCGCGGGCGTAGGTGCGCTCGCCGGTGACGTAGCTGATGTGTTCGTCCAGACCGGACAGCAGGTAAGGTGCCTTCTCCCACTCCGCCTTGCTCATCACCTTGGAGCGCTCCAGGTAGGCGGCGACGGCCTCGCGCGGCACGGTGGGGATGGGCCGGGTGGCCTGCTCCACCCGCACCTGGGGGGAGAGCTTGACGGTGGGACGCTCGCCCGGGCGGCGCTCGGCCACGCGCAAGCGCGGTGCGCCGTCCTCGTAATAGAGTTCGAGGACGTCGCCGGGGTAGATCAGGTCCGGGTTGCGGATGTTCGGGTTCTGCCGCCAGATCTCCTTCCAGCGCCAAGGGTCTTTGAGGTAGCGCTCGGCAATGCCCCACAGGGTATCGCCGGGGACCACGGTGTAGCGCTGGGGATGGCCGGCCTTGAGCTTGGGCGGCACCGCCGGCTGGCTGGCGGCGACCAGGGGCGGCGGATTTTGCGGGGTGGCGGCCGCGTTGCTGCCCGGCTTGCCGGTCTCCATGCGTGCCTGGGTGCAACCGCTGCTCAGCACGGCGATGGCGGTCAGCAGCAGGACGGTGCGGTGGCGAGGACGGAGGCGCTTGGTTGTTGTCATTTCTTTATCCTGGGCGGGCACTTGCCGACAGTGTAATCGGTCATATGTACTGCGCAAAGTGTAGCGGCTGCGCAACGCTTTCCTGTATCATCCGGATTCAGCGTAACCCCAGGTAAAACCTGGATTTGCAGCGGGGTACCCGACATCTATGGCCAAACTCGACATCCTGCACTTCCCCGATCCACGCCTGCGCAAGAAGGCGGTGCCGGTCGATACCGTGGACGAGGGCATCCGCCGACTGGTCGACGATATGTTCGAGACCATGTACGCAGCGCCCGGCATCGGCCTGGCGGCGACCCAGGTGAACGTGCACAAGCGGGTGGTCGTCATCGACGTCTCCGAGGAGAAGAACCAGCCGCTGGTGCTGATCAATCCCACCATCCTGGAGAAGCGCGGCGAGGAGGAGATGGACGAAGGCTGTCTGTCGGTGCCGGGCTTCTACGAGACCGTGCGCCGCGCCGAATGGGTGCGGGTGGCTGCCATGGACCGCAACGGCGAGCCCTTCGAACTGGAAACCGGCGGTCTGCTGGCGGTGTGCATCCAGCACGAGATCGATCACCTGGATGGCAGGCTGTTCGTCGACTATCTCTCCTCTCTCAAGCGCGACCGTATCCGCAAGAAGCTGGAGAAGCAGGAGCGCCACGAGACTGCCCGCGCCCGCTGAGGCGGGCATCCGCTCCGATTCTTCGCCGTGGCGCGCCGCCGGGCGCGCCACTTGACCCGCTCCCAGGTTCCGTTCTAGCACCATGGCTGCAGCGCTGCGCATCGTTTTCGCCGGCACGCCCGAGTTCGCCGTCCCCACCCTGTCCGCTCTGATCGCCGCCGGGCAGGTCCCGGTGGCGGTCTACACCCAGCCCGACCGCCCGTCCGGCCGCGGCCGCAGGCTCAGCGCCAGCCCGGTCAAGCAGTGCGCCCAGGCCCACGGCATCGCCGTGCACCAGCCGCGGACCCTGCGCGATCCCGCCGCCCAGGCCGAGTTGGCGGCGCTGCGCCCGGATCTGATGATCGTGGTGGCTTACGGCCTGCTCCTGCCCCGGGCGGTGCTGGACATTCCGCGGCTCGGCTGCGTCAACGTCCACGCCTCGCTGCTGCCGCGCTGGCGCGGTGCGGCGCCGATCCAGCGCGCCATCCTGGCCGGCGACAGCGAGTCCGGGGTGAGCATCATGCAGATGGAGGAGGGGCTGGATACCGGGCCGGTGCTGGCCACGGCGCGCTGTCCCATCGAGCCCGGCATGAGCGCCGGCGAATTGCACGATCGTTTGGCGGAGCTGGGCGCGCGCACCCTGGTCGAGGTGCTGCCAGCCCTGGCGGAAGGGCGGCTGATGGCCGAGCCCCAGGCCGCTTGTGGGGTGTGCTACGCCGCCAAGCTGGACAAGGCCGAGGCCGAGCTGGACTGGCGCCGTCCCGCGCTGGAGCTGGAACGCCAGGTGCGCGCCTTCAATCCCTGGCCGGTGGCACAGACCGTGCTGCCCGATGGGCGAGTGCTGCGCGTCTGGCGCGCCCGCGTTCTGGGCGGGGCCGACAGCGGCAGTGCCCCGCCCGGCCGGGTGCTGGCCCAATCCCGGGACGGCGTTGATGTGGCCACCGGCGATGGCGTACTGCGCCTGACCGAACTGCAACTGCCTGGCAAACGGCCGCTGGTCGCCGCCGATTTTGCCAATGCCTACCCGCTCGCCGGGCTGACGCTGGGGGTGCCATGAAGCGCGACTCGCGCCGTCCGGCCCGCGCTGCCAGCGGCAGCCCCGCTCCCCGCTGCGCGCCGGTGCGCCAGGTGGCGGTGGAGGTGCTGGCGCAGGTGCTGGGCGCGGGCGGCTCGCTGAGTCAACTATTGCCGGCAGCGCTGCCGCGGACCGCACAGCGCGACCGCGCCCTGCTTGCCGAACTCTGCTACGGCACCCTGCGCTGGTATCCGCAATTGCAGGCGCTGCTCGGGCGGCTGCTAGAGCGCCCGCTGCGCTGCGGCGAGCATGCGGTGGAAGCACTGCTGTTGCTCGGCCTGTATCAGCTCCTGCACCTGCGCATTCCCGACTACGCCGCCGTGGCCGAGAGCGTGGCCACCGCCCGCCGCCTCGGCAAGCCCTGGGCGGCGGGGCTGGTCAATGGTGTGCTGCGCGCCTTTTTGCGCCGCCGCGAGGCGCTGCTGGCCGAACTCGGCGGCGATCCGCAAGCGCTCCATGCCCATCCGCGCTGGCTGCTGGCCCGACTGCAGGCGGACTGGCCCGAGCACTGGCAAGACATGGTGGCGGCCGGCAACCGTCATCCGCCCCTGACCCTGCGCGTCAACCGCCGCCGCAGCAGCCGTGCCGACTATCTGGCCGAACTGACGGCGGCGGGGATCGAGGCCCAGGCGGTGGCTGCGGCCGAGGATGCCGTGACCCTGGTCGTGCCGTGCGAGGTGGCCGATCTGCCCGGCTTCGCCGCCGGGCGGGTGTCGGTGCAGGACGCCGCCGCCCAGCTCGCCGTCGGGCTGCTGGAGCTGGCGCCCGGGCAGCGGGTGCTGGATGCCTGTGCCGCCCCGGGCGGCAAGAGCTGTCACATCCTGGAGCGCGAACCGGGGCTGGCCGAACTGGTGGCCCTGGACATCGACAGCACGCGCCTGGCCCGAGTGGCGGAGAACCTGGCGCGGCTGGGTCTGTCTGCCACCCTGCTGGCGGGCGATGGACTACGGCCGGAGCAGTGGTGGGACGGCCGGCCCTTCGACCGCATCCTGCTGGATGCGCCCTGTTCCGCCACCGGTGTGATCCGCCGCCATCCCGACATCAAGCTGCTGCGCCAGGAAGCCGACATCGCGCGCCTGTCCGCCACCCAGCGCACCCTGCTGGAGCGCTTGTGGCCACTGCTGCGACCGGGCGGTGTGCTGCTCTACGCCACCTGCTCCGTGTTGCGGCAGGAGAACGAACAGGTGGTGGCCGATTTTCTCACCGCCCATCCGGAGGCGCGGGAGCAGCCCATCGCCGCCACCTGGGGGCTGCCCCGTCCCTATGGTCGCCAGATCTTGAGCGGCATGCACGGCATGGACGGTTTCTACTACGCATGTCTGCGCAAGGCCGGGGAGGGGGGGGATGCGTGAGGTGCAC
This sequence comes from Candidatus Competibacteraceae bacterium, assembly GCA_035575095.1. Taxonomy (GTDB): domain Bacteria; phylum Pseudomonadota; class Gammaproteobacteria; order Competibacterales; family Competibacteraceae; genus DATLYF01. The sequence continues at coordinate 12,341 of DATLYF010000181.1, forward strand.
GTCTGCCGTCTGCTGCCCCTGCTGCTGCTGCTGGTGCTGGCGGCGGGCATGGTCTGGGCGCGCGGTTTCCTGGTGCAGCGGGTCAGCACCCATCTGGAGCAAGGCGTCTACCGCCTCGACGCCGATATCGAGTACGGTCTGAGCGAGGCCAACCTGGAGGCCATGCGCAACGGCGTGCCCATCACCGTGGAGCTGGAGATGGAGGTGCGCCGCCGCCGCGACTGGCTGTGGGACGTCACCGAGGCCAGTCTGCGGCAACGCTATCGCCTGGAATATCACGCCCTGTCAGGACAATATCTGGTGAGCAACCTCAACAGCGGCGAGCGCAAGGGCTTTCCCACCCTGGGCACCGCCACCGACTACCTGGGGCGGATACGCGATTTTCCGCTGCTCGACAGCAGCCTGCTGGAACCCGGCGGGCAGTACTATGGGCGCCTGCGGGTGAGCCTGGATATCGAAGCGCTGCCGGCGCCGCTGCGACCGGTGGCTTATTTCTCCGCGGACTGGCGACTGGCCAGCGACTGGTACCGATGGCCGCTGTGAACGATCGGCGATGGCTGCGCGGGCAACGGCTGTGGCCGATGCTGCTGCTGTTCGGCCTGCTGCTGGCGG